>DAOTVS010000248.1:0-32275 GCA_034436375.1 Anaerolineae bacterium | reverse complement strand
GTAGAGACGCGCCGGCGACGCGTGTAACAGGCGCCCCGGCCCTAGAAATTGTGCACGTCCCCCAGGATGGGCGGGCCCCCGGGCTGGCAGACCATGGTGTGATCGACGCCCTCCACCCGGCAGAGGCCGGCGGCGATCTGTGCAGTATACTCGGGAGGGGTAAGGACGTGGATATTGGGTCCGGCGTCGAGGGTATAGTAGACGGGCAGGCCCTCGCGCCGCCAATCGAGCACACGGCGAATGACGCCCACCGTCGCCGGCAGCCAGTAGAGCACAGGGGGGGTGCCGGTCATGGCGACCGCGTGCAACAGCAGCCCTTCCTCCTCAGCCACACGGCCCAGCAGGCCCAGGTCGCGCGTTTCGATGGCCGTGCGCGCCAGGGCCAGGTGCTCTGGCACGCGAGAGAGGCGCACTGTTTGGCAGGGGCTGCTGGCGGCCATCCCATGCCCGGCCACCGAGGACACCTCCTTGGGCTCGCTAGAGACGATGACCAGGATATCGGTGATGGGCCACCAATCGGGCGGCTTGAGGGGCTGGGCATAGGAATCCTCGTGACGCCCCCCGGCCACCCACTCCACCCAGCCGCCGAACATCGAGCGCGCCGCCGACCCCGACCCCAGGCGGGCGATCGTGCTCATGGTGCGCTCATCGCGCGAGAGGCCCAGGGCGGCCAGCCCCGCCACTGTCAGAGCGGCAAAGAGGGAAGCCGAAGAGGCCAGGCCCGTAGCTACCGGGAAGGTGGTGCGCGCCGCCACCCGCGCCGGCAGACTCACCCGCGCCAGCGCTCGCAGATAGTCCAGGAAGCGCACCACTCGCTCACGCCGCGGCCCCTCCGCCTGCACTCCCTCCAGATCCACCTCATCCTGGGCATAGTGGGGCGAAAACTCGACCGTCACAATGCTGTACGCCTGGTCCAGGGTCATCGAGAGGCTGCTGTTCAGGGGCAGGTGCAACGTTGGGTCCATCTCGCCCCAGAATTTGACGAATGCGATGTTAGAGCCCGCCTTGGCCGTTGCCTTCATCTCTCCGCCCTCACTGCGCTGCATTTTGGCCGCAGTATAGGAGCGAGGAGAGTGAGAGGCAAGGCGAATCGCTCACAGGCCAAAGAGGTAGCCTTTTCTCAACTCAAGATACCGTTGCGAAATGAAGGTGAGGGGCTTTTCGGCCAGGGTAAAGTTGTCGGCCAGGGTGCTGAGGGGGCCCGAGAGATGAGCGCTGCGGCTGGCCCGATGGTTGGCTGCGAGATGGTAAAAGCTGGCGCCCTGGCGCTCGTAATCCTCGATGGTACGCTGCAGGCGGGCGGCGATAAAGGGGCCGCTCTGGCTCTCGATATACTCGGGAAAGACGCCGGCCAGGAACAGGCAGACGTCGGCGATGCGGCGATAGACCTGGAAGCGCCCCTCCTCGGGCAGCGTGTTACAGTAGCGGATCAGGCTATCGATATCCAGCTCTGCATAGCGCTGCCGATGCCAGGTGCCCTTGCGGACGCGCACGCGCCGGGTAAAGCTCTGCACATGCGTAAAAGAGGCAAGCATCTCGGCCAGGTAATCGCGCAGGGGGCGCTGCTCCAACAACTCGCCCGCCTGGTGAGAGTCAAAGATCACCACGCGCTGGTGTTGGCGGCGCTCCACCGTGTAGGCAGAAGCCTCCAGATCGCGGCGCGCACGCTTGAGCAGCACAGCGAAAAAAAGGCGCGGCGAGGCATGTACCAGCGCCTCATCATCGTTCAGCAGGCGGTCAAAGACCCGCTCATCACCTAACAGAGCGTCAATGAAATCGGCGTCGTCGCGGATGAGGGCAGCGGCCTGCTCCCTATCGGCGCGCCCGGGCAGGGCCGTGTCGACCAGGAATAGAATGTCGCTTTCTGGCAGCGGACGATCTACCGTTTTCATGACAGTCTCACCTCATCTAGCATAGCGACAGGGTCGCTTGACGTCGCACAGGACGACAAGACCAGTATTCCTGACTCTAGTGTACACGATAGCGGGATGGGAATACAAATACACCCCCTCAGCCAAGGGCCAAGAAAGGCTCGTCAATCCCTAATTGACCGCGCATGGCCTTTGGATTACAATCCTTTCATGGCCGATTATACTCAGGAGTTGCCGGGACCCAAGCTGGCGATCGTCATCGTCAGCTATAACGTGCGCGACCTGCTGCGCGACTGCCTGCAGAGCATCGACCGGAACAATCTGGGCGATTCGTGCGTTATCTATGTGGTCGATAACGCTTCGACCGACGGCAGCGTGGACATGGTGCGCGCCGAGTTTCCGCATGTGCGGGTGATCGAGCAAGCGCAGAATAGCGGCTATCCGGCCGCCAACAATGTGGGCTTGAGGGCAGCCGGGCTGGGGCCCGATGCTGAGGGCCCAACCCCATCCTATGCCTTGCTGCTGAACCCCGATACGGTGCTGCCTGCGGATGCCCTGCAGCAAGTGATGGCTTTTATGGCAGATCACCCTCAAGCCGGGGCGGTTGGGGCCAAGCTCGTGCGCCAGGACGGCAGCCTCGATAAGGCCTGCCGGCGCTCGTTCCCGTCGCCGGAGAACTCGTTCTACCGACTCTCGGGGCTCTCGCGCCTGTTCCCGCGCCATCCGCGCTTTGGCCGCTACAATATGGACTACCTGGACCCGGACCAAATGACCGAGTGCGACTCGTTGGCCGGCTCCTTCATGCTCATGCGCGGGCCGATGCTACGCGACGTGGGCTTGCTCGATGAGCGTTTCTTCATGTACGGCGAAGATATCGACCTCTGCTACCGCATCAAGGAACGCGGTTGGAAGATCTACTACTATCCGGCAGTGACGGTGTTACACTACAAGGGCGCCTCGAGCCGGCAGCGGAGCGCACAATCGATCCGCCATTTCTACCGTGCCATGCGCCTCTTTCACGATAAGCACTACCGGGCCCGGACCTTTTTCCTGCTCAACTGGCTGATCGATATCGGGATCACCATCTTGGGTTGGGTGGCCCTGGCGCGCAATGCCCTGCGCCCGGCAGAGCGGCGGCGTGTAGCCTCGGCCTAGGCAGTCGTACCATGCGCAGACAACGCACCCTTGGCTTTAGTTTGATGACAGCAGTGGTAGACGCCATGATGGTCGTGGCGGCGTTCTATGTCGCCTATCAACTGCGCTGGTTTGTCCGCTATCCCCCGGCCCAGAACATGGCAGCCTTCTCCAGCTATGCCGGCATGATGGTGATCCAGGTGCTGAGCATCGTGAGCACCTTTCTCTTCTACAAGCTCTATCATCAGCCGCGCACCGTCTCGCGTATAGACCAGTTCACCAATATCCTGGCCGCTGTGGCCCTGGGCGCTCTCATCGCCACGGCCCTGACCTCGTTCATCTACAAAGAGCTCGACTGGCCACGGTTGATGATGATCTACTTTGGCTTTTTTGCCGTCGTCTTTATCATCGCTGGCCGCATGTTCACCTCCGCCTGGCAGGCGAGGATACGCGCCAGCCACCCGGACCGGGTGCTGATCATCGGCGCGGGCGACGTGGGGCGCATGATTGCCCAACGCATCCGCATGTCGCCGCGCCTGGGCTATCAGGTCGTCGGCTTTCTCGATGATACGCCCGGGCGACGCAGTGCGGCGGGGCTGCCGGTGCTGGGCGCTGCCGCCCACCTGCGGCAGACCATCCGCAACGAAAATGTCAGCGAAGTAGTGATCGCCCTCCCCGAGGCCTCGCACGAAGAAGTGCTCGACCTGATCTACGAGTGCGAGCGCGAGGGTGTGGTGGTCCATGTCTTCCCCGATGTCTTTCAGATCATGGCTACCCAGGTCACCATTGGCGAGCTGAACGGTCTGCCCATGCTGACGGTGCGCGACGTCGCGCTGCGCGGCTGGCGCTTGAGCCTGAAGCGGGGTATCGACGTCGTCGGCAGCGCTCTGGGGCTCATTTTCCTGTCGCCCCTCTTTCTGCTGATAGCACTCTTGATCAAGCTCGATTCGCCCGGACCGGTGTTCTACAGCCAGATCCGCATGGGCCTCGACGCGCGCCCCTTCCCGGTGCTCAAGTTCCGCTCCATGCGCATCGGCGCCGAGGATCAGACGGGCCCGGTGTGGGCCACCAAGAATGACAGCCGCAAGACCCGGCTGGGCAGCTTTTTGCGCCGGACCTCGCTGGATGAGTTGCCACAGTTGATCAATGTGCTGCTGGGCGAAATGAGCCTGGTGGGCCCGCGCCCCGAGCGGCCGGTGTTTGTGGAGCAATTCCGCCAGGTTGTGCCACGCTACATGGACCGGCACCGGGAAAAGGCGGGCATGACCGGTTGGGCGCAAGTGAATGGCCTGCGCGGCGATACCTCCATCGTGGAACGCACCAAGTTCGATCTCTATTATGTCGAGAACTGGTCGCTCCTCCTGGATATCAAGATTCTGCTGCGCACCATCATCAATGTGTTCCGCGACCGCAACGCTTATTGATACGGAACGGGCATGGCCTCCAAAGCAACGGTAAAGACAACGACGACACAAGCTTGCCCCCAGGCAACACGACAGGCCCGTTTGTTACGCTTCCAGGCTATTCACGAGGCCCTCGCATCGGGGCGCCCCCTGGAGGAGACGCTCACGGTTATCCTGAGCCAGGTGGCTGCCCTGCTGCAATCGCCGCCGCCCATCTATCTGTACATAGCCGATGGCGAGGGCGTACTCACCCTGCGCCATACCCTGCCCGCCCAGGATCACCCGGGAACCGCGCTGGCCATCGCCGGGTTGCCGGCCACGCTCCAGCGGGCGCTGGCGGCCGGCAAGCCCTGTGTCCTGCGCTCCCCTTCGCCTCTCTTTCCAACAACAGCAGACGGCCCGCAGATGATGCTCCCGGTGCACGCTGGTGGGCAACTCTTGGCGGTGGCTACTGCCGCCTTGCCCAAGCGAGCCCTCCTCCCTTCTCAGGTGGAGGAGCTGCACCTGCTTGCGAGCGAGACCGCTGTTGCCCTGCGCCAGGCCCAGGCCCGCGCTCTGCACCTGGCTGCCGAACAACAAGAGAGAGAGGGGTGGCAGCGGCAGGTGCAGGCGCTCACTGCCGCAAACCATCGTCTGGAGGCCCTGAACCAGGCGGCGCGGATCATTGCCCATGATCTGGACCTGGAATACGTCCTGGGCGCCATCCTGAGCCAGGCCATGGCGACTATGCACCTCGATGCGGCGGCCCTGTTCCTGGCGAGTGAGTCGCACGAGGAATATGTCATCCGGGCGCAAAAGGGCGTGCGCGCCTCTTACGCCGCGCGGGCCAGAATCTCCGCTGCTGACGTGCAGCCCATCGCCCTGGCCGGGGCCGGGCCAGTCCTCTTTTCTGCCAGTGCGGAGGGAACGCCCGCCTGGGCGCTGAGCCTGCTGGCGGCCAGCCGCACCCAGGGGCTGGGGGTGGTGCCTCTGCACCATGGCAACCGCCTCTTTGGGTTGCTGGCGCTCCTCTCTCGTGACGAGGCGCCCTGGACCCAGGCGGAGCAGCGCGAGATGGCGGCTGCACTGGGCCTGCAGGTGGCGGGGGCCGTGGTCAATGCTGAGCATCACCGCGAGACTGAGCTGGGCGCCGCCGAGTCGGTCTTTTTGCTGCAGATCAGCCAGCTGCTCAGCGCGACTTTGAATGTCGACGCCATCCTGCAGACGTTGGTCTCCGAGGCCAGTGATCTGATGGATACCGACATCTGCGCTCTCTACCTCTATGATCCTGTAGCACAAGAGATCAGTCTGGCCGT
This sequence comes from Anaerolineae bacterium, assembly GCA_034436375.1. Classification (GTDB taxonomy): domain Bacteria; phylum Chloroflexota; class Anaerolineae; order SpSt-313; family SpSt-313; genus DAOTVS01. The sequence goes on along the minus strand of DAOTVS010000248.1, from coordinate 26,572 downwards.
TGTGCAAGGCATAGCCCGCACCGCCGTGGAAGAGGCGGGTTTGCAGCGAGTGCCCCTGGCGCAACTGCCGGTGATCGTCCACGCTGCTACCGAGGGCCGCCCGGTAACAGGACAGCGCCCGGGCAAGGGCGATCTGCTCTCCCTCTTCTGGCCGGCCTTCCATATGCAGGCCGCGCTCACTGTGCCCCTGCGCGCACGCGGCAGCCTGCTCGGCTTTCTCTTCCTGTGTCGCAAGGCCGTGCGCCGCTTCACTCTGGCCGAGACCCAGCTCGGCCTCAAGTTGGGCACGCTCGCTGCCCTGGCCCTGGACAACGCTCACCTCTACGCCGACCAAAAAGAGCAGATGAAGCAACTGAAGGCGGCCCAGGCGCAACTGATCGAGGCAGAGAAGATGGCCTCCCTGGGGCGCATCGTTGCCGGCGTAGCCCACGAGCTCAACAATCCCCTGGCCATCATCTCCGGCTATGCTCAGGTGCTCCTCGATGATGACGACGTGGCCCCAGAGGTGCGCGCCGACCTGGAACGCATTGATCGCGGCGCGCGCCGGGCGGCGCAGGTCGTGCGCGACCTGTTGGCCTTTGCCCGGCAGCAGCCGATCACCCCCATCTCCATCAATGTCGCTGACCTGCTGCGGAGCGTGGCCGAGCGCGAGCAGCCGGCCCTGGAGGCCAACGGCATCGCCCTGCGGGTCGAGATCCCAGAAAACCTGCCGCCGATCTGCGGCGACCGTTTCCAGATCGAGCAGGTGCTGCGGCAGCTCGTGGGCAATGCCCAGCATGCGGTGCAGCTGCGGCCCGATACGGCCGGCCGGGTCTCTCTGTGCGCCACCTATCAGGATCATGTGCGTCTGACCGTGAGCGACAACGGGCCCGGCATCCCCCCTGACCTGCTGGATAAAATCTTCGAGCCTTTCCTCACCGCGCAGGAGCTCGGCCAGGGCGCCGGGCTGGGGCTCTCCATGTGCTACGGCGTGGTCAGGGCCCATGGCGGCCGCATCTGGGCCGGCAACAACCCCGATGGCGGCGCCACCTTTTACATCGAGTTCCCTCCTGCCACCAGCCAGACCTGACAGCTTTCCAGAATTGTGCTTGACTGCCCCCCAGACCCGGTCTACAATCCGGCGAGAGAGTTCCCCGGCAAGCATCACTGCAATGGAGGTAGGACGTGAAGATCCTCGTCACCGGTGGAGCGGGGTTCATCGGCTCCCACGTGGTGGAACACTACCTGGGGGCAGGGCATGAGGTCGCCGTGGTGGATAACCTGAGCCTGGTTGGCGGCGGCCGGCGAGAGAACGTGCCCCCTCAGGTGCGCTTTTATGAGATCGATATCCGCAGCGAAGCGCTCGCTGAGGTCTTTGGCGAATTCCGTCCCCAGGTCGTCAATCACCACGCCGCCCAGGCCTCGGTTAAAATCTCGATGGATGATCCCGTCTACGATGCAGAGGTCAATATCCTGGGCCTGATCAATGTGCTGCGTTGCTGCTCCCAGTATCAGGCACAACAGATAATCTACATCTCCTCAGGCGCCACCTACGGCACGCCCGAGGCCTTGCCTATCAACGAGAGCACGCCCCAACGGCCCGAGTCGGCCTATGGCATCACCAAGATGTCGGGCGAGCACTATGTGCGCATGTGGCACGACGCCTATGGCCTGGAATATACCATCTTTCGCTATGCCAACATCTATGGGCCGCGCCAGGACCCTATGGGCGAGGCGGGGGTCATCGCCATCTTTGCCCACCGCATGCTGGCCGGCGAGTCGGTGCGCATCGATTGGGACGGCGAGCAGGCCAAGGACTATGTCTATGTCGGCGACATCGCCCAGGCCAACCTCCTGGCGTTGGAGCGTGGCCACAATCAGGCCTTCTGCCTGGGCACCGGCAAGCCCACCTCGGTCAACGAAATCTACCAGCGCCTGACCCAGATCACCGGCTTTCAGGCGCCTATTGTACGCGCGCCCAAGCGCCCGGGCGATATTCGCCTGCAGTACTTTGACGCCACCAAGGCGCACGATATGCTGGGTTGGACGCCCCAGACAACCCTGGAGGAAGGCCTCAGGGAGACGGTGGCTTATTTCCGTCGTGTGCCCCAGCCCGCCAGAAGTTAGGCCACCTTTCCGCCTGTCTCAACCCGGCAGTAGCCAGCGGCCTCGTGGGCAACCGGCTCACCCGCTGCGGCACCGCCTGGCCTGGCCCAGGGGGATTGGAGTGGGTTTGGCTGAACCGGGCGGCGTGTGCCGCCCGGAGGCTCCAAGAGGGTGTGGTTCATTTCGGGGGCAACATGCATGAGTGCTCTCACGCTGAGTGGGCAAAGCCAACCGGCAACAGCGCTCAACTTGCTCAAGCGGAGCGTCTTTATGGCGCAGGAAGGACCCCTTCGCTCTGCTCAAGGCAGGCTCTTCGCTGTGCGGCGTTCGCACTGACGGTGCACGCGCAGAGCCGCTCTTGATGACGTTCCGCCGCCAAAGGCCCGGAGCGGCAAAGGGTGCTTTGCCTAGTGCTGAAAGCTGCTCTGCCAGTGTGAGGTGCGTTGTGTAACGCTCCGGGCTGAGAAAGTCGCTGCTTGACACAGGGTTCCCGGAACCCTGGGATACTCAGGGTGACATTCGGGCGCGGTTTGCCCCAGAAGTGAGATTCACCCCCCAAAGACCTGCGCTTTACGGACAGCCCCTGGCTATGGTATAATCTCGCGGTCAAGCAGGTTGTCATTATCCGACATGATTGCCCGGAGGGGTAGCCATGAGAATCGTCCTGGATGCGATGGGCGGCGACAACGCGCCGGCTGCGGTGGTGGAAGGCGGCGTCATGGCCGCACGGGAATACGGTGTTGAAGTCGTCCTGGTGGGCCGCCGCGAGGCGGTAGAACCGGAACTGGCCAGGCACGACACGCAGGGCCTCAGCCTGCCGGTCGTGCACGCCAGCGAGGTGATCGAGATGAATGAGCACCCCGCACTCGTCGCCAGGACCAAGAAGGATTCCTCCATGGTCGTCGGCATGCAGATGGTCAAGCGTGGCGAGGCCGATGCCTTTGTGACCATGGGCAACTCGGGCGGCGCCCTGGCCGTTGCCCTCTTCCACCTGGGCCGGCTGAAGGGGATCAAGCGCCCGGCGCTTGGCTCGGTCTTTCCCACCAGCGGCAACCCGGCCTTTCTGCTCGACCTGGGGGCCAATACCGAATGCAAGCCGGAATACCTGGTGCAATTCGCCATCATGGGCAGCGCTTATGCGGAACACGTGCTGGGGGTTCGCAATCCGCGCGTGGGCATTGTCTCCAATGGGGAGGAGGAAGGCAAAGGCAGCCAGCTTGTGCAGGAAGCCTATCCTCTGCTCAAAGCCAGCAGCCTCAATTTCATCGGCAACGTGGAAGGGAAGGACGTGCCCGCCGGCCTGGCCGATGTCGTCGTGACCGATGGCTTTACCGGCAATGTGCTCATCAAAGCCTCGGAAGGCGTGGCCTCTCTGATCCTCGGCGTCCTGGAGCGTGAGATCAAGCAGCGCCCGCTGTCTATGCTGGGCGCCCTGCTGGCCAAGCCGGCCTTCCGCGCCGCCAAACGCACGCTCGATTATACCGAGTTCGGCGGAGCACCCCTGCTGGGGGTAGATGGGGCGGTGATCGTGGGCCACGGCCGTTCCAACGCCAAGGCCGTCCGTAGCGCGGTGCGAGTGGCCAAAAAGACCGTCGAAAGCAATGTGCTTGACGTGATCCGGGCCGGCATCGCAGCCTCGGGGACGGCAGAGGAATAGGTATTCATACAAGGCAGGTATTATCCATGAAAATCGTCCGCAACGAAGAGTTTTTGAAAAAGCGGAGCAAACTGACCCAGTACGGCAGCCTGCTGGGTATGGGGCTCCTGATCGTTTCACTGTTCCTCACCGCGCGCAACCCGCTGCTCTCCTGGGCGCTCCTGCTGGCCGGCTTTGTCATCGCCATGACGGCGGTACGTGTAGGCAACCGTTATGTGCGGCCCCCGCGCCCGGACCTGGTGCTGGACAAGGTACTCAAGGGGTTGGACAATAAGTACACCCTCTTCCATTATGTCCTCCCTGCCGAACACGTGCTGGTTACCCCCAGCGGCATGATCGCCATCCTGCTGCGCGAGCAGCGTGGGCGCATCAGTGTGCGCGGCGGGCGCTGGCGGCACGGCCCGTTCCTGCAGCGGCTGCGCTTCCTGCTGGGCGAGCTTGGCCTGGGCAACCCCTCGCGGGACCTGCGCTCCGAGATCAACAACACCCTCAAGGCCATGCCCGACCTGCAGGACCCCGAGCGCCCGATACCGCTGGATGGCGTCATTGTGTTCTACCAAGACAACGTGCAGCTCCAGGTCGAGAACCCCGAATACCCGGTGCTCCGCGCCGATGAGCTCAAGGCAAGGGTACGCGCACTGGCCGAAGCACGCCCGAACCTGGGCACGGCGCTGCGCAAGGAACTGGTCGCGGCGCTCATGGGTGAAGAAACGGCAGAGGAATCGCCTGCCTGAGGCATCGAGGACTTGTCAGGAGTGGAGGCCCAAAAGGGAACCCTCAGCAGCCGCGAGCGCGTGCGTCTGGCGCTGGCGCACCAGGAGACAGATCGCATCCCCATCGCCATGGTTTGCGCGGGCATCAACCCGCCAGCTTACGCTGAACTCGAACGGTATCTGCAGCGCGAGCGATCCTTGAGTGTGGAGGCCTACCTCGGCCCCCTGATCGATATCCGGCAGGTAGGGCCGCAGTACATTGGCCCGGCGCTGGAGCCCAACGAGGACATCTGGGGCGTGCGGCGCAAGCTGGTCAGTTACGGCTCGGGCGGCTATGACGAGATCGAGCACTATCCCCTGGCTTTCGCGCAGGATGCGGGTGACCTGAGCAAGCACCACTGGCCCAGCGCAGACTGGTTCGATTATACCGTGCTCCCCGCGCGCATCCGCGCCCTGCAGGCCAGGGGACCCTACTGTGTGATGGTGGCCAACGGTAATATCTTCGAGTCCTCCTGGTACATGCGCGGGTTCGAGCGCATGTTCCTGGACATGATGCTCAACCCCGAGCTGGTCCACGGCATCATGGGCCGGGTCACGGATTTTTACGTGGACTATTTCACCCGCATCCTCTCTGCCGCCCCCGGCGAGATCGACCTCGTCTTTACAGCTGATGATGTGGGCAGCCAGAAGGGGCTGCTCATGTCGCGTGCCCTGTGGGAAGAGTTCATCAAGCCTTACCACGTACGGCTGAACCGGGCCATCCACCAGTTCGAGGGGGTCAAAGTCATCTATCACACCGACGGGGCCGTGATGGAGATCGTAGATGGGCTGATCGATATGGGCATCGACGTGCTGCAGGCGCTGCAGTTCAGCGCCAAGGGCATGGACCCGGCGCTGCTCAAAGAGCGCTTTGGCGACCGGTTGTGCTTCGAGGGCGGCGCCAGCGTGCAGACGACCCTGCCTTTCGGCAGTGTAGCGGATGTGCAAGAGGAGGTTCAGAGGCTTATCCGTGTGCTGGGCAAGGGGGGAGGCTATATCCTTGGGCCTTCACACGCCATCCAGGCCGGCACCCCACCGGAGAATATCGTGGCTCTGTTCGACACGGCAGCGAGCTATTATCCCTTCTGACCTTGCCCGGGCTGCTACCGGGTTGCATGCTCCGCCGCTGCCCGGCCTCAAGCCGGGCGGGGTCCGTGCCGGGATCCGCGCGTAGCATACAAGCCGGCCGGCAGCCCCTTTCCCCTCTCCTTATACGCCAGACCTTACTTCAGGAAGCAGAAATCCCCCACCCCCGGCAACGGGTTGGCATAGCCATAATAGCCAAAGGAGCCGCCCACATCCGCTTCGTGCTCTGCGGCATAGGCCGTCGCTGCAGCGCAGCCGGCGCTGACATTCCCCGTGGGCTCCCACGCGTCCCAGAAGGCCTGGGCCAGGGCCAGGCAGGGATGATCAGCATAATCCTTCTTGAGGGCGTCCAGCGCCTTTTGCGCCGCGCCCCGATCGCCCAGGGCCGCGTACACCGTCACCAGGCGGTAGTAGCTAAAAGCTTCCAGGGCGTGGCGCTCGGCCTTTTCATCGGCCATGCCCGTCTGTAGCAGGGTGGCATCGGAGATGACCCGTTGATAGAGCTCTGCGGCCCCTTTCAGGTCCCCCTTACGCAGGGCGCGGTCGCCCGCCTGGTAAACGTGCAGGCGCAGATTGGAGGGGTCCCACACCGTATCCACGCGGCGGAAGCCCTGTCCATCCCAGGCATAATAGTCGGTGCGTGCCTGCACCGGGCCGGCACCCACCGAGCCGATCTCGCCGCCGTGCAGGGCGAGGGTGGGCTTGCCGTCGCGCAGCTCGAGCTTCATATCGGCGTAGGATTGGCTCAGCGGCTGAGGTAACCGACTCTGTAAGCGCCCGCCCTCGTAGCTCAGCACATCCACCGTCAGGAAACAGGTATGGGCGCCGCAATCCTGATAGGTCACCACCAGGTCCGGCCGGCCGTCGCCGGTCAGGTCGGCGATGCGGGGCACAGCAAGATTTGAGGCCTGGTCGTAGAGCTTGGAGTCGCGCAGCGCCCAGCCTGAGCCCTCCTGCCCCAGCACCACCAGGGCACGCGGACCCGAGAGCGGCGCCGCCTGCGGGTCCGCAACGGGGGCCATCAGGGTCAGCAACACCTCGGGCTTGCCGTCGCCATCCAGGTCGTACTCGCGAAAGCCCGGCTGCTCATCCAGCACTTTCCATTCCTGCAGGCGGGCATAGAGCGCCCCCAGGTCGCCGCCGTACTCCTGCAGCGTCTGCGGGATCGCGGCGAGCACCCCCGGCAGGTCTGCCGGCGCCGCGCCGATAGTCACCGGCTGCTGCGACGTCGGGTAGGGGGCCGGGGCGCCCTCCGTCGGCGCGGGCACCAGCGTCGAGGGCGGAGGCGTGGCCGTCGGCTCCGGGATCTGCGTGGGCATGGGCAGGGCGGTCGGGTTCTCCTGCTGCGCCGGTTGTGCAGTCGGGGCAACGGCAGGTATCGCAGGCGCGCAGGCCAGCAAGGCAAGAAGCAACAGGCAGGGTGCAAAGCGTGATAACAAGCGCATAGATATAGCCTCCACGGGGAAAGCTGTAGAGGATTCAAAGGCCAGGTCTGCTTTTGGCTCCACAATCTCTCGTATGGTAGACGCAGAGATGGCAGTGGGGTTCCGGGGGCTGCAAAGTACGTGCTGTATTTCAGGAAGCAGATATCCCCCGCATCGAGCGCCGGGTTGCCGAAACCATGGTCGCCGATCCGGCCTGTAGTAGTAGACCTGACACAGCAATTTCCCTGGAGGAGTACCGATTGGTAAAAACTCCCATGACTACTTCAGGGACATCGCCGATGGACAGGGGGTATGCAGGGCAGAAACGGGGTACACGCAGAGCGCGAAAAACGGGCGCACGAAAACTCGGCGAGCCGTCAGGCCCTGGGGTCACGTAGCCACGGATTACACGGATTGGCTCACTGCGCAAACAGAGGGCCTTCCTGATCAGGGTTGGCCAGCCCGGCAAGACAGGACTGTGCCAGACAGCGCCGTGTCCCTTCCCGCGCACTTGCCGCATTGCAAGGCCCGGCGCTGACGCCCGACTGTCCGTGTCAATCCGTGTAATCCGTGGCTACGTTACCCCAGGCTTCATGTTGCCGGGTTCTTGCCAGTGGAGAGTCCTGAGTCGCTCTCCAGGGAATTGGGTGTATCAGCTCTATGCTGCGTCGCGAAGGGGTTGGGGTAAGATTCGCCCTCTAGTACTTGTAATGCTCCGGCTTGAACGGGCCCTCGACCTTCACGCCGATGTAGGCGGCCTGCTCGGGGGTGAGATGGGTCAGCTTGGCGCCGACGTGCTCGAGGTGCAGGCGGGCCACTTCCTCGTCCAGCTTCTTGGGCAGACGATAGACATCGACCTTGTAGTTGTTGCGCGCCAGGTCGATCTGCGCCAGCGTCTGGTTGGTGAACGAGTTGGACATAACAAAGCTGGGGTGGCCCGTGGCGCAGCCCAGGTTCACCAGGCGCCCCTCGGCCAGGACGTAGATAGAGTGGCCATCGGGAAAGTCCCAGCGGTCGACCTGCGGCTTGATGTTGACACGCTGGATGCCCGGCACTTCTTCCAGCCGGCCAACCTGGATCTCGTTGTCAAAGTGGCCGATGTTGCAGACGATGGCCTGGTCCTTCATCTTGAGCATATGCTCCAGGGTGATGACGTTGCAGCAGCCGGTTGCCGTCACATAGATATCGGCGTAGGGCAGCGCATCCTCCACCGTCGTCACAGTATAGCCGGCCATGGCCGCCTGCAGGGCACAGATGGGGTCGATCTCGGTGACCCACACCTTGGCGCTGAGAGCGCGCAGGCTCTGGGCCGAGCCCTTGCCCACATCGCCATAGCCGCAGACGAGGGCCGTCTTGCCAGCGATCATGATATCGGTGGCGCGCTTGATACCGTCCACCAGCGACTCGCGGCAGCCGTAGAGGTTGTCGAACTTGCTCTTGGTTACCGAGTCGTTGACGTTGATGGCCGGGAAGAGCAACTCGCCCTTTTCCATCATCTGGTAGAGGCGATGGACGCCCGTGGTCGTCTCTTCGGAGACGCCGCGGACCTCCTTGACGATCTTGTGGAACCAACCCGGGCGCTCGGCCAGAGTGCGCTTGAGCAGGCGGTTCACGATCTGCAGCTCGTGGCTCTTGGTGGGCGCATCGAGGATCGAAGGATCATTCTCGGCCTGGTAGCCGCGGTGGATGAGCAGCGTGGCGTCACCGCCGTCATCCACAATCTGGTTGGGGCCGGAACCGTCGGGCCAGGTCATGGCGCGGAGGGTGAACTCCCAGTAATCCTCCAGCGCCTCGCCCTTGTAGGCAAACACCGGCACCCCCCGCCGCGCGATGGCTGCCGCGGCGTGGTCCTGCGTGGAAAAGATGTTGCAGCTCGCCCAGCGCACATCGGCGCCCAGGTCCACCAGCGTCTCGATGAGCACCGCCGTCTGGATCGTCATGTGCAGCGAGCCCATGATGCGCAGGCCCGCCAGGGGCTTCTCCGGGCCGTACTTGCGCCGGGTGGCCATGAGGCCGGGCATCTCCTTCTCGGCGGCATCGATCTCCTTACGACCGAAATCGGCCAGGCCGATATCCTTGACGACATAGTTGGCCGTCACCTGCACTGCTTCTGCCATGGTATTCCCTCCCGTATCAAAAGCGTCAAAACCGTTCAGAACAGAGAGCGCCTAAGCATCAAGGCTTTGGATCACGAAGGACGCGAAGTGACGCGAAGAACGCGAAGGGTTGGGTGCTTATGCATGCCCTCTGCTTCGGGCAGTTCTTCACGGGGACGTTGCAGCCAACGGAACCCGCAGCCCAATTGCACAACGCTTCGCGCCCTTCGCGCCGCTTCGCGTTCTTCGTGCTCCAGAGCCTTCGTGGCTAGAGGCTCCTCCTGAAGACCTTCTACAGTTCCACACATGCTACGGACGATCTACGCCGTTGGCCGCGTGCCCACGACACCGACCACGGGCAGGCCGCCCTCCACCTCAGCCACCTCGGCTACGATGCCGGTGAGGCCGGCCTCCTCCAGCCAACGGCGCAGCGCGGCCGGGTCAAAGCCGAGCCACAGGTCGCCCAGCCGTTCGCGCACCCATTCCTGCTCGTGGTGCAGGAGGTCGATCACCACCACGCGCCCACCCGGCCTGGTGATACGCGCCGCCTCGGCCAGGACCAGCTGCGGGCGGTGGGCATGGTGCAGCGTCTGGCTCAACAGGGCCAGATCACAACACGCCGCAGGCAAAGGCAGCGCTTCCACATCGCCCACGTGGGCCTCGACATTCTGCAGCCCCTCGGCGGCCGCCCGCTCCTCCAGCCGGCGGATCATCGCCGGCGCCGAGTCCACGGCCATAACCCGGTGCCCCAGGCGCGCCAGACGGAGTGCAATTTCCCCCTGACCCGAGCCCAGGTCCGCCACGGTGCAGGGCGGCAGCGCCATCAACATGGCCAGGGCCAACCCCTCTGCGCCGCCGCCGGGCCGGGCCAGCTGGTGATAGCTGCCGGCCAGAGCGTCGAAGAAATCGCGTGTGCGGGCCTTGCGCGCCTCTAGCACCGCCTGCAGGCGGGCGCTGTCGGCCTCAGCCTGCGGCAGGCAGGCCAACGCATCGCGCACGGCGGGAAAGAAGGCTTCGTCGCCCCGCAGCAGATCGGCCACGCTGTACCAGATGTAAGTGCCATCGCGGCGATCCGTCACGAGCTCGCCTCGCCGCAGCGCCCCAAGGTGCCGGCTCACCGTCGACTGGGGCACAGCCAGCACCTCTGTCAACTCGCCCACCGTCAGCGGCCCCGGCATCAGCGCGCGCAGGATGCGCAGGCGCGTCTCATCAGCCAGCAGGCCAAACACTGAAACCGGATCGTGAGCCAATGATTCCATACTTATCAGTATATCCGGATAGGCGGATGTGTCAAGCCTTTCACATCTCATTGACAGCAGCCCCTGGCTATGGTAGAAATAAGGCAGAAACGCACATCTACCGTGCATCCTGGCGAGTAACCCGGGAGGGAAACGTGAGCCAACTGATAACCGAGGAGCGCAACCCGGCCTCCACGGATATAGACAAACTGGCTACCCTGCAGATCTGCCAGCTCATGAACCGCGAGGATGCGCAGATTGCACGGGCCGTGGCGAAAGAACTGCCGCACGTAGCGGCGGCGGTGGATAGAATCGTCGAGCGCCTGCAGCGCGGCGGCCGCCTGATCTATGTGGGGGCGGGGACCTCCGGCCGGCTGGGCATGCTGGACGCAGCCGAGTGCCCGGCCACCTTTGGCACGCCGCCTATGTTAGTGCAGGCCCTCATTGCGGGGGGCGAGGCGGCGCTGCGGGGGCCCGTGGCGGGGGCCGAGGACTCGGAGGAGGCCGGCCACGTGGACCTGGCGCTCCTGGCGGTGACAGCGCTGGACGCTGTGGTGGGCCTCAGCGCCGCTGGCAACACCCTGTATGTGCTTGGCGCCCTGGCCGAGGCGGCCACCCGCGAGGCGCTGACGGTCGCCGTCACCTGCAACCCCAACACGCCCCTGGAGGCGCTGGCGGAGATCGCCATCGTGCCCGTCGTGGGGCCCGAGGTCATTGCCGGCTCCACCCGTTTGAAGGCAGCCACAGCGCAAAAGATGGTGCTGGATATGATCAGCACCGCAACCATGGTGCGCCTGGGCAAGACGCTGGGCAACCTGATGGTGGACCTGCAGCCGGCGCTCAGCGCCGAGCTGCGCCAGCGGGCCGTGCATATCGTCGCCGAGGCCGCGCAGGTGCCCGAAGCCAAAGCCGAGCGTCTGCTCGACGCTGCCAACGGCGAGGCGAGGACGGCGATCGTAGCGCACCAGGCCGGCATCTCGCCCGAGGAGGCGAGGCAGCGCGGAGCGTGATGCGTAATCCGTAATGCGTAAGGTCGCCATTCCGCTATGCTCGATGCTTCGCGTTAGCCTCGCTAGTGCAAACGCCACGAAAAGCAATATGTGCGCCGGAATGGCGGCTTTACTTATTACGCATTACTTATTACGAGTCATGTCAACGGGCAACTTGCCCACCGCCGCCTGCTCCCCGAACAGGACGGCCGCCACGGCCTCCAACTGCGGCGCCGTGTCGCCATAGGTGGCGAGCGCCCCCACGCCCGTCGGCAGGCTCCCCAGGTCATAGGGCAGGTGCAGGGCGATAACCACCACCGGCATGCCGGCGCCGGCAAGCGCCTGCACCAGGCGGAAGGGTGCATCATTGCCCGTCTGCGCCTGCTGCAGAGAAGCATCCCACAGGCCAACTACGATCTGATCATAATTGTGCGCCAGGGCAACCGCCTGCCCACGCACCTGCGCCACGTCAGCAGGGTCGTGGGGATTGTAGAGCAGCTCGCGGCATATGCTGGAGCGGCGGTGCACCTCCCAGCCGAGGAGCGTCCAGTTGCTATCGCTGTAGCGCGGCAGGGGGGTGGGCATCACCACCAGCGTGCGCTGGCCAGCCACCAAAGGGAGCCCCGCGCCATTGATCTGAGTGATAGCCGCCCGGCTGACCTGCTCGGCCAGCGCCTGGTGCGCGGAGGAGCCCACGGCGGCCAGTGAGCGCTCAGCAGAGGGAGCAAAGAGACCGTAGCGCGCTTTGAGCGTCAGGATACGGCGCACCGAGTCGTCGATGCGCTGCGGCTTAAGCTGCCCGCTCTTGGCCGCCGCCAGAAGCGCCCCGTAGACCTCATCCTGGGCCGCTGAAGAATGCGCGACCATCACCATATCGCTTCCCGCCTCGATGGCGCGCACCGCCGCCTCACCCTCGCTCATCGTGCTCGAGACCCCCTTCATCCCCAGGTCATCGGTCATGGCCAGCCCTTGAAAACCCAGCTGCACACGCAGGAAATCGGTCATCACCGTACGAGACAGCGTAGCCGGCAGAGCAGGGTCCCCGGTGAGCGCTGGCACAGCCAGGTGCGCGCTCATGATGGCAGGCACCCCCTCGGCGATGGCGCGGCGGAAGGGCGCCAGGTCCCGCTCCCAGATCACATCCTCCGTTGCATCGAGTACGGGCAGGGCCCGGTGCGAATCGACCGCCACCCCACCATGGCCGGGAAAGTGCTTGCCCACGGCGATCACACCGGCGTCACGCACGCCGCGCAGATACTGCTCCCCCATCTCGGCCACCTGTTGCGGGTCCGAGCCAAACGAGCGCAGGCCGATCACCGGGTTGGCCGGGTTGCTGTTGACGTCGAGGTCCGGCCCCAGATCCATGTTGACGCCCATGGCGGCCAGCTCCTGCCCGCTCACCCGCCCAACCTGATAGGCAAGGTCCGCAGAGCCCGTCGCGCCCAGGGCCATGGCGCTGGGAAAGTGGGTCACGCCCTGCTGGAAGCGCACAACATCGCCCCCCTCATGGTCGATCGCCGTAAAGAGGGGCATCGCTGCCAAAGCCTGCAGGTCGCGCAGCAGCGCCTGCGTCTGGCCGGGATTCTGCGCATTGGCGCCGACCAGTACCACCCCGCCCACATGCAGGCCGCCCACCACATGGCGCGCCGCGTCGTCCACGCCCGGGCCGGGCACCCCCACCAGCATCAGCTGGCCGATCTTTTCCTCCATGGTCATACGTTGCAGCATACCTTCCACCTCATCGGGAGTGGGGCTGGGCAGGGGTGTGGGCGTAGCGGTCGGCGGCGGCGTAGCCGTCGATGAGGGCGTCTCTGTGGGCTGCAGCGAAGGCGAGGGAGAGGACGCCTCTGTCGGCAGGGCCTGCACCGGGGTGAGTGCCGGTGTGGGCATCGCCGCGCCAGCCTGTGGCCTGGCGCAACCAAGGGGGCTCAGCGCAAGTGCGCTGGCCAGGGCCATCAGAGCGAGCAAACACCCTCCCTTGCGCGACATGAGGGTCCTCCTGATTCCAGAATCGATCTCACGCAGAGGCGCGGAGAACGGGGTTCCATATCAACCCTTCAGCCTTGCTCAGGGCAAGCCTCCGCGGCCCCGCGACCTCCGCGTAAGATCCATTTTCGCCATGCATTGTGCCCAATCAGACATGCCCTTCCTTTGAGGCATCAGGAGGCAGGAGAATGGCTCCGGGCTTCCGGGCATCCTGCTCCGCACGCGGCCGAAGCAGGCCTTCCATACGATGTGGGTCTGTGCGACCGCCCCACAGCCCGACACTCTCTGGGATAAGGCCGGGCCTGGGCAGAGCGGACCAGCCGGGCAACTGCCCGGAAGGGCGCCCGTGCTATTTTCAGGCCAGGCATGGGAGATCGGTATGCGGGAAAGAGTACCACGGTCCGCACGGAGGGTCAAAAAAAGACAAGGACACCGGGAGCCGCGGAACCCGGCGCCGGGGTTCCGCGGCACAAACCTTAAAATTCAGCGGTGCACACGTGTTCAGCGAGACGAGTTTTCCGTGGACACGTGTGCACCTTCGCATCCCCCTGTAGCACCTCGTGTTCTATCGGGAGGTGTGCAGGGCGCATGAACAACCGGTTTAGGTCAGAAAGGAGTCCTTTCGTGGGAAAGATCCGTGTCGCGATCATCGGGGTGGGCAACTGCGCTTGCTCGCTGATCCAGGGCGTCCATTATTACAAAGATGCCGCCGATGACGAGTTCATCCCGGGCTTGATGCACCCCCGCCTGGGTGAGTATCACATCGGCGATGTCGAATTCAGCGCTGCTTTTGACATCGACGCCAACAAGGTCGGCAAGGACCTCTCGGAGGCCATCTGGTCACCCCCGAACAACACCATCAAGTTCAGCGATGTGCCGAACCTGGGCGTGCCCGTGTCGCGCGGCATGACCCACGACGGTCTGGGTAAGTACCTGAAGCAGATCATCACCAAAGCGCCTGGCTCCACCGCCGATATTGTCAAGATCCTCAAGGATACCGGCACCGACGTGGTCGTAAACTATCTGCCCGTCGGCAGTGAGATGGCCACCAAGTGGTACGTCGAGCAGATCCTCGATGCAGGCTGCGCCTTTGTGAACTGCATGCCCGTCTTTATCGCGCGCGAGAACTATTGGCAGGGGCGGTTCAAGGAGCGTGGGCTGCCCATGATCGGCGATGACGTCAAGTCGCAGGTGGGCGCCACCATCACGCACCGCGTGCTCACGCACCTCTTCCGCGAGCGCGGCGTGCGCCTCGACCGCACCTACCAGCTCAATTTCGGCGGCAACACCGATTTCTTCAACATGCTGGAGCGGGAGCGGCTCGAGTCGAAGAAAATCTCCAAGACCAACGCCGTCACCAGCCAGCTCGACTATCAGCTCGACCCCGACAATATCCATGTTGGCCCGAGCGATTACGTGCCCTGGTTGACCGACCGCAAGTGGTGCTACATCCGCATGGAGGGCACCACCTTTGGTGGTGTGCCTCTCAACCTCGAGTGCAAGGTCGAGGTGTGGGATTCGCCCAACTCGGCGGGTGTGGTCATCGACGCCATCCGCTGCTGCAAGATCGGCCTCGACCGCAAGCTCTCGGGCACGCTCGAAGCCCCCTCCTCGTACCTGATGAAGTCGCCGCCGGTGCAGCACTCGGATGACGAGGCTCGCCGGCTGACCGAGGACTTTATCGCAGGTAAATAATACGACAACCGTACTTGGTCCAGCCGGCACCCCGTGACAGCCGGCAAAGGTACTGCGCGCCTGCCCGGCTCTGACCCGGGAGGGGGTTGGCGGGCTGCCTGCAGCCCGCCAACCCCCCGAATGGCTCCACTTCGGTCGCGTGCGAAGCGCGCTTGACCAAGAGGGCCCGGGGCTAAAGCCGCCGGGCTGTGAAAAGCAAAGCCCTGCGGGCTCGTGTGGAGGGAAGATGACTTACAGCAAGATTCACTCCTGCACGAGCCCCGAAGGGGGCTTTGCCTTTCTGAGCCCGATGGCTTCCAGCCGTGGTCGAACTCTCAACTCATCGATGAACTATACCCACAGCTCTCCACGACCTTTTGTGAGGCGATGTTGCCCACCTCCACGGTCGCGACGATGCAGGGAATGGGGTAGCTGGCCAATGCCCCCCCAGTCACAGCTTGGGCTGCTTCTTTGGCGTATCCTTTGCCGGCCAGTCTCTATGATGGGGTGGGCGATGTGCCCGCTGGTGTAGACATTCATGCCTGCTCTTCGCCCGGCGCCTGAGCCTCCTTCCGCCCCGGCCGGAACTGGGTTTCATAGAGCGAGGCGTAGAGGCCGCCCTTGGCCAGCAGCTCGGCATGGGTGCCCTGTTCGACCAGGCAGCCCTGATCCAGGACCAGGATGGTATCGGCAGCCAGGATGGTGCTGAGCCGGTGGGCGATGACCAGGCTGGTGCGCCCGACCATGATCCGCTCCAGCGCCGCCTGGATCAGGGCCTCCGACTGGCTATCCAGTGAGGAGGTGGCCTCATCCAGCACGAGGATGCGCGGGTTTTTCAGGACGACCCGGGCGATGGCCAGCCGCTGCTTCTCGCCGCCTGAGAGGCGGTAGCCGCGGTTGCCCACAACGGTCTCATAGCCCTCCGGCAGGCCCAGGATGAAATCGTGGATATTGGCGACGCGGCAGGCGGTCTCGATCTCCGCATCGGTCGCGTTGGGCCGGGCGTAGAGCAGGTTGGCCTGGATGGTGTCGTTGAAGAGGTAGGTCTCTTGCGTGACCATGCCGATCTGCTCGGCCAGGGTATCCTGGGTCAGGTCGCGGATATCGTGGCCGTCGATCAGAATCGCCCCCTGCGATGGCTCGTAGAGGCGCGGCAGCAGGTAGGTGATCGTCGTCTTGCCGGCGCCGCTCGGGCCGACCAGCGCCGCCAGTTGCCCCGGCCAGACGTCAAAGCTGACATCGTGCACGGCCCAGCGGGCCGGCTGGGGCGGCTCGTCCTCCGCCGCCAGGCCGTTCTGGGCCCGGCCGCCGGCGCCGCTATGAGCCGGACGCTTGCCCTCCTCCTGTGAGAGGGGCGGCTGGAAGCTGGCAGCGCCGCGCCCGAACCGGACGACCTCGCTCAGGGTGGCGATGGCGCCTGCCTGGCCCTCCCCCGTCCGGTAGCTGAACGAGACATGATCGAAACGGACGTGCCCCTGGATCTGTTTCAGATACAGCGCCCCTGGCCTCTCCTTGATCTCGACCGGCAGGTCCAGCACCTCGAATACCCGCTCAAAACTGACCAATGAGGTGGCGAAATCCACCCGGGCGTTAGTGAGCGCCGTGAGGGGGCCGTAGACATTGCCGAGATAGGCCGTAAAGGCGACAATCGTGCCGATGGTAAAGCTGGGGTCGTGCAGCACCAGCAGGCCGCCCACATAGAAGACCAGGGCCGAGCCGACGGCGCTGACCAGGCTGGTGGTGAGGGCAAACCAGCGCATGAGGTAAACCTGCTTGATATCCGCCCGACGCACCCGGCTGGCGCGCTCGGAGAACCGCCCGATCTCACTCGCGCCGCGCCCAAACAGTTTGACCAGGAGCGCCCCACTGACGTTGAGCGTCTCGTTCATCATGGCGTTCATTTCGGCGTTCAGAGAGAGTTGCTCGCGGACGACCTCTCGCACCCGGTTGCCCAGCAGCCGCGCCGGAAAAATAAAGAGCGGCAGCACCAGCACCGACAGGATCGTCAGATGCACATTCAACCGCACCATGATCGCCAGCGTGCTCACCAGGGTAATCAGGTTGGTGAGCAGGTCCACGATGGTCCCATTGATGGCGCGCTGGGCCCCACCCACGTCATTGTTCAGCCGCGACATCAGCTCGCCCGTCTTGGTGTGGGTGAAAAAGCGCAGCGACATGCGCTGCATGTGAGTATAGAGGGCGACGCGCAGATCATAGATCACGCCCTCGCCGATGGACGCGCTCAAGTAGCGTTGGGCAACGCCCAAAAGGCCGTTCACCAACGGGATGGCAATCATGCCGAGAGCGAGCAGGTTCAGGCGCGCAAAATTGCGCTGGGGCAGCGTGCGGTCGATGAGATCGCGCACCAGGAGCGGCGGCACCAGGCTCAACAGGGTGATGATGACGATAATCCCCAGCATGGCGATGATTCTGCCCAGATAGGGGCGGCCATACCCTGCCACCCGGCGCACCAACGCCAAACTGATCTCGGGGCGATCCTGTTTCTCATCGTAGCGAATATACGAGTGCCAGCCACCGCCGTGCATTGTTGTCGATCCTCTCCAAAAGAGCCCTGCTGAATTCTGGCAGCATACCTCTATTGGGGAAAGGAGTCAATAGCGGCAGAGTTGCGACAGCCGGGCGTCACGCTCCGCCGATGCCCGGCCTCAACCCAGGTAGGTGTCGGTGGTGTGCCAGGCCCCGGCATTCTGGGCGGCTGAAGCCGCCCCAGAATGCCGGGGCCTGGCACACCACCGACACCTCATAAGGGGCCGCGCCGGGTCCATGCAACGCAAATCACCCGGCCCACACCATTTTGCCCCTATCAGGACTGGTAGTAGAATGCGCATGGACCTCTTTACAAAGGAGCAACAGCCATGCGCTACCAACCACTGGCCGGCCTGCCGCTCACCCCTTCCCGGATCTGCCTCGGCGGCGGAGGGCTGGGCACGAGCATCCCGCAGGCGCAGGCCTTTGCCTTGCTCGATGCCTATGCTGCATGCGGCGGCAACTGGGTTGATACGGCCCACGTCTATGCCAGCTGGCTCCCCGATGGCGCCGGGGCGAGCGAGCGCACTATCGGCGCCTGGCTGCGCGCACAGGGCGCCCATTTCCCCTTTATGGTCGGCACCAAGGGGGCCCATCCGCGCCTGGAGACCATGCACATCTCGCGCCTTTCCCCGGTCGAGATCGCCCAGGATTTGCATGAGAGCCTGGAGCGTCTGCAGCGCGATCATGTCGACCTCTACTGGCTGCACCGGGATGATCCGGCCGTGCCCGTGGGCGAGATTCTGGGAGCGCTGAACGAGGCGATCGCCGCCGGGCTCATCCGGGCCATCGGCGCCTCCAACTGGACGACCGCACGCCTGCAGGAGGCAGCCGATTATGCCTGCGCCCACGGCCTGCGGGGGTTTATGGCCAGCCAGATCGGCTGGAGCCTGGCCGAGGCGCACCAGGAAGCCGCCGGCTTCTCGGGGATGCTCTATATGGATACACCCACCCTGGCCTGGCACCGCGCTGGCAAATTCCCAGCCGTGGCCTATTCCTCCCAGGCCGGGGGCTTTTTCGGCGGCAAATACAGCCGCGCCAGCGCCCAAGACCCGCGCATGGCCAGCTCGGGGGTGGGCAAGCTCTACTTTAGCAATGCCAATTTCGCCCGGCTCGAACGGGCCCAGGCCCTGGCTGCGCAGCGCGGGTGCAGCGCCAACCAGATCGCCCTGGCCTACCTGCTGAACCAGCCCTTCCCGGCCTTTGCCATTGCCGGCTGCCGCACCCCAGAGCAGGCCCGCGCCAGCTGCGCCGCGGCGGACCTCACGTTGACGCCTGAAGAGATCGCTGCCCTCGAAGCCTGATCCGCCAATAGGGGTAAAAGGCGAAGAGGGGAAAGGGGCCGGCAGCCCCTTCCCCTCTTCGCCTTTTACCCTTTTAACTCGTAGAACGCCAGCAGTGTGGAACCGTACTTGCGCTCCTCGGTACGCTCGAGATACTGCAGGGGCACAGGCTCATCCTCTTTGGGGAAGATCTGCACGATGACCAGCCCCTCGGGCGTGAGGTAGCCGGGGTGGTCGATGGCCTGCAGGGCCCGCACCCACATCCCCTTGTATTGGGGAGGAGCGATATAGATAAGGTCAAAAGGCTCGGCTGGGGGGTGGCACAAGTAGGCAAAGGCATCGCCCTGGATAACCTGGGCGCGATCTTCCAGGTGCGCGGCGGCCAGGTTGCGGCGAATGGTCGCGATGGCGCGCCGGTCCTTGTCGATGAGCACAGCCTCGCGCGCACCGCGGCTGAGGGCCTCGATGGCCACGCTCCCCGTGCCGGCAAAAAGATCCAGCACCCTGGCACCCTGGACAAATGAGCCCAGGATATCGAACAAGGACTCTTTGACCCGGTCGGTAATGGGGCGGGTTGACTCTCCGGGCACGGAGGCCAGGTGAATGCCCTTGGCGCTGCCGCCGATCACACGCACTGCCGATCCTCCCTCACTGCACGTACTCCATGGCCGGTCGGGCGAAGAGGGTGTTCGAGGCCGTTGGGGGCACGAGCACATTGAGGGCCTGAGGCACAACGTGCACCCGCAGGGGGGTCTGACCGTAAGCATCGCCATCCAGCTGCACAGGCATAGGCTTCTCGCTATAGATTTCCACCTGCTGCGCACGGTAATAATCGACCCGCGGGTCACGCAGATGAGACTGGGCCAGAAGGCTGAACACGTGATGCAGGGTCGCTGCGGTGCCCTGGCCACGAAAGAGGAGCACATTGAGGTAACCATCATCCAGGCAGGCCGTAGGCGCCAGCCGCACCAGCCCCCCGCCATAGAGATGGGCATTGGAGATAATCATCTGCACCACCCGCTGGCGTCGCACCTTGCCGTCAACAACCACGGTGCAGCGATTGCCGACAAAGCTCATGGCCAGGTTGAGGGCCGTGAGGGCATACGTTACATTGCCCACTCGCCGCCGCATCTCGATCATCGAGGTCTCGACCTCATGGGCAACCAGGGCATCAAACCCTGCCCCCGCCCAAAGGAGGAAATGGCGCCCATTCGCGCACCCTACATCGACGCGGTGCACCGAAGCATCGAGCAGGGCCTGGGCCGCCATGCGCAAGGGGTGCCGGTTAGGAGGCACCCATATCGGGTAGCCCATCTCCTTCGCCCAGACGTTCCCCGTGCCGACAGGGAGCACACCCAGGGCGACTTGGCTACCCACCAGGCCATTGACCACTTCACTCACCGTGCCGTCGCCACCGGCGGCAATGGCCACATCGGCGCCATTGGCCACCGCCTCTCTGGCCAGGTCCGTGCCATCACCAGGGCAGACTGTTTCGCGCAGCCGCACAGTCCAATCCGCAGCCTCGAGGGTCTTGCAAGCTTCCTCAAGACCATGGCGAACGTCGCGCTGGCCGGCCGCAGGGTTCCAGATCAGATACGCCTTCATGGATTCATGATACTGCAATTCGGGGGCTTTGTCCAAGCACACTTGTGGAGCGTTGCCCTCGGGAGAACAGGGTTACCGGTGAGACCCAACTGGCTGGTGCTGCGGCGCCACGATCAGTGGCCCGGTTGGGGGTAATCGCCCCGATAGAATACCCTCTTCCGCAGGTCAGCCTCGGCCTGGCCAATCTTGCTCCGGTAGACCTGGACCTGCCGCTCAAACGAGGATAGAGGATGGCTGGCCTTGTACCCGGCGATCATCTGCGCCAGCCAGTCCTGCAGAATCGCGCGGTCCGGCGAGCCATACGCGCCTGTGAAGAAGATCTGCTGCGCGGGCAGTTTCGGCGGCATAGGGGGGTACGGTCCCCTGGCATAGCCCAGGACGAGGGTCAGCAAGGGGTAGGTGCCCTCGGGCAGGGCCAGTTTCTCCGCCAGGTAGCGGGTATCCAGCAGGCCGCTTCGCCCGGTTTCGGAGAGCATGACCGAGGAGACTCCCAACGCCTCGGCAGCGATATTCATGTTCATCGCCGCCAGGGAAGCATTCATCACGGCCACCGTATACTCGATCAGCGGACTGTAGGGGAAAACGTCCAGCACCTGCCGTGCCCGGAAAGTATCCCCAATGACGATCACAGCGCGGTTGCCTCGGAAGGGTATGGACTGTCCAAACACCTGCCGCCAGCGCTCGGCCGTGAACACTGCAAACGACCAGGTCTGCAGATTCACGGTTGATGGGGCCAGCCGCCCGGCCTCCAGAATCGCCGCCAAGATATCATCCGGTATCTCACGGTCACTGAATTGGCGCACACTGCGCCGGTTCAGGATCACCTTCAGCAGTGCATTATCAGCCAGAGAAGCGGGCGCCTGTGGCCGGCCCCGCAACAACCGGATGAGGCTATGCAAGGTGCTGGCAAGCCCGATCTTCATGCTCATATCCCCTCCTTGGCCTGTACAACCGATTGGGCGATGGCCCCTATCTTGCGGCATCTTGTATCCGCTGTCAAAGTCCTCAGGCGGGCAATGAGCGGGCGCCCCGGCAAATTCCTTGACTTTTGCCCGCCGCTGTGGGACAATACGAATATGATCCTGGACTCTCACACCCACATTTTTCCGCCGGAGCTCATCGCCCGGCGGGAGCAGCTCCTGGCCAGCGAGCCCTGGTTCGGCTGCCTTTATGCCAACCCCAAAGCGAAAATGGCGACCGCCGAGCAGCTTATCACCGCCATGGATGCAGCCGGGGTCGATTGTGCCCTGACCTTCGGCTTTGGCTGGCGTGATCCGGGGCTCTGCCGTGTGAGCAATGACTATGTGTGCGAGGCGGTGCGCACCTATCCTGGGCGGCTCATGGGGTCGGCCGTCGTAAACCCGGCTGTGCCGGGGGCCGAGGCTGAAGTCGCACGCGCGGCGAGTACCGGCGCTTTCCACGGCATCGGCGAGCTGATGCCCGACGGTCAGCAGTGCACGCTCGATGACGTAGACCTGCTGGCGCCGGTGATGGAGGCGGCGCAGGCGCTCTCCTGGCCAGTGCTGACCCATGCCAGTGAGCCGGTAGGGCATGACTATCCTGGCAAGGGCTGTCCATCGCTGGCCTCGGCGGTGCACCTGGCCGAGCGCTTTCCCCAGACGACGATTGTCCTGGCGCACTGGGGAGGGGGGCTGTTCTTCTACGAGCTGATGCCGGAGGTCCGGCGGGCATTGGCGCGCGTGTACTATGATACGGCCGCCTCGCCGTTGCTCTATGATGACGCCATATTCAACGTGGCCGTGCTCATGGCCAGCCACAAGATCCTCTTCGGCACCGATTATCCCTTGTTGGGGCCGAAGCGGCTCCTGGAGCGTGTGCGAGGCACGGGAATCGCTGATAGGGAACTGGGGAAGCTGGTCGGCGGCAACGCGGCGCAGGTGTTCGGCCTGAGCAGTTGCCCATAATAGACAGAGCCTGCCAACCACAAAGACACCAAGACACAAAGAACCACAAAGAATACTCCTTAACCTTTGTGCATCTTCGTGGTTTTGTGACTTGGTGGTTAGGGGATCCTTCCACAGAAGGCTCTCCGTGTTCTCTGTAGCCTCGGCGGTGAAGACCGCCCATGCATATACAAGAATGGGTTTTAGTCAGTATGGAAATGATCCGATCTTTTGTCGCGATTGAGCTGGATGCCGGCATTCAGGAGGCCCTGGGCCAGCTGGAGCGCCGTCTGAAGCAGGCGCCGCTGGGACGCCTGGGCCGCTGGGTTGCGCCAGAGTGCATCCACCTGACGCTCAAATTCCTGGGCGATGTGCCAGCTGAGCGGGTGCCCGAGATTGCCCAGGCCATCAAAATGGCCAGCGCCGGCACGGCGCCCTTTGAGATCGCCGTTGCCGGGCTGGGCTGCTTCCCCAATGCGACGCGAGCGCGCGTGATCTGGGTGGGCATAGAGGAACCCTCAGGCGCGCTGGCAAGCCTGCAGGCAGCCCTGGAGCGCGAACTCGCGCGCCTGGGCTTCAAGCCCGAGGGCCGTGGCTTTACGCCCCACCTTACCCTGGCCCGCGTGCGCGATATGGCGCAAAACCACGAGCGGGCCGAACTGGGAGCCTGGGTGAAGCAGCAGAACGTGGGGACCCTTGCGACCATGCGCGTGCGCGAGGTCAGCTTGATGCAAAGCGTGCTGCAGCCGGCGGGCGCCATCTACACCCGCCTGAGCGCCAGTCCATTGCCCCTGCAGCCGCGGGAGGGGTAAACCATGCTCCAGCCGGATGGACGCGGAAACCTGCGGCTCTTTTCCGGCAATGCCAACTCTGGGCTCGCGGGCGCCATCGCCCGCTACTTTGAAACAACGCTGAGCGCCGCGACCATCGGCAGCTTCCGCGACGGGGAAACCCGCGTGGTGGTGCAAGACGATGTTCACGGCGCTGATGTTTTCGCTATTCAACCCACTTCACCGCCGGTCAACGAGCACCTGATGGAACTGCTGCTCCTGCTGGATGCACTGCGTCGCGCCGGGGCTGACCGCTGCACGGCAGTGATCCCCTACTATGGCTATGCGCGCCAAGAGCGGCGGACAACGCCTCAGGAGCCCATTTCGGCCAAGCTGGTAGCGAACCTGCTGACAGCGGCCGGCGCCGACCACATTGTAACCATGGACCTGTCGGCCGAAGCTATCGAGGGTTTCTTTGACCTGCCCGTCGACCACCTGCACGCCATCCCACTCTTGGCGCGGGCCTTTCAGGGCGTCGATCCAAGACAGACCGCCATCGTGGCGCCCGATGTCGGGGCCGTCAAGCGGGCCGAGGCCTTCCAGCGGTTGGTGGCGCCCGGGGCGCCGATCGCCGTTGTGCTGAAGGATCGCCCACGGCCGGATGAAGTCGGACCGTCAGCGCTGGCCGGCGATGTGCGGGGGAAACATGTGATCCTCGTGGACGACATGATCTCGACCGGTGGGACGTTGCTGCACGCCGCCAGCCTGGCGCTCGAGAGCGGCGCTATCAGCGTTTCGGCGTGTGCGGTACATGGCGTGTTCGCACCCGGGGCCATCGACGCCCTCCTCGCCTCACTGATTCAGCGCGTGGTCGTCACCAACACGATCCCCGTCGAGCCCCGTGAGCGCCTGGAGGTAGTCAACGTGGCCTCACTCTTCGCTGAGGCCATCGACCGTATCCATGGGGCGAGAGTGACAGAGGCAGAGCTTATGGCCGGTCCGCCAGTGATTTAAAGGAGATGCCTCATGATGCGTTTCTACGACCGTGCAGATGCCGGGAAACAGCTGGCCGAGGCACTTTCGTTCCTCAAAGGGCGCGCTGACCTGCTGGTCCTGGCCGTGCCGCGGGGTGGGGTGGTCGTCGGCGCCCAGGTCGCGCGCGCCCTCGATGCCCCCCTCGATGTGATCATCGCGCGCAAAATCCCGGCGCCGGGGAACCCCGAGCTGGCCATCGGTGCGGTGACAGCCGACGGCGCACTGGTGCTGGATAACGACCTGGTGGAGCGCCTGGGGGTCAGCGAGCAATATATCGAGACGGCCACGGCGCGCGAGCAGGCTGAGATCGAGCGCCGCCTGCGCGCCTACCGCAATAACCGCCCCCCGGTGCAGGTCGCGGGCAAGACGGTGGTGCTGGTCGATGACGGTGTAGCCACCGGGGCCACCACACTGGCAGCCATCCGCTCGCTCCGGCGGCAACCGCTCCGAGAGCTGATCTTGGCCGTGCCGGTGGGCCCGCCCGAGACCATTACCCTGCTGGAGCGCGAGGTGGACCGGGTAGTCGTGCTGGAGACACCCGAGCCCTTCTGGGCCGTGGGCGTTTTTTACGAGCAGTTCGAGCAGACCACCGACGCCGAGGTAATCGAGCTGCTCAACGAGTACGCCCGGCAAAAACCAGTGCAGGCATAACCGGTCAGGTTGCCCGTCTACGCGCGCGGCGCGCACGGCCCGGCTGGGGCGCCTCGCGCAGTGCAGTCAGGCCCCGGCGGATGCGCACCACGCCAAAGAGGATGCCGGAGCCCAGCACAGCCAAAAGCAGAATGCTGCCTACACCGGCCAACTGGGCCAGGAGCTGCCCGGGCGCATCGGCCGCGCTGCCTGGCCCTGCCAGCCAACCGCTGACGCCCCATTCGCCGATCCCGTTCCAGCCTACCCCCCAGCGTCCATCGGCCGCAAAGGCCAGCCACAGCACACCCAGCAGGCCGGGCAGGCCATGGGTCGAGAGGATGGCATTGGGGTCATGCCAGTGCAGACGGTGCTCCACGGCGTAGAGCACCAGCGGCAGCAGCAGGCCGGCCAGCAGCCCCACCAACAGCGCCGCCCAGGGAGGCACAAAAGCGCAGCTCGCGCTCGCAGCGGCGAGCCCGGCGATCATGCCGCGTGCGGCCAGCAGAGCATCAGCGCGGCCGGTAGCAAGCCACGAATAAAAAAGCCCCGGCGCAGCGCCCCCCAGCGCCGCCAACACGAGGTTCAACGCCACCAGGCCCACCGGCATGTCGCCCGGTACAAGCGGGTTGGCCAGCACCATGCTCACCCAACCGATAGGGGCCAGCAGCGAGCCTATGAGCATAACGAGAGGAAAGTGCACCGGCGGCAGCTCGATGGCCTGGCGTCGCTTCGCCGGCGCCACACGATGCTCCAGGAGCAGAATTCCGCACAGAGCCACGCCCGCCCCAAGCAGGTTCAGCGTGGCTGAGCCGCCCAGGTCCACAAAACCGTGCCCCAGCCCAGCATTGCCGCCCAGCAGAGCTAGCCACCCGCCACCCCACACCCAGTTACCCACTAGTGGGTAGAGGACCCCGCCAACCAGGGCCGCCACTGCCAGGAGGATAGGCCGCCCTACCCGGCGGGCCAGGGCCAAAACCGGCACCAGAATGGCCACCGCCACCGCCGGCAATTGCACCGCCGCCAGGGCATAGCCATCGGGTGTGGCCGCCGGGCCCAGCAGAAAGAATCCGCGCAGACCGATGGCGCCCCACCCCCAACCCAGGCTGGGATCGATCGGCGACCACTCGGCGGCCAACCCGTGCAACCCCGGCCAATTCTCACGCAGGGCAATGCCGCCGAATTGGAAGGCGAAACCGCAGATACAGTAGGCCACTACACCCGCCACCAGGGCCGAGAGCGCACCCGCCACGGTATCGCTCGCGTGCTCCGCGGGCGTAGCGCCCAGCGCCAGCAGCATCAGAGCCGCCGGCGCCAACAACCCGAGAAAAGCGGCCTGCAGATGCCAGCTCGGCCAGGCCGCAGGATGAACGCCATCCGCCGCCAGAACAGTGGCAGGGAAAAGAGCTACCAGCCCCAGGGCCATGCACCAGATCAGCCCCTTGCGCAAGGAGCCCATGCTACCTCCTCTGTCTCTGGATTGGGGGGATGATAACTCATTTGTGCACGATCGTCAATGGTAACTCAGCGCGTTCTCTGCAGCAGGCCGGGGCGGACGAACCAGGCCTGGACGATTTGGCGCGCAATGGTCGCGATAGGGATGCGGATGGGGGGGCTCCAGCCTGCATCCGTAGTGCCAGTGAGCAAAGCCCGGATAAAATCCTCACGCGTGCTGCCGGGGAAAGCCGTATAGGCGGCGCCGATGGTGGCCAGCACGCCATGGGTGTCGGAGCCGCCCGTGACAGCCAGCCCAAGCTCGTGCGCCAGCTTGCGCAGGCGCTTTTCAGGCCGCCGACCTGCTGCGGGGTTGCAGG
>DAOTVS010000247.1:0-11059 GCA_034436375.1 Anaerolineae bacterium | reverse complement strand
CGGGCGGTCGTATAATACGCGCCGAGGAGGAGAGGGTGTTTCCAATGGGGGCTGCCCGCCGGCGAGTCACCAGCCCCGAGCGGAACGCCTTTACGTGGCGTGGATATTGTCATCGTGCACAGCGCCCCGCAAGTGGCGCATGATCTGCAGTTGCTCCTGGAAGGTCAGGGGCACCGCGTGCGCATGGCCGGCAGCATTGCGGAAGCTTTGCCGCTCCTGGAGCTTGCGCCTGCCGAGGTATTGCTGGCGGAATGCGCCCAGCTGGAGCTGAACGGCGCACCCCTCTTCCGCTTCCTGCACCGTGGCGGGCAGTGCCCCGCCATTCTCCCTGTCTCACTTTCCCCGCCCCCATCTTTCGCCGGCGACCTGGAGCGCCTGCACGCGATGGCCGGCCAGGTGCAGCGGCTGCTGGCCCCGCAGGCCGGCGCTGGCACACTGCGCGTGGGTGACCTGGCCATTGACCTCGCCGCCAAGCGTGTCCTGCTGCACAATCAGCAGGTGGCCCTGCCGCCCATCCAGTTCAGGCTGCTGGCCTACCTGGCAGAGAATGCCGGCCGGGTGGTGGGCGCGCGAGAGTTGCTCAAGGCCGTCTGGGGCTATGAGGGGAACGAGGCCGAGGCGCGTGAACTGGTCAAGGTACACGTGCGGCAGATTCGGCGCAAGCTTGGGCTTGAGGCGCAGCGCGCCGACTATGTGCAGTCGGTGCGCGGGTTTGGCTATATCGTCACCCCGCCAAGGGGAGACGGCGAACGGGTTTGACCATAGCCAAAGTTTCACCGAGATTTCACCGTCATATCACCGATTGCACACTGTCATTTGGCGCGATCTGTGCTATAATCCTGTGCGGTCCACGACGGAGCGCCGTCGCGCGAGCCCCGGCTTAGGCCGGGGCGTTGTGTTGTCTGGCGGCACGTTCTGGCGTGGGCAAGCTAGGGAGGCGCAGTATGACACAGGAAGCCAGGCCCGAGCGCCTCGACCAGCTTGCGGTCGAGGTGCAGGGGAAGGAGATCCGCTGCCAGGATGGCACTGTCGGCCACGTGGCCGAGGTGCTGGTCGACCCGGCCACAGAGCGCCCGTCGTATCTCGTCTGGCGGGAAGCGGTGGTCGTGACCAAAGAGGTCAGCATCCCGGTCGACTATGTGGAGCGGGTCGAAGGCAACCGCGTGGTGCTGCGAGTCACGCGCGACGCGATCGAAAGGTTGCCTCATTTCTGGACGGCCGAATCATCCAACACGGCCGCCCATGGCTCAGCCCGGTAGGGAGCCGGGCGAGAAAGGAGTAGGATGCAGCGAGAATTGGAAGAGCCTCCTGGGGATAAGCCTCCCCAATCCAGTCCCAGGGCTCCCGTCTGGGAGGCTGTTCCGGATAACCTGTGGAACGATTGGCACTGGCAGATGCGCCACCGCTTGACCAGCGTGGCGGACCTGATGCGCGTGTTGACCCTCACGCCGGAAGAGGAAGAGGGTGTGGCCCGCGCTTTGCAGCATCTGCGCATGGCTATCACCCCGTATTTTGCCTCATTGCTCGATCCGCGTAACCCCAACTGCCCCTTGCGGCGGCAGGTGGTGCCTACCATCCACGAGCTGCAAGTGGCTCAGGCCGATATGGCGGACCCGCTGAGCGAGGATGAACACTCGCCGGTGCCGGGGCTCGTGCACCGTTACCCGGATCGGGTGCTGGTGTTGGTGACCGACCAGTGCGCAAGCTACTGCCGGCACTGCACCCGCCGCCGCCTGGTGGGGGCAAAGCAACAGGTAATGAGCCTGGAGCAGATGAACCGGGTGGTGAGCTATGTGGCCCAACACACCGAGGTGCGGGATGTCCTCATCTCGGGCGGCGACCCCTTTATCATGAGCGATCGACACATCGAGTACCTGCTCTCGCGTTTTCGGGCTCTGCCGCATGTAGAGATCCTGCGCCTGGGCACGCGCGTACCGGTGTTCCTGCCGCAACGCATCACGCCCGAGTTGGTGGCGATGCTGCACCGGTATCAACCGCTCTATGTCAACATTCACTTCAACCACCCTGCCGAAATCACACCGGAGGTGAAGGAGGCATGCGCCCGGCTGGCGGATGCCGGAATTCCGCTGGGCAGCCAGACGGTGCTGCTGCGGGGGATCAACGATTGCCCGCACATTATGAAGCGCTTGATGCAACTGCTGCTCTCGATCCGCGTGCGGCCCTACTATCTCTACCAGTGTGATCTGTCGCAAGGCATCGAGCACTTCCGCACCTCGGTGGCCAAGGGCATCGAGATCATCGAGAATCTGCGCGGCCATACAACCGGGCTTGCTGTGCCCCAGTTCGTCATCGATGCGCCCGGCGGCGGCGGCAAGGTTCCGATTCTGCCGCAGTACTTGATCTCCATGTCTGAGGGCAAGGCGATCGTGCGGAACTTTGAGGGCCGCATCTGCGCCTATAGCCAGCCGGAGGACTATCATCACCAGTGTCAGAATGACTGCACCTACTGTCTCGAAGAAAGCCGCTGCAGGCCGGTCGGTGTGGCCGGGATGCTGGAGAGCGACCAGGTCGTGTTGGGCGGCGAGGGGAGAGAGAGCCCCGCGCCCCAAAAGGGATCGCGCCGCCAGGGATCACTGCGGGTGGAACCGCTGGCCTGCCCCGTCTCGCTGCACCGCGAGCCGTCACTGCAGTAGCGTTGCAATAGAATAACCAAGCGCCCGGGGGGAGAGTATCCCTCCGGGCGCTTGTTCGTCAGTCGCCCATGCTCGATTGGGCACAATGCGCGATGAAGAGGCGCACTGTGCGGCGTCGCCAGCACAAGGGACCAGACATAACCGGCGCTGCCAGGGGTGGGCTGCGGGCCGGGTGCGGAAAGCAGAGGGCAGACCGGACAGGTTCCTCAAACCTGTCCGGTCTGCAGAGCGCTGGAGTGGGAGCGCCTAAGCAGCGATCACGGGACGTCCCGACTCGGCCAGCCGCCGGAACATGGCCTGTTCGATCTCCCGCGCCCGCCCGATAGACTCGCCCAGGGCGATATAGCCAAAGCGGTTCTCGACCAGCGAGGCGACGATGGCGGGCAGGATCCCCTCCTTCCTGCCACGGGCGGGGAAGAGGAGATCGCCGAGCACCTGTTGCAGGCCAGCATAGTCGAGGGCTGGCCCGGCGAAGCGCTGATTGCTGTTGGAGATGACGCCTGCCCGCTCCCAGTAGCGCGGGCCGTAGATGGCCTCAGCGGCCTCGTGGGCGTGGGTGCCGCCGGTGCGGCGAGTGTTGACCTCCACAGCATAGGGCACGCCCTGCCTGTCGATGACCAGGTCCATGTCGAAATAGCCCACATAGCCCAGCCGGCGCATCTCGCGCGCCACGGTGACCCCGGCAGCCTCGATGACGGGTTCGAGCCGGCCCCCAGCCACGCCCGGGTACATATCTACGCCACAGAAGTAGCCGCTGGGGGTGAGGATCTGCCCGCAGAGGTAGAGAAACTCGACGTCGCGCTGCGGGTCGGCCGGGATGTGCATCTCGACAGAGGGTGAGCCGCCGCCCACTGATTTGTCGATGTCGATCCATTCCTCGACCACGACGACATCGGCGGTCATCTGCGAATCGGCCTCCAGACGCGCGCGCAGGGTACGCTCCATCTCAGCCGGTGTGCCATCAAGGGAGCCGGCGGGCAGGATGATAAAGCCGACGCCACTCTGGCTGTTGTTGGGCTTGATTACGCAGCCGCGCCCCGCGCTCAAGAAGCCCGCCGCGGCCCGTGCCGCCTCGGCCGGGTTCCGCGCCACGATGCCTTCCGGCAGGCGCACGCCCGGCACCTTGCCCTCGATGCGGCTAAAGAAACGGCGGAAGCCCGCCTTGGAGTCGAGCTCATCGCGTATGGCCATGTTCTCCGGGCTGGGGCATTCGGGGGTTGTGACCGGCAGCCCCTCGCGGCGCAGAACCTCCGCCAGCGCCAACACCTCGTGGCTGGCCATGAAAGAGATCAGCGCTACCTCGGGCTCGCCGCGCAGGCGCTGCACGATGCGCGCACGCAAATCGTCCTCACGCAGGATATCAGCGATCAGGGCCTCCGTCGCCTGGGAGGGGTAGAGATTCTCCAGGGTGCGGTAGCCCAAAGCCTGCTGCAAGTAGCGCACGTGGGCGGGCTCGACGGGCAGCGAAGTCACCACCAGCTTGCGCCCATCGCGCCAAAGGAGCGCGCGGTCGGCAAGGTAAAAGCTATCCAGCACTTCCGACTGGCGCAGGGCGGGATCCTGGATCAGCGCGACGTTATCGCGGTAGGCATCAACAATATTGGCAACAATCAGATCCATCTTCCTTCATATCCTCGGCCCTGTGGGCCGCTCAAGCCGGGCATACATGGAGAGCCCTCTGCCTGCGCTGTGCCTGACCCTCTCGCTCATAACGTGATGCGCTCCCCGTCGCGGGGGATGATCAGCTCGCCCCGATAGCGCTGGCGCGCCAGCGCGCGCAGCTCGGCCTCACGGCCCTCCCACTGCGGGCGGATGTGTACCAGGGCCAGGCGCGGCACATTATAGCGGGCCGCGAAATCGAGCACATCCTCTGGGTCGTGGTGACCCAACTCGTGCAGCAAGAGGCCGCTCATGCGGGCGTGAGAGCCCAGTTCCTCCGGGCTGGCGACGTCGCCGGAGTAGAGCAGGGCGGTCCCCTGCACGTTTAGAAAGAGCGAGCAGGACTGGGGCGGCTCGGGCCCCATGTGCTCGGCCAGGTGCTCATTGGGAATGAAAGACACCGCCAGGTCACGGAACTCATAGGTCTGCAGGGGCATAGCCTCTTCCAGACGCCAGGCAAAGGGGTAACGCTCCGGCTCGACCAGCAGCGCGCGGGCCGCCGTGCGCAGGCGTTCGGCAGAGCGGGGAGGCGCCAGCGTGGGGAAGGGCCGCACGCGCCCGGCGAGCAACAGGTCCTGCAGCAGGAGGGGCACCCCTCCCGCATGGTCCGTGTGCAGATGGCTCAGAAACAGCGCCTCCAGCGTATCGTCGAAAGGTTCCCCGGCTGCGGCCAGCAAATTCGCTGCCGGCGAGCCGCAATCGAGCAGGTACAGGCCCCCGCCGGCCTTGATGGCCAGGGTGGTGGGCAGACGCCGACCACCCGGGGCGCCGGAGCCCGTCCCAAGGAAGATCAGCTCCGCCAAACGCACCTCCGTCAGCATATCCTCGGCAACAGCTCACCGCTGAGCATATCCAGGATGCGATGGGCGCCCAGCACCGTGTGCAGGGAGACGCGGCCACTGCGCCCGGCCTGCACGCGACCGATGATGGCGGCATCTTGACCCAGGGGATGTGCGCGCATGGCCGCCAGCACTGCCCCGGCATCGGGCTCGGGCACGATGGCGATGAGCTTGCCCTCATTGGCGACATAGAGGGGATCCAGCCCCAATAGCTCGGCCAGGCCCTGCACCGCCGGCCGGATGGGCACTGCACTCTCTTCCAGCACGATCTCGACCCCCGACTGGGCGGCGATCTCGTTCAGTGTAGTGGCCAGCCCGCCGCGGGTCGGGTCGCGCAGTGTATGGATGCGCGGAGTCGCTTCCAGCATCTGCCGTACCAAGCCGTTGAGGGGGGCCACATCGCTCGCCAGGGGCGCCTCGAAGCGCAGGCCCTCGCGTTGGCTCATAATGGCCAGACCATGGTCGCCGAGGGTGCCGCTCAGGAGCACGGCATCGCCCGGGCGCGCGTTGGCGCCGGAGAGGTCGACCCCGGCGGGTATGGCGCCGATGCCCGCAGTGGTGATAAAGCAGCCATCAGCCTGCCCATGCTCGACGACTTTGGTATCGCCAGTGGCGATGGGGACCCCTGCCTCGGCAGCGGCCTTTGCCATCGAGGCGACGATGCGCTGCAAATCGGGCAGGGGCAGACCCTCCTCGAGGACAAAGGCCGCGCTCAGGGCCAGCGGCTGTGCGCCCAACATGGCCAGATCGTTCACCGTGCCGCAGACGGCCAGGCGGCCAATATCCCCGCCCGGGAAAAAGAGCGGTTGCACGACATAAGCATCGGTCGTCAGAGCCGGCCGCGCACCCGGAGGCAGGGTGGGGAGCACGGCCGAGTCGTCCATGCGCGCCAGGAGGGGGTTATGGAAGGCAGGCGCAAAGACCTGCTCGATCAGTTCGTGGCTCAGGCGGCCACCCGAGCCATGGGCCAGGAGAATGCAATCGTTCATGAATCCTTCCGTTCTGGTACGGCATCCGCATAGCGGTAATAGGCGGCGCAACTCCCCTCTGAAGAGACCATGCAGGGGCCGATGGGCCGCTCGGGCGTGCAGACGCGGCCAAAGAGCGGGCACTGGGGCGGGGCCACCGCGCCGCGCAACACGTCGCCGCAGCGGCAGCTTGCCGGCTCGCGCGCCTGGATGCGGTCAAGGCCATGCTCCACCAGGAGCGGCCAGGCATCGAAGCGGCGGAATTCCTCTGCCAGGACAAGCCCACTCGCCGGGACCTCACCCAACCCGCGCCAATCGGCCACAGCCGGGGTGAACACGCGCGCCATCAGCGCGAGCGCCGTCGGGTTGCCCCCAGGGCGGACGACACGGGGGTAGAGATTGTGCACGGCGGCCCTCCCGGCCTCATGCTGCTCCACCAGGTCGGCGATGGCCTGCAAGATGTCCAGTGGCTCAAAGCCGGCTACCGTCACCGGCAGGCCGAACTGCTGGGGCACGAACTGCCAGGCGTCGGCGCCGATGATGGTGCTCACGTGGCCAGGCGCCAGAATGCCGTCCAGCGCCACCTCGCCCGCTTGCAAAATGGCTGCCGTCGCGGGAGGGGTAAGCTTGTGCAGCGCATAGACGCGGAAATTGGTGAGCCCCTCCGTGGCCGCCTGGACGAGCGCCGCCGCTACGGTGGGCGTGGTCGTCTCAAAGCCCACACCCAGCAGGATGACGGTGCGCTCGGGGTTGCGGCGGGCCAGGTCGAGGGCGTCGAGGCTGGAATAGATCACGCGCACGTCGGCGCCCCCCGCGCGCGCTGCCTGCAGCGAGCCGTGAGAGCCGGGCACACGCATCATATCGCCAAAGGTCGCCAGGGTGACGCCGGGCAGCCCCGCCAGGCTGATGGCGCGGTCCAGGTCGCCGGCGGCAGTGACACATACCGGGCAGCCAGGGCCGGAAAGGAGCGTCACCTGGGGCGGCAGGAGCTGGCGCAGACCGTGATGGAAGATGGCATGGGTATGGGTGCCGCAGAACTCCATCAGCCGTATCGGGCGCCGGGCAGCCCGGCCGATGCGCGCCAGGAGCGCCTGCGCCGGTGCAGGGTCACGGAACTCATCGACGTATTTCATGCGGGCGCCTCATCCTCGCCGGTCTCATCCAGGGCGTCCATCTCGGCAAAGAGGCGCAGCGTCTCCGCCGCCTCGTCAGGGTCCAGGACGTTGATGGCAAAGCCAGTGTGCACCAACACATAGTCGCCCACGCGCGCTTCGGGCACGAGCTGCAGCCCCACCTGGCGCCGCACCCCGCCCAGCTCCACTTGTGCTTCCTGACCCTCTATTTTCACAATCAATGCCGGCATCGCCAGACACATAGCAAACCTCCCCCAGGCAACTCTACATTGCAATCCATTCCGCAGAAACAGGCTCCGTATTAACCACAAAGCCACAAAGAGCACAAAGGCGAATGCGATTTGGCCTGTACTCTTGCCAGCTTGGGCGCCCAATGCGCCGTCGCATGGGCTTGTGGCTATCGTCTCTTGGCGTCCTTTGTGTCTTTGTGGTTCAATCCCGTCCTCTCCAAGCGCCGATGGCCGCCTGGCCCAGGGCCACACCGCCATCGTTGGCGGGCGCCTGATGATGAATGAGCGGCTCCAACCCCGCCTCGTGGAGCCCCTGCACCGTCTGGGTGAGCAGGAGCTCGTTCTGGAAGCAGCCGCCGCTGAGCGCGACCGTGTGCAGGCCCGTCTCAGCGGCCAGACGCTGGCACAGCGCCACGATGGCGCGGCTCAGCCCCACATGGAAGCGCAGGCCCCGCACGGGCAGGGCGACCCCCGCGCGCACGTCGGCCAGGAGCGCCTCCAGCAGCGGGCGCCAATCCAACACCCAGGCATCGCTATCCCGCACCAGGTCCAGCGGGTAGCCAGGCCCACCGGCGTAGGCCGGAGCGCGGTGTGCCAGGGCCTCCAACTCCATGGCTGCCTGCGCCTCGTAGGTCACCTCGCCGCGCACGCCACAGAGGGCCGCCACACCATCAAAGAGTCGGCCGGCAGAGGTGGTGATGGGCGCGTTGAGCCCGTGCTCGACCTGATGGCCGACCAGGGCCATCTCCTGCGCTCCAACTTGCGCCAGGGCAGGAAAAGCGGCCGGGTCCAGGCCCGCCGCCAGGGCGAGCGACAGCGCCGTACGCCAGGGCCGACGGATGGCCGCCTCGCCGCCGGGCAAGGCAAAGGCGCGCAGATGGCCCAGCCGTTGAAAGCCGCCCAGGTCTGCCTGCATGAACTCGCCGCCCCAGATGGTGCCGTCGACGCCATAGCCTGTGCCGTCAAAGGCCACACCGAGGGCTGGGCCGCTGCGGCCGTTATCGGCCAGGCAGGCGGCAATGTGGGCGTGATGGTGCTGCACCCCCACGCCGCTCAACGCCGGGTCGGCGGCAAGCCGCTCACGGGCGTAACGGGTGGCCAGGTAATCGGGGTGCAGGTCATAGGCCACGAGCTGCGGCTGCAGGCGGAAGAGGCGGGTATAGTGCTCCACCGAGCGCTCGTAATGATCGAGCGTTTCCTGGTTCTCCAGATCGCCGATGTGCGGGCTCAGAAAGGCGTACTCGTCGCGGGTGAGGCAGAAGGTATTCTTCAGCTCCGACCCGCAGGCCAGCACCTGCGGCCCCTTGCCGGGCAGGCGCACCGGGAAGGGGGCATACCCCCGCGCGCGGCGCAGCGGCTGCGCTTCGCCATTGGGCACAAAGTAGACCGAGTCGTCATACCGGGCGTAGATGCCTCGATTGTGCAGCAGGAAGAGGTCGGCAATGTCGCCCAGGCGCGCCAGGGCTTCCTCGTTCTCCATGGCGATGGGCTCTTCCGTCAGGTTGCCGCTGGTCATCACCAGCGCCCAGGGGTAGCCCGAGGCCGGCTCGAGGAGCAGGACGTGCAGCGGCGTGTAGGGCAGCATCACGCCGACGGTGCCGGCGCCGGGCGCCACGCCAGGGGCAAGCACGAAGGGCGGGAGCACGAAGGATGCGAAGGGAGCGAAGGACGCGAAGGATGCGGAGTCCTTCTGGGCGTTCTCAGCGGTACGATTCTCGTGGTACGCCTGCAGGAGCACGATGGGGTGCTCGGGCGACTGCAGGAGTGCGGCCTCAGCCGGCGATACGGGGCCCAGGCGCCTGGCTGCTTCCAGGTCTGCGACCATAACGGCAAAGGGCTTGTGCGGGCGCCGCTTGCGGGCGCGCAGTGTCGCTACGGCCTCTTCCGAGCCGGCGTCGCAGGCCAGCTGAAAGCCGCCCAGTCCCTTGACGGCCACGATCTTGCCCTCCTGCAGGGCCTGCCGGGCGCGCTGGATCGCCTCCTCACGCTCGGCCAGCACATGGCCAGAACGGTCCGTCAGGGCGACGTGGGGGCCACACACGGGGCAGGCATTGGGTTGGGCGTGGAAGCGGCGGTTCGCCGGGTCATCGTACTCGGCCTGGCACTGCGGGCACATCTTGAAGGGGGCCATGGTCGTCTGCGGGCGGTCGTAGGGAATATCGCGGATGATGGTAAAGCGCGGCCCGCAGTTGGTGCAATTGATGAAAGGATAGCGGTAGCGCCGGTCGGATGGGTCCAACAACTCACGCCGACAATCGTCGCAGAGGGCGATGTCGGGCGAGACGAGCTGATAGGCGCCGGGCTCGGGTTGGCTTGCGCGGATCTCAAAGCGCGTCAGGCCATCGGGAGCGCCCTCCTCGACCGTGACCTTCTCGATGCGGGCGCGCGGCGGAGCCTGGGTGGTGAGCCCGGTCTGGAAGCGCTCCAGCGCTTCCGGTGCGCCCTCGAGGGCGATCTCCACACCGGAAGAGGTATTGCGCACCCAGCCGGCCAGCCCCAGCTCTGTCGCCAGGCCATAGACAAAGGGCCGGAAGCCGACCCCCTGCACCACGCCGTGCACGCGGATATAGAGCGCCGTCATGCATCCTCACGCGAGCGGGCGACCAGCGCCACGAGCCA
Organism: Anaerolineae bacterium; assembly: GCA_034436375.1. Taxonomy (GTDB): domain Bacteria; phylum Chloroflexota; class Anaerolineae; order SpSt-313; family SpSt-313; genus DAOTVS01. Next base: position 957 of record DAOTVS010000247.1, on the reverse strand, counting down.
CTCGGCCCAGGCCGCCAGCCCTTCGCCCGTGGAGCAGGAAAGCTCGAAGATCGGCGCCTTGGCGTTGAGCCCGGCAACCAGGCCGCGGAAAGCGGCGCGGTCAAAGGGCACGTAGGGCGCCAGGTCGAGCTTGTTCAGCACCACTGCATCCACAGCGGCGAAAATGCCGGGGTACTTGTACGGCTTGTCGTCGCCCTCGGGAATGGAGGAAACGACGATGCTGGCCTTTGTGCCCAGGTCAAAGTCCACGGGGCAGATCAGGTTGCCCACATTCTCGATAAAGAGGAGATCGATCTCCTCCAGAGGCAGCTGCTCCAGAGCGGCCCCGACCATGGGCGCATCGAGGTGACAGGTGCCGCCGGTATTGATCTGCACCACTGGCATGCCGGCTGCCGCGACCTTGTCGGCATCCACGCGCGAGGCGATATCGCCCTCGATCACGCCCAGGCGCAGCTTGCCTTTGAGCTCCTCAGCCGTGCGCAGGATCAGGCTCGTCTTGCCCGCGCCGGGTGAGGCCATGATGTTCACCGAGCACACGCGCCGGCCCAGGAGCTTTTGCCGGTTCTCCCCCGCCAGGCGGTCGTTGGCGCTCAGGATATTACGTACCACAGGTACTTTCACAGGCCTATTCCCCTTGCTTGACCACGATAAGACGGGCCTTATTATAACGTCTGTGGAATGAAATGCAAGGGGGTGGGCTGCCGCGCAGCTGCTGGGGCATGCGGGGGGGCGGCGGGCTTGGCCCGCCGCCCCCCCGCTGTGGTATGAAATCTACTTTATGGGCGAAGTACCAGCGGGAGGAAAAGGCCATAGCGCACGCTATAGTGGATGGTCGTCTCTGCCTGGTTGCCGGCATTGTCGGTAGCGGTGACGGTGAAGGTGTGATTGCCGGTCGTGCTGGTATCGATGGGGGCGCCCGAGCTCACGGGGCCTACGCAGCTGGCCAGACCTGACCCC
>DAOTVS010000246.1:0-15421 GCA_034436375.1 Anaerolineae bacterium | reverse complement strand
AGAAGGTCCAGCGATCACCAGCCAAGCGCATACCCCACATGGTTGCCCTTGGCCGAGGCGGCGCCGGCGATGATGCCATGCTCCCGGTCCAAGGCAATGCCCATCGCCTTGCCCTGTTCCCAACTGCCGCCGACGACGACCTCGTGCCCGCGGCGCTCGAGTTCGTCGAGGACTGCGCGGGGGATGCGGTCCTCGACGGCCACTCGCTGCGGGAAGCGCGCGCGGGGGTAAAAGGAGGAGGGGAAATGCAGCGAATAGACGGTCGGCGCGTCGAGGGCTTCTTGCAGGCTCAGGCCAAACTCCACATGGTTGAGGAAGAACTGCAGTGTCACCTGATCCTGCGTGTCGCCGCCGGGGGTGCCGAAGACCATAAAAGGCTCGCCGCGAGCCACTTTATCGGTTTGCGTATGTTGAAACCGACAAAGTGGCGCTTCGCGCGTGACCAAGGACGGGGTGAGCGTGGCGCGCGGGCGCTTGTGCGGCGCCAAAGCGTTGGGGCGCGCCGCGTTGAGGTAGAACATCTGCCCGCGGGTGCCCAGGGGAAAGCCCAGGCCCTTGATCACCGGGGAGGAGGGGATCCACCCGCCGCTGGGCGTGGCAGCGACCATGTTGCCCTGCCGGTCTACCGCGTCGAGGTGGGTGGTGTCGCCGACGTGGTTGGGCGCATCCGCATCTGGACGGGCCGGCGAGAGGCCGAGGGCCAGACGGTTATCTTCCAGAATTTCGCGGGTGACACACTCGGGCGCGCCGCACCCCAGCCCGCTGCCGGCCCGCATCTCAGCCGACGCCTCGGCGCCGACCAATCCGCGCCGGCGGTCAGCGTACTCCTTGGAGAGCAGCACGTCAAAGGGCACATGGTCGAAGAGTGGGTCGCCATAATAGGCCTCGCGGTCGGCAAAGGCCAGCTTGGCGCACTCGATCAGCGTGTGCAGGTACTCGGCCGAGTTGTGGCCCATGGCGCGCAGGTCGAACCCCTCCAGCAGCGCCAGTTGCTGCAGGAAGACGGGCCCCTGCGTCCACGACGAGCACTTGTACACGTCCAGCCCACGGTAGTTGAACACCACCGGCTCCTCGACCGCGGCGTGCCACTCGGCCATATCCTCGTAGGAGAGCAGCCCGGCGTGCGCCCGGCCCGAGGCATCCTCAACCGGGTTGTCGGCGATAAAGCGGGCGATGCGCTCGGCGGCCTCGCCCCGGTAAAAGGCGTCGCTGGCAGCCTCGAGGCCGGCGATGCGTCCCTTGTGCGCAGCCCCTGCCTCGGCCCGGCACAGGCCCTCGAGGGTGCGCGCCCAGTCGGGGTTGCGGAGCAGCTCGCCCGTCTCGGGCGCGCGGCCGCCGGGGCAATAGACCTCGCCGGTCGTCGGGTAGAGCTCGGTGAAGCGCTGCTGGTGGGCGACCAGGACCTCGTGCAGGGCCTCATAAACCGGAAAGCCCTCCCGGGCCAGCTCGATGGCAGGCTGCGCCACCTGGGCAAAGCTCAGGGTGCCAAAACGCGCCAGGGCCAGCGTCCACGTGCCGATCATCGCCGGCACACACGCCGGCAGATAGCCGTCGCCGGGGATGATATCGATATCGTGCTCCCGACACCAATCGATAGTAAACGCCTGGGGTGACCAGCCCATGCCGCTGATGGCATAGGCCTTGTGCTCCTGCGCCGAGTAGATGAGCGTGGGCACCTCGCCGCCCAGGCCATTGTTCTCGGGCTCGAGCAGCGCCAGGCAGAGGCCCATGGCTGCAGCGGCATCGATTGCGTTGCCGCCCTGCTCCATGATGCGAAAACCGGCCGCTGTGGCCAGATAATGCCCCGATGTGACGACGCCCCTGCGCGCCCGGATCACTGGACGTGTGACAAAACCTGCCATGATTTCCCCCTTGTCACTGCTCTCTGGATTCAAAGCGGGACGCGGATAAACGCCGAAAACGCGGATGCTGAAGATGAAAGTCACCCTCTCGCTACAACTGCCTGGCGAACCAGGCCTGCATGCGCCGCCACATATCGGCGTTAAAGACGTGACCCTCGCCTGGGTACACCACCCCCTCAAAGCGATCGTCGGCGCCATAGCGCGCATAGACCTGGCGCAGGAAGGCATTGATCTGCTCCACGCCATCCACCGGCGAGCCGCCGTCCACGGCGCCAGTGAGGGTCAGCAGGGCCCGCGGCGCAATGCAGCCAATCAGCGCCTCCATATCGATGCCACGCGCCAGAATGCCTGGCACAAAGTAATAGATACCATGCTCGAACACATCGCCGTGGCGCAGCAGGTTCTGATAGCGGGTCAGGCAGGCCACAGCCACCGTCGCCTTGATGCGCTCGTCCAGCGCCGCCAGCCACCAGGAGCGGGTCGAACCCATGCTCATGCCCATGGCGCCCACGCGGGCCGGGTCCACCTCGGGGCGAGAGAGGAGATAGTTGAGGGCCAGGGTATCATCGCGCACCATCATGCCCCAGAGCGTGCGCCCTTGCCAGAGGAACTGCTTAAAGAGGGAGAGCTCCGTCTGCCCACCCTTTTCCCGCTCTCCTGCTGGACCCTGGTGTTGGCGGTCGCCAAAGGCATAGGCATCGATCGAGAGCACCACGTAGCCCGCCCGGGCCAGCGCCGGGCCCTTGGGCTCGCCCAGGGCGTTGGGCTGCAGGAACTCGTCCTTGCCCAAATCGTAATGGCCGCCGTGGTAATGGTGGTAGAGGATCGCCGGACCCGGCTGCGTGCGCCCCGTCGGCACTAGCAGGAAACCGTAGACCGTGGCGCCGGCGCCGTTATCGAACTCGATCCTTTCCCGCGTATAGCCCTCACCCGCCTGCCGCTCGACAATCCGTGGCTGGGGCGTAAAGAGGGGCGGCGTCTCGCCCAACAGCTCACGCAGCGTACGCCGCAGCTCGCCCTTGCGCGCCTCCCACTCCGCCGCGCTGGCCGGCAGGGGCACGTCGAAAGGGGTAAAGTTGCCAGGAAGCCTATCGCTGTGCATAACCGCATCTCCTCTGCCTCATAGGGGCAGCCGGTTTACGCTCCGCCCGGCGCCCGGCGCAGACCCTTTTGGGGGTTAGCGCACGGCATTGAATTGGCCGGCGGCGGAGCGCACTACCCGGCAATCACCGGAACTAATCAATGGCCATTGTCATGAGGAGCTTGGCCTGTATGCTCGCAATAACAGGTGGAAAGGCCAGTTTCACCGGCAAAGTCTATCCGCCCCCAACTGTACTACAACGAAGCAATGAGCACAAAAACCGTCGGGAGAGGCAGGGCGAGCCCATTCGGCATGTGATGATCCGCACCATGGACGAGTGTGGCGTCCGTATGCTCGTTTTCTGCCATCATGTCGCCCTCAATGCGCCCCAATTGGGAGACAGCCTCAACCCTGCCGTGGTTCGATCCCCACCAGGCCATCGGCGCCTTGCTCTCCGCCGAGATCACCGATGAGGACCGCCACAACATCTGCCACCGCCGACCATCGCGGCCATAGCGCCACGCGCCTTTACGAATTACGCGTCGTGCCTCACGCGCCCATACCTCGCCAGCCTCGCCCGCAACTCGGGCACGCGGTCCGCGCGGCCGGTGCGCTCGAGCCGTTCGACCATCTGCTCGGGCGTGTAGTAGAGGAAGGGGCCGTCGGGAATCATGGCTTCGAGCGGGTCGGGGCGGCCGCTCTTGCGCAGTTGCTCCTGCCGCCATGTTTCGAGCTGCGCCATGAGCGTGCCGAGCACGTCGGGGCGCGCGGCGGCCAGATTCGTCTGCTGATGTGGGTCGGCCCGCATGTCGTAGAGGAACACCGGGTCGTCGTATGAGTAGAGCCCCGGGTGCAGCATCTGGATCATGAGCCAGTCGCGGGTGCGCACAGCCCGGCTCAAGGTGTAGATGCCGTGGTCCATCACCAGGGCATCGTGGCCGGCGAAGGCTTCGCCCCGCAGGGCAGGGGCGAAGGAGCGGCCATCCCACCCTGCCGGCGTGCGCAGGCTCAACAGATCGCAGAGGGTCGGCGCCAGGTCCATGCCGTAGATGAGCGCATCCGAGCGCCCCCGCGCCGGCAACCCGGGCCAACGCACGATCATGGGGATGTTGTGCACCGCCTCGTTGGCGATGCCGTGGTCCATGTACTGCCCCTGCTCGCCGAAGGAGTCGCCGTGATCAGCGCTGACGATGATGGCCGTATCGTCGAGCACACCCAGGCCGGCGAGGGCATCGAGCACCTGGCCGACGTGATAGTCGGCATAGGCGATGGAGGCATCATAGCCATCGATCAGCATCTTGAAATCGTCGCGGGTGCGGATTGCATCGGGCATGTAGGGCACCGGGCGGGCGTAACCGCCTCCGGCGTTGCCCTCATAGCCGGTATAGAGGTCCGTGCAGGTGCGGGGGCCGTACATGCTCTGCTGGCGGTCGATGGTCGCCTGGTCGGGCCACTCGGGGGCCGGGAGGTCACGGAAGCGCTCCACCCACTCGGCGGGGGTGCGGTAGTGGGAGTGGATATCCCAATAGTGCAGGTGGATGAACCAGTTATCCTCCGCCCCGTGGTCGCGCAGCCAGGGCAGGAAGGCGGCGTTGACCTCGTCGGCGCGCTCCTGGCCGCGCTTTTGGGTGAAGCAGTGCAGCTCCTCCCAGCCAGCGCTGAACCACCAGGCGTTGTGCCGGTCGGCAAAACAGGAGAAGGAGACGGTCTTGAGCCCGCCGTGCCACAGGTGGTCCTGCAAGAGCGGCCGCTCGGGGTCGCGCCAGTGGCCGTAGGAGAGGGGTCGGAACTGCTCGCCCGCACCGTGGTGCGTCACCACGCCGTTGTTAAAGCCGAAACGGCCGGAGAAAAGGCTGGCGCGCGAGGGCAGGCAGGGCGAGTTGGCGCAATAACAGCGCGTGAACGAGACGCCCTCCGCCGCGATACGATCGATGTTGGGGCTGGTAGGGCGGAAATAGCCGTTGGCGCCCAGGTGATCGGCGCGGCAGCAATCGAGGTCGATGTACAGGATGCGCATGGCTCACTCCTTACGGATTACGTTCCCATCCGGTTCGATAGCCTTGACCGCCGTACAGCCGGCATAAGCAACAGCGACGACTTGAGCGGCCAAGGTCTCGCCGGGCCCCAAATGCCCGCAGTGCCCACTCTCCCGAGCCACGGCCAGAGCATTGGGGTACCCGGTCGAGGCTTCCAGGATCACCGTATAGAGGCCACGCCAGCCGCCATAGGGCCGGAAGAGCCAGAGATGCGGAAAGACTGCCGTTGGGAAGGCCAGGCCAAAGCCCACCCGGGCCTGCGTGTCGGTCACGGCGTACCAGCCGGCGGCCACGTCTGGCAAATAGTGGAAATCGGCCTGGGCGCCCGCGGGCGGCACCATACGCAGATCGACCGTCTGCCCTCTGCGGTTGATCGCAAAGGGCCAGGTGTACTCGGCACCGGCGGTGAACTGGTCGGCGCTCCAGGGGTCCACGATCCCCCGCCGCGCGGGAACATCCAGACGGGTCGCGGGCGAGATCACCAGCGCCGGGTGGATGTTCCAGAGAAAATCGATCGCTGTGGGGCCCAGGTTCGTGTACTGGTACTGCACGTGCAAGCACGATTCGCCCTCCGCAAGCGAGAGGGTCTTTTCGAAGCGAGTCGGCCACACCCGCCCATAGCTGGCAAACGTGGCAGCCACGCGACCCGGGCCGTCCTCTGTCACCTGCCATTTCTGGGGCTGCGACCAAATCTCGCCATGATCAGGGAGCGTGTCACCATAGGCCACCGGCGTGGGCACATCGTTGGGCGCCAGCTCATCCCAGCCGCCGCACCAGACATCATCGAAGTGCTGGCCAAAAGGCTGGCGAGACGGCGGCAGATGGGGGTTGTGCCACAGCAGGTTGCGGCCAGAGGGCTTGTGCACGAAATTCCAGATCTTGGCGCCAAGCTCCGGCAGCACATCAACACAAAGCAGGTCGTTCTCCAGGCGCACGACCTGCAGGCCGCGGTACTGCCAGTCGCTATCGATACGGGTAGGCATAGGAGGACCTCCATTGCCGGTCAATGGCTATCGCAAGCGGATGGGGCGAGCAGAGCAGGGATTATTGTAGCACAGGATGATAAAGCCCCCCAAACGCCTGAGCCGTGGCGCTGAGCGGCGGCAGCCGGGTTCCACGCGGCACAGCTACCCGGCACGAACCCTTTTGGGGGAAGTTATCTGGCGCTGCCCCGCCGCCCGCGGGCGGCGGGGCAGCGCCAGACGACAACTCCCCACCGGGACTAAAGCCGGCTCAAGAGGCGGAGCAGACAACCCGGCAATAGCCCGGCCGTGCGTAACGGAGCCAAAGGCGACTCAAAACAATGGCAACTGCTCCGGGTTGAGGTTCTGCGGCCCCTGGGGCGAGCGCGTCTCGATGCTGTAGCGCGCGCACAGCGCCTCGAAAACCTGCCCGAGGGCGCGCGCGTTGGGCACGGGGCAGTTGTAGCGCTCGCCATAGCGCCGCTGATACTGGGGGGTCAGGCCGGGAAAGAGGCGGTCGAGCTGCTCATAGTAATAGACGCGGCAGCGGTCGCGCAGGGTCATGCCGAACCCCGGGAAGATGAACCGTCCGCCCGCCGCATGCACCGCCTCCACGATGGCGCGGATATTCTCCTCGTTATCCTCGATCAAGGGCAAAATGGGCATCATGGCCGCGCCCGCGCAGACGCCCGCCGCCGCCAGCTCCTTCATGGCCAGCAGGCGGCGCGAGGGAGAGGGGGCGCCCGGCTCGATCTTGGCGGCCAGGCCGTCATCGACGGTCGTCAGGGTCAGGGCCACCGAAGCCCAGGTGGCGCGCGCGATCTCGCGCAGGGTGTCGAGGTCGCGCAGCACCATATCGCTCTTGGTGGTGATGTGCACCGGGTAGCCCATCTCCCGCAGCACCGCCAAGGCCTGCCCGGTCAGACTATAGCGCCGCTCGGCGGGGGTGTAGGGATCGCTCATGGACCCCGTGCCCACGGTGCCTTTGCGGCGCTTGCTGCGCAGCTCCTTGCGCAATAGTGCGATGGCGTTGACCTTGACCAGGACGTCGCGGAAATCCTCGATGCCGTAGCACTCGGAGCGCGAGTCGCAGTAGATGCACTGGTGCTCGCAGCCCCGATAGATGTTCATCGTATAGCGGACCCCGAACCAGGCGCTCGGGTCCTTGCAGGTCGAGAGCAGGACCTTGGCCTCGATCTCTTTGATCATAGCATCTGGATAACATACAATCTGCATTCTGTCAAGGGGCTGTCAACGGATTGCGGGAACGGATTGAACGGATTAGAATGTCAGCCCAGAAGGGTCACGCATCACGGATTACGGAAGGAGCCTCGTGGGGGAAAAGCTGAAGGTGCTCCTGCTGATGGGCGGGGCTGAATATCACAATCTGCGCTCGCACCGGGCGGCCCTGCGCGGCCTGCTGGAGGAACCGTTTGCGCTCACCTTCTGCACAGACCTGGGCGACCTCGATCTGCAGGCCTGGCGCGAGCACGATTGTATCGTGAACTATACCACCCTGGTCGAGCCGGCCCCAGCGCAGGCGGGGGCGCTCCTGGCTGCGGTGCACCTGGGCACGGGCCTGGTCGCCCTGCACGGGGGCACGATCACCTTCCGCAACGTGCCCGGCTATGCGCGCGTGCTCGGCGGCCAGACGAGGGCCTATGTCTCCTACCAGCCCTTCCCGGTGCACATCGTCCGGGGCGCCGGGCCGCACCCCATCACGGCGGGGCTCGCCGATTTCCAGATCGAGGATGAGCTCTATATCGTCGAGGGCGACCCCACCCGCTGGCGCATCCTGGCCCACGCGGAGGGCCGCCCCGTCCTCTACACAACAAGCTGGGGCCGGGGGCGCGTCGTCGTTAACACCCTGGGCCACGACAGCACGGCCCTGAACAACCCCCACTTTCAAACCCTCCTCACCCGCAGCATCGAATGGGCTGCCGTTGCCAAAACTATGCCGTGGAATACCTCTGGAAACCCCGGCAAAAGCAGCAGGTGCTCGAGTTCGACGCCCTGACCGGCGAGGTGCGCAGCGTGGGCGGCGAGATCAAGCGCCAGGTCGTGCGCATCCTGGAGAATGACGCCCTCTTCGACATCGGCGCCGACGCCATCGGCACCGTGTTGCCCGGCGCCAATATCGCCGTCAAGCTCGGGCGGCTGGCCGCGCGCAAGGTGGTCAAGTAAATGGTTAAGGCGCCTGTGGTAAAGGGCACCCAAAGCAAAATCCTGTAACCACGAAGGCCTTTGGAGCGCGAAGGAAGCGAAGCGCCGCGAAGGACACGAAGGAATGAGCGCCAACACCGCCGTTTTGCCAGCCGCAACACATCTGTACAGGCCAACGATCAAGAAGCAGCGGGCATGCACAAGGTCTGCCCCTTCGCGTCCTTCGCGACACTTCGCGTCCTCCGTGCTCCAGATCTCTGTGGTTATGCGACGATCTTTAACCGCGCCGCCAGCACCGGCGGTATCTCGGGAAAGTTCCGCCACGAGAAGGGCCGGCCGGGCTCGGGCTCGCTGAAAGCGGGCTCCTCCAGCCCATCGAGCACCCACCCGGCCCGGAAGGCGGCGCCGAGGAGCACGTGCAGCGGCCGGTGGAAATAGAGCTGCGGCATGGGCTGGTTCACCATACCCAGGCCCCGCGCCTCAAAGGGGTGGATGTAGCGCGTGACCTTGATGGCGGGGGTGGTGACGATCTGCCCCTGCCGGTCCTCCTGCTCCACGGCCATGTGGGCGCCCATGTGGTTGAAGCAGGGGTGCAGCACCGTAAAGACAAAGCGCCCCCCGGGCCTCAACAGCCGGGGCAGGGTGCGGAAAAGCGGGTCGATGGCGGCCATGTCCATCAGCGCCATGTTGCACACGGCCGCGTCAAAGCGCCCCTCGCCCAGGGCCAAGAGCTGGGCCTCATCCGTGGCATCAAGCTGCCGGTACTCGATGCGGTGCACATTCTCTGTCGTGCGCGCACGGGCGCAGCGCAGAAATTCGGCGCTGAAATCGACCGCCGTGACTTGAGCGCCCAACTGCGCCAAGCGCCGGCTAAAGGCGCCGTTGCCACAGCCGACGTCCAGCACCGCCTCCCCCGCCTGCACCTGCAGCAGCCGCTCGGCCGTCGGCCCAATCAGCATGAGCTGAAAATCGTTCCCATCACCAAAGCGCCCATCCCAAAAGGCGGCGTTCCGATCCCACGCCTCGCGCACCGCCTCGTTGAGGTCTGGGCGCTCCAGGGAATGCTCTTGCTCTGCCATGGTCTACCCTCCTGCCTGGCCCGAATCTGAAATCTGTACCCACACCTTGTGATGGCCAGGCTGCATCAGGCAAGTCAGGGATATCGAGAAGCGCTGTGTCCGCCCGTACATAGTGCTCGTATTTGGCGCGCAGGTCCGCCTCCCAGCCCGCAGGGCGCTCCGCCAGCCGCCGGTCAAGCCCGCATGGCGCCTCATAAAGGTCGCGGGCCAGGCGCACAGCCCACCAGACGAGCAGCGTGCGCCGGTACACGTTGATGCGATCCACGATCTGCGGATCGCGCGCCAAGGCCGCGTAACTGGCAATGACCCAGGCCCACCGGGCAGCAGGCGCGCCGATATGGGCCGGGTGGTCGGAGGGTTGCCAATCAGATCATCGCTGCCGGCGCGCCGCCTTGTTCATCTGCGCGAACATCATGAACATGGCGCCCAGGGCGGTGAAAAAGGCCAGCGCTACCTTGGTGGCATCGACCACCGGGCCCATCTTGACCCCCTGCGGGCTGACGGTGATCACAGCTACCGGGCGCCCGGCCGCAAAACCGCCGCCGCCCCCGCCGCTGCCGAAACTGGTGTCGGCCTGCCCCTGCTCCTGCTTTTCAGCGGGGTTGGTGCCGACGCCCCCGCCCACGCCATAGCCCAGAGAGGTCCTGACCTCGGAGGCCGTGATCACGGTATACTCGCCGGCGACGATCGGCTGCCCATAGACTCCCTCAGGGCTGGCGACCCGCAGGAGCTTCTCCATCAACTCCCGCCCCTGCTGCGCATCCTGCAGGGTCTTGGTGATGATCTCGATCCCGCTATCCATGGTGCTCCCTCCTCTGTCGTGCGCTCAGCACGAGCGTGATCAATGAGTAGCCCCGCTGCATATCCTTGACGGCCGGGTTGCTGAACACCAATCCTTCACCCGCGATGCGCCCTCTGCCGTGCCGCCAGCACGAGGGCCACCAGGCCGAAGACCAGGGCCAGGCCGTACAGGCCGACCTGCGCCCGGCGGGTGACATCGACAATGGGGATGCGCGCTGTCTCGCCGCCGCGCTCTACCAGCACGGCAATCGGGCGGTTCCAGACAAAACCGCCCATATCACAGGGCCAGCGCACCAGCCACGAGCGTGCTTGCGGCCTCACCGTCACCGTGCCCACGGTCACCGGTGCGCCGGTGACCGTCTCGCGGCGCACCGCCGGTCTCCACTCCACGCCAGCACCTCCTCTCGATTCACGCCCCGCCGCGCAAAACCGCGATCACCGCGCTCAGCCCGGCATCTAACGCCCCCAACTCCTCCAGGCTGTGGCCGCTGGCCAGTGACGGCAATTCCTCCTGCCAGCGCTCCAGGGCCGCCAGCAGGGCAGGCGCTTCGGCGCTCAGTGAAGCTGGCACAAGCGGCGGGGGCACAGCCTGCGCTTCGCCGCCCGATGCCGGCCCTGTATAGGCATGCCGGGCCAGGATAGCGCGGGCGGCCCCGGCAATCTCGGGCACGGGCTCGGCCGCGAGCAGACCGTTGATCTGCGCCAACGCCTCAGCTGGCAGCTTGCCGTAACGATCCAGCCCCAACAACGCCGCCTGCCGCACCAAAGTGTTGGGGTCCGCAATCAGCGCCAGGAGGTCTGGCATGGCCTGCTCGCCCGCCAGCGCCTGCAGGCTTGACACGGCTTGAGCACGGAGGTAGGGGTTGCCCTCCTGCTGGCAGAGCCGGCGCACCTGAGCCAACGACCCCGCATCGCGCCACTGCGTCACCGCCGCCAGCGCTGCCCGGCGGACGCTGATACTTGGATCGTGCAGCAGGGGGCGAATGATCGGCAGGGCCAGGCGATAGCCGGCCTGCTGCATCAGTTGGATGAGATTGCGCCGCAGCCGCTCACTCGGGTCGGAAAGCATCGTCGCCAGGAGGGGTGCAGCTTCTGCCGCCTGTAACTCCATCAGGGCTTCCACGGCCGCGCTGCGCAGGCCCACCTGGCGCTGCGCGATCTCCAGCAGCAGGGGGATGGCTGCACGCACTTGCAGCCTGGCCAGGGCCTCGACATAGCAGCGCAACACATAGAGCCGGTTGTGGCCGCGCCACTCCCGCTGCAGGCCCAGCTCCAGCTGGCGCAATAGCTCCGGCCCGGCCTCGGCGTAACCCAGGGCCGCCATGGCCCGCGCGGCTGCCGCCCCCAGGCCCTCATTCTCCACTGACAGGAATTGCGCCAGCCGCGCGGCCAGGGCAGGGGGGCCCAGGCGGGCCAGGGCGAGCACCGCCGCCTCGACCACGTGGGGATTCCGGTCATCGAGGCACTCGATGATCTGCTCGCGGGCCGGCTCTGCCTGCAGCCGGCCCAGGGCGCGGATCGCTGCTGAAGAGACATAGTCATTGGGGTCATTGATCGCCGCGAGCAGGGCATCGATGATATCGGGCGCCAGCGCCTCCGCGGTCGCATAGCCCAGCGCCTCGGCGGCGGCCGAGCGCACATAGGCATTGCGGTCATCCAGGGCCCGCAGCAGGGCCTCGGCCCCCGCCTCCAGCTCGCCCAGGCGCTGCGCCGCCCGGGCCCGTGCCCTGGGGTCCCGCGCCCGCAGCTCCGCCAGCCGCTTTTCGATCTCCGCCTGGCGCTCCCCCACACTCTTGCGTGCTGCCTCGTATCGGCTCTCCATGCCAACGCCTTTCATCTGCCGCTGGGCAAGCTCAGATACGGCCTCATGACCTCCCAGTATGCAGGTCCCGCCAGCTCATGGCATAGGCCTGCCACACCGTGTAACCCAACTTGCCGTAGAAATCGAGCGCCCACGTCCAGGCGATGTAGCAATAGCCCACGCCGCGCTCGCGCAGAATCTCAGAAGCGCGGGCGGCCAGGGCACTGCCAATGCCCAGCCGCCGCGCACTCTCCGCCACGCCCACCACGCCCATAGCGCCCAGGTCCTCGCCCCAGATGGACTGCCAGCGCACATCCTGGCGCTCGGGGCGCGAGTAGCGCGGCGCGTAGAGGATCAGCGACCCGGCCATCGCGCCGTCACGGGTACGGGCGAGCAAGCAGTCGGCCCATTCGCCCTTTTCCACCAGCAGGCGGTAACTGGCGCTCCAGAAAGGGAACTCGCGGTCCACAAAGGCCAGCAACTCGGGCGCCTCGTGCTCGGCCAACAGCCCGATGCGCACGCCCTGCGCCTGCGCCCGCTCGTGCACCCCTGCCGGCGTGCGGTAGCGGCCCAGGTGCTGCACCATGTCGTAGCTCGTCTCAGCCACGCGCCAGCCCTGGGCCTGGAAAAAGGGAAGCGCCGCCGGCAGGCTGTAAGGCACGCCCGGCCACAGGAAGGCATGACCTCCCGCCAACTGCACCCGGCCCACCCCCTGCGCGCGCAGGAAATCCAGCGCCGCCGCATGCAACTTGGCGCCGATGCCGCGCCGCTGCCACTCGGGCGCCACCGCCAGGGCGGGCAGGCTGCCCGAGTGCTCGCCGTGGCTCTCTGCCACCACCAGGCCAGCCAGGCGGCCATACACGCTGGCTACCAAAACACTCCGGCTTGGGTCTGGCGCCAGCAGGCTCCGGCGGAGCGCCGGCGAGAGGGGCCAGGCGGGCAGCGCCGCCCGCCACAGCGCCGCGACGGCCGCCTCATCCTGCCCGGGTTGGTACGCTCTGATCTCCACCATTTCACTCCAACAACTCACTGCAACCCCACATCGAGCACCTGCACCTCACTCACGGCGCCCGTAAGACAGCCCGCCGCCTGCAGGCGCTCGCTCAGCCAGACGGGGGTCGCCTGCCGGATATCGGTGATCACCGACAAGAGCCTCTGACTTTTCTCATACGGGCCGGTACCTGTGCACACTATAGCGCATCGGGGCGAGTGAATCAAGTGGTTGGGATTGTAGGGAGACGGGGTGCCAGCAGTCGTAAGCCTCTAGGAGCACCCCTGCCGTACCAGCGCGAGCAACCGCTCCTGCTCCTCGGCGATGCCCTCATCCAGGCGCGCCGCGGCGACCACCGGCAGCCAGGCGGCGATTTCCTGCTCACCTGCTGAGGTCAGCCGGCGGTAACGGGCACGGTAGATGGCCAGGAACTTGCCGCGCAGGGCCTCGATCAGCCGGCGCCCGGGCATCGGTGGAATGGCGCCGGTCAGCAGGACGATCGTGCGAGCCACGTCGGCCAGGGGGTTGCCGCGCGTGGCATCGACCCAGTCGATGATCACCGGGCCGCGGGCGGTTATGAGGATATTATCGGGGTGGAAATCGCCGTGGCAGAGGCGGTCACCGTCGGGCAGGGACTGCAGGGCAGCCAGGGCCCGCGCGCGCAACTCGGGCGTCAGGGGCCGGGCCGCGCTGATCCGGCGCTCCAGGCGCTCGCGCTGCGGGGGCAGGGTGGGCGCCCGGTTCTCATGCAGGGCGGCGTGCAGCTCAGCCAGCAGGCGACCGGCGGCAGGGAACGTCCAGGGCCGCGCCTGGATGCGCCGCAGCAGCGAGGGGCCCTCCACCCGCCCATAGACCAGGCCCAGGCGCCCCTCGAGCTCGATCACGTCGCCCACCGCCGGCACGGGCGCCCCCGTTTCGTACACCGCGCGCGCCACCCGCGCCTCGTAATCCACCCAACCGGGGTGCCAGCCGGCGTTGAAGAGCTTGAGAATCTGCCCGTCGCCCCAGGCATAGATCTCCGCCGTGCGCCCCCGGGCGATGGGTTGGCCCAACTTGGCAGTCGTCAATGCTTCCTCCCATCAGGAATTGGTTGCAGAAGCCTGGCTGTTGCTTGCCAGGTTCAGGCTTTGCAGCCGCCCGGCTATGAGCCCTTGGGGTGTGGGTCAGGTATTGTTGCCCTTTCTGCCGCCCCGCAGGCGGCAGAAAGGGCAACAATACCTGACCCACACCATGAAGGAGGCTGCCAGTAAACGGCAAAGCAGGTTGCCCGGCAGCTACCCCTGGTCAGGCCTGCCGCCAGAACAGCTTGCGCAGGTGATGGGGCAGCATGCGGGCATTCTCCCAGCGCTGCTCCATGCCCGGGGGTATGATGCGATGGTAGGGCAACGCCAGGTGCAGCCCAGAGAGGCGCTGCGCCAGCTTTGCCGCCCGCTGCAGGCGCTCCAGCGGCTCGTAGATCGTCCAGGGCTCCAGGCATGTATTGCACAGCCACTCCCGCAGATGGGGGATGGCCGAAAGCTCGATGCCGGCGGGGATGTTGGTGAAAAAGAAATCGTCGGCGCCGTAGAAAAAGTTCAGGCTGAAGAAGGGGTGCGCGAGCGAATAGGTCGGCATTTGTGTAAGATCCTCTCGTGCCAATCAGACTTCCGAAGTCTTGAAGGCTTCGGAAGTCTTTTCCGCCAGCGGCCGGGTATCCTCATAGCCGTAACCCACCTCCGGCAGCTCCTTGCCGCCGATGGTGATGGTCCGCCGGCGCACGGGCCGGCCACCGAGCCTCTCGTAAAAGGCGCAGCCCGTAATATTCTCGGCCAGCGCCCAGATAAGCATCGTATGCACGCCCTGCGCCAACTGCCGGCCCAGGCCGCGGCGCTGCGCGCCGCCCGCTCCTCATAGGACATCTGGGCCAGATAATCGGCTGGCACGATGCCAGCATAAGCCGTCCGCCAGGTGTCGATCTGCACCCGGGCGATGGCTTGCGCATCGTCAACCCTGGCTGCGCGAACCAACATCTGCCCACCTCACTGCGACTCAAGACCGCTCGCAGCGTTGAGCGCCCGCCAGTGCTCATCGGCCAGCACCACCGAGGTCTCGACCTGCCGCTCGGGAATGGACCAATAGCGCCGCAACAAGCGGTCCTTCTCTAACGGCGTCACCTGCCTGAAGCCGTGCTTTTCGTAAAAGCGGATGGCCCACCAGGCCGCCGCCCAGGTGCCAACGAGGATAGGCGCCGCCGTCTGCGCGCGCAGGGCAGCGAGCAGTTGCCCGCCGATGCCCCGCTGCCGGCAGGCCGTGCGCACATAGGCATGGCGGATGAGCGCCACATCCTGCACCGGCTGCAGGCCCATCACCCCCAAAAGCTCGCCTTTCTCCTCATAGCCCCAAAAGGCCACACCCTCCTCGATCTGCTGGCGCAGCTCTTCCCGAGGCATATAGGGCTCGTGCCAGCGGTCCGCGGGGATAACGCCTTTGTACGCCTGCGCCGCGTCGTTGATGATGGCGTACATGGCCTCGAAATCACGTTCCGTGCAAACACGGATCATGTTGCCTCCAGTACCTCGAAATACTCCAGGCCTCGCCACTTGTGTGCGATTGTGCTCAAACTTCCGGCAAAGGGGTTGGCTGTGCCTGACAGGGCAGAGGGCCAG
>DAOTVS010000245.1:0-3060 GCA_034436375.1 Anaerolineae bacterium | reverse complement strand
CCGAGCTGTGGGCCCCCAGGCCACGGGAGCCATAGAGGCCGCTATAGTGCAGGGTATTGCCGGCTTCGTTGACGATCTCGGGCCGGTCGTACATCAGTATCTTGGGCGCCACGATGCCTACACCCGGGTCCGCTTCGGCCGCAGCGACCAGCTGAGCCAGCCACTCTCGGTCCATCAGCGTATCCTGATTCAGCACGACCAGGTGTTGGCCGCGCGCCAGGGCTGCACCGGCATTGATGCCCCGGCGGTAGCCCAGGTTGTGCTCCAGCGCCAGCACACGCACCTGTGGGTACCGCTCGCGGATGGTTTGCGCCGAGTGATCGCTGGAGCAGGAATCGACCCAAATGACCTCAAATTCGCCGGCCGGGAATGTCTGCCGAAAGAGTGAGCCCAGGCAATCATCCAGGTGATTGGCCGCGTTATAGGCAATGACGACGATGCTGGCTAGCATACGTCCTCCCCCGGCGTGTGCAGAGCCTGTTTCCTTCCCATCTCGGCCCGCCGCCTCAGGCACTGACGATAGACATCCAGCGTGCGTTGCACGGTGTACTCCCAACGGTACAGTTTGGCGCGCTCCAGGCCTCGCTCTACCCACTGTCGGCGCTTGTTGCCCGAGGTTAGCATCTCGCAGACGCGGTCGGCCATATCCTGTACATCCCTGGGGTGAAAGAGCAGGGCCGCATTGCCGGTCACCTCAGGCATAGAGGCCTGGTTCGACGCCACGACCGGGCAGCCGCATGACATGGCCTCCAGGGGGGGAAAGCCAAAGCCCTCATAGAGGGAGGGAAAGACGAGCATCTCGGCGCTGCGATAGTATTGGATCAGCTCCTCATCAGACACGCGGCCAGTGAGAATGACCTGATTGCTCACGCCCAGCGCCTTTGCGGTACGCCGCACCAGGGCGCCCTGCTCCGGACGGATGAGGCCGACCAGCACGAGCTGCAAGTCGAGCGCAGGCAGCTCCTGGCGCACGCGGGCAAAGGCCTCGACCAGGCGAACCGTGTTCTTGTGCGGCGAGATGGTCGAGACGGCGAGCAGGAATGGCTTTCCATGGGCGGCGGCGCAGGGCACGGCCGGCCCTGGGCAGAAGAGGGTCGGGTCTACGGCCAGGGGCACCACGGCTGTTTTGGCGGCCGACCAGGGGAAAAACTGGGCCAACTCACGCCTGACGCTCTCGGCGGAGACGATGGCGCAATCCAGGCGCCGCAGCGAAAGGGGAAAGAGAATGTGCCACCCCAGGCGCTTGAGCGGCTCGATATCCTGCGGGTAGATATAGTGGATCATGTCATGCACAGTGGCAACTGTGGCGCCGGGTGCGGCGATGGGCGAGAGGTACCCCAGCGAGTGCAGCACATCAATCCCCATGGCTCGCAGGCGCGTAGGCACAACGACTTGCTCCCACAGCACACGCAGCAGGCGAAACCGCCCCGCCAGGGGATACAGGTAGGTGCGGAAGCGTGGCGAGGGACCCTGGAATTGCCGCCCGCCGTCGGCGTTGAGAAAGACGATGAACTCATGCTCGTCGCCGGCAGCGGCCAAGCCCTCGAGCAACTGCCGCTGATAGGTCTGCGTGCCGCCCATGGCGTTGGGCACCCAGTAGGAGATGTTAATGCCGATGCGCATGATCGAACACACTCCTGGTTGGATTGCTTGCACCTGTGACAAGCCGTGCTCCCAAGCAAAGGGGGATCGCCATGACCAGGAATTCGATGGCTGGCATCATGAACCCGATGATCGCCCCCATGAGGGCGAACTTGATGGCAAACACGGCGTAGATGAGCCCGGTGGCTGGTTCCTGTTGATGGCTGCGGCGCCATTTTTCCACTCTGCCCCCCAATACGCCGAGGAGCATGCCGCCCAAGAGCACGCCAAAGACGTGATAGTTGACAAAAAGCTCGCCGAGCATGCCTGGATGCCAGGCGTTGCTCACATTGTACCAGCCAGAGTATTCCTGGAAGAGGCGGATGCCCAGCTCGACGGGTTTGCCGGGCCACAAGGTGCGCGGCACCACCATCAGCGGAATATCGAACAAGGAGCGGCCCCACAGCAGGTTGCCCCAGGAATAGTTGTGGGTGATCCATGCCAGCAGGTCCACATCGGTGGTGTTGCGTTGGCCCACAAAGAGGGCCAGCAGGTCCTGGAAGGAGAGCGAGCTTAGCGCGCGCGCGGTGATGGCCTGTAGCTGCACATCGCCTTCCTCCATCGAGAGGGTACGCCAGGCGCTGACGCCCACAGTGAGCAGCACAACCGCTCCTGCCAGGGCGAGCAAAGGCAGCGTAGCCCGCTTCCAGCTCGTCTGTCGTTGGTAGTAGAGAAGGGCGGCGATCAACAGGTACCCTCCTGGCGCCCAACGGTTGCCGTAGCTCAATAGCGCAATGAACCCGGTAGCGAAAAGCCCCCAGAACCAGGGATTGCGTACTGCGCGATCGTAATCCATGCCCAGCCAAAAGAGGCTGGAAGCCGGCAGGAGCAGCGCTATCCAGCTCAAGTAAAAAGTGCCGACGGGCACAACGCGCAACAGGGCAACATTGTCGATAAAGTTGCCCAGCCCGCCCTGGCCGCGATAGTAGAGGGCCAGCCCAACCAGACCGACCAGGGCAAAGGCGCCCACCACGCGGTGCAGCCGGCCCCGATCGATCGTGGCCGAGTGGGGCGTGACCTTGGGCGCGGTCCGTGCTCTGCCCAGCCCCAGGTAGTAGCCGCTCAGCCAGGCCATAAAGCCACCCAGCACCAGGAGCAAGGCGTAGACCAGGTAGATATGGTTCTGCAGATGGGCTGAGAAGACTGGGATCTGAGCATCAGTCGGCTCGACCCAACCGAGGGCATAGGAGAGCGCCCCCAGAGGATAGCCCAGGAAAGCCAGCCCAACCAGCACGGGCAGCGAAACCAGCCAGCGCCGTTCGGCATAGATGGCCAGGCCAACGACGATCAGAGTGAGGATGGCCAGGCCCATGATCAGCGGATCGGCGACAGCATTGCCTGGGGGCAGAGAGATGTTCAGATAGGTGATCAGGCCGCCGACCACGAGGCTGGCACCGCCAGTGATAAGGATCCGGCCAA
>DAOTVS010000244.1:0-9595 GCA_034436375.1 Anaerolineae bacterium | reverse complement strand
GCTCTGATTTTATGGAGATGTTCGTCGGTGTCGGGGCCAGCCGTGTACGCGATCTCTTCTCGGAAGCCAAGCGCAGCCGCCCCAGCATCATCTTTGTCGACGAACTCGATTCCATCGGCCGCCTGCGTGGCGCCGGCATTGGCGGCGGCCACGATGAGCGCGAGCAAACCCTGAACCAGCTCCTGAGTGAGATGGATGGCTTTGAGCCCAACGAGGGTGTGGTCGTGTTGGCGGCTACCAATCGCCCCGACATCCTGGACCCTGCTCTGCTGCGGCCCGGCCGCTTTGATCGTCGGGTCACCATCGACCTGCCGAGCAGCAGCCAGCGGATGGCCATCCTGCAGGTGCATGCCCGCAACAAGCCGCTGGGGCCTGATGTGGACCTGGATGAGATTGCTCGTGGCACTCCCGGTTTCTCTGGCGCGGACCTGGAGAACCTGCTCAATGAAGCCGCCCTCAATGCCGCCCGTGCTGGCAAAACGGTCATCGATAATGCGGATATCGAGGATGCTCGCGACAAAGTGTTGATGGGCCTCCGCCGCGAGGGCATGGCGATTGGCGACGAGGAAAAGGGCCTGTTGGCTTATCATGAGGCCGGGCATGCCCTGCTGGCCGTGGTGTTGCCGCGTGCCGACCCAATCCACAAGGTGACCATCGTGCCCCGTGGTCGCGCCATGGGCATTACCCAGCAATTGCCCGAAGGCGAGCAGCACATCTACCAGCAGGACTATATGCTCGACCGCCTGGCCGTGCTCCTGGCCGGGCGCGCCAGCGAGATGCTTGCTTTCAGCACCAAGACCTCCGGCGCTGAGGCGGACTTGCGCGAGGCCACCATGATCGCCCATCGCATGGTCTCCAGTTGGGGTATGGGCCATGATTTGGGCCCGGTGAGCTTTGACTCGGAGGGCGGCAGCGTTTTCCTGGGTGAGGACCTCGGGCGGCCCCGCCCCTACAGCGAAGATACGGCGCATCTGATCGACAGCGAAGTGGAGCGCTTGCTCAAGCAGGCCCTCGAGCGCGCCCGCGGCGTGCTGGTCGAACGTCGTGACGCCCTCGATCGCATCGCAACCCGGCTGGCGGAGAAGGAAGAGCTCACGGGTGATGAGGTACGCGACCTGGTTGCCCAGCCTACGCCCCAGTTGGCCTGAGAACGTTGATAGCCGTCTTTACATGAAAGGAGATGATTCTCATGTCTACTGATCCCTATATCGAGCTGACACCGCGGCAAATGACCCTGTCTGAGTTGGTGCGCGCCATCCGCGTGGATATCGAGGCTGAGCTCGATGCCACCAACCTCTACCAGGCCCACATCGATGCAACAGACGATGAGCGCGCCAAGGCTGTGCTGGCGCATATCCGCGACGAGGAAAAGGAGCATGTGGCCGAGTTCACCCAGCTCCTGGCCATTCTCGACCCTTACCAGGCCCAGGAGCTGCAGGATGCGCCCCAGAATGTGGCCGATATCATCTCGGGCGCCAGCCCCTCCGGCCCCAGCGAGACGCCACCCCCTTATCGGGGCGCCCAGGGGAACGCCAACCGACTCACAGTCGGCAGCCTTTTGGGCCAGGCTCAGGGTTAGGAGGGAGCTGAGTATGTCGGACTATCTCATGCGCTCGCAGGCCCCGCTCACACCGGTCGAGTGGCAAGCCTTCGATGATGCCGTCGTCCAGGTAGCTCGCCGCACCCTGGTCGCGCGCCGCTTCCTGACGGTCGTTGGCCCCCTGGGGCCGGGCGTGCAGAGCTTTGCGGCCGACACTTATCTCGCTGAAGAAAAGGGGCGCATCAGCCTGCTTGGTAGTGAAGAGACCGATATCGTCCAGGTTAACAGCCGTCGGCTCGCGTCGCTGCCCATCCTCTACCGCGATTTCTCCCTCAACTGGCGCGACCTGGAGTCGGCCCGGCTGCAAGCGATGCCGCTGGATACGACCGCACCCAGTGTCGCGGCTTCTGCTGTCACCAGCAGTGAGGATCAGCTGATCTTCAACGGCTATGATGAGCTGGGGCAGGAGGGCTTTCTCAATGCGACCGGCCGCCTGCGCGTGCCCCTTGGCGATTGGGACGCGGCCGGTGGGGGCTTTGCCGCTGTGAGCAACGCCCTGCGTGCCCTGGTGGAGCACCACTTCCGCGGTCCCTTTGCCCTGGCGGTGCCGCCGCAGCTCTTTGTGCTGCTCAACCGGGTGTTCGGCAATACGGGCGTCTTGGAGATCGACCAGGTCAAACGCCTGGTGGGGGGCGGCGTCTATGTCACGCCGGCTCTGCCGGCCAATACGGCTGTGCTGGTGGCCCCGGGGCCCGAGAATATGGACTTGCTTATCTCTCAAGACTTGACCATCGCCTTTCTCGAGTCCACGGCCATGCAGCACCACTTCCGCGTGCTCGAAATAGTAGCCCTGCGCGTCAAGCGCCCGGGCGCCATCTGCGTGTTGGGGCAGGCCTGAGCTTCACGTTGAGGGAGCACACGAAAAGGGGGAGCGTAAAACCGCCCCCCCTTTTCGTGTGCTCCCTCAACGTGAAGCTCCTACAGCTTTTCCATGTGCACGCCGGCAACCTCGCGCTCCCGCTCTGGCTTTTCCTCTTCCTCGGCGGCGAATTGTTGCGCTATCTTGGCCATATCCATCAGCCGCTGCCGCACCCGGGCGTTGATTGATCCTTCGGGGTATTTGCCGTTTTCCAGTTGCCCGGCCGCCACCCCGGTCAGGAGCTCGATTCCTTCATCAACAGTCTTGACGGCATAGATATGGAACTTGCCCTCGCGCACCGCCTGCACCACATCTTCGCGCACCATCAGGCTATCGGCGTTCGAAGCCGGCAGCATCACCCCCTGGTCGCCCGTCAGCCCCTTGATCCGGCACACGTCGTAAAACCCTTCAATCTTGGCATTGGCGCCGCCGATAGGCTGCACCTCGCCCCGCTGGTTTACCGAGCCCGTCACCGCCAGGTTCTGGCGAATCGGCGCGTCGGCCAGGCTGGAGAGCAGTGCGTACAGCTCGGCGGATGAGGCGCTGTCACCCTCCACGCCTTCATAGCTCTGTTCGAAAGTAATGCTCGCAGAAAGGCTCAAAGGCAGATCCTGGGCGTAGCGGCCACCCAGATAGCCCGCAAGGATCAGCACGCCCTTGTTGTGGATGGGACCCGACATCTCCACTTCGCGGTCGATATTGACCACATTGCCCTTGCCCACATAGGTCCGGGCGGTGATGCGACTGGGCCGCCCAAACTCATAGTCGCCCAGCATCGAGACGGAGAGGCCGTTCACCTGTCCAGTGACCGCCCCCTGCGTGTCGACCATGATCATGCCCCGCTCAATCATCTCCTCGATGCGCTCCTGGATGCGATTGGAGCGGTAGATCTTTTCGTCGATGGCTCGCTTTACATCGTCTGCGGTGACGATTTCGTGCCCGGCCTGTGTGGCCCAGTAACTGGCCTCGGTGATCATATCGGATACTTCGGCAAAGCGGGTCGCCAGTTTTTTCTGATCCTCGACCAGGCGTGAGCCGTACTCGACGATCTTGGCCACTGCATCTGGGCCAAAGGGCCGCAGCTTTTGGTCGCGCACGGTAGTGGCCACAAAGAGGGCATACTCGTCCACCATCCTCTGATCGCGGTCGACCTCGTTACCAAAATCGGCTTTGACCTTGAAGAGGGTGCGGAAATCCTCATCCAGCTCATAGAGCAGGTAATAGATCTCCGGCTCGCCGATGAGCACCACTTTGACCTGTGCCGGAATGGGCTCCGGATCGAGAGTGGTGGTGTTGAAGAGGCGATATTGCGCCCCCATCTCCTCGATCTCGATCTTGCCGTCTTTCAGCACACGCTTGAGCGCATCATAGGCGAAGGGGTTCATCAGCACATTGCGCGCTTCCAGGAGCAGGTAGCCGCCATTGGCCTTATGAAAGGCGCCGGCCTTGATCTTGGTGAAATCGGTCACCAGGGCGCCGAACTGTGCCTCCTGTTCCACCTCGCCAATCAGATTGTAGTAAGTCGGGTTGGTCTCGATGATGACCGGCGCACCCTTTTGCTGGCAGGAATCTACAATCAGGTTCACTTTGTAGCGGTTCGTGCTCGATTCCCGGGCTGAGGCCATCATCTGCGCCAGCGGTCCCTGTTGCGCCGCCTCGGGCCGGAAGAGATCGACATTCTCGATGATATCCTTGCGCACCTTTTCCAGGTGCTCTCTAATGGGGGGAAAATCCTTATACTTGGCCTCCAGATCATCGATCAAATGCCCGGTCGCATATGCCGCTACCTGGCGATCGAGTTCTTCCAGCGCATCCTGGGCTTCTTTCTGCATGGACCGCGCCCGGTGCAGCGTGCTCGTCAGTTGCTGTTGCAGAGAGGCTTCGGCCTGTTCGGTCTGCTCCTTCACCTGTTCTGGCAGGCGCTCGTATTCACTTTCCGAAAGGGGCTTGCCGTGCTCTAGCGGCACCAGCATCATACCCATAGGCGTCTGCGCCAGGCCGAACCCCTTTTCCCTGGCCTGCTGTTCCATCTCTTTCAGGATCTGGCTTTGCTTTTCCTGCAACTCCTGGCCGATGCGCGTCTTCTGGCGCTCATACTCTTCGCTCTCAAAGGCGCGGGGGATCTCGCGGCGCAGGTTTTCAACCAGGTCATCCATGTCCCTGCGTAGCTCGCAACCCGTGCCAGGGGGCAGGCCCATGGCAATGGGCGCTGATGGGTTATCGAAATT
Organism: Anaerolineae bacterium; assembly: GCA_034436375.1. Classification (GTDB taxonomy): domain Bacteria; phylum Chloroflexota; class Anaerolineae; order SpSt-313; family SpSt-313; genus DAOTVS01. The sequence goes on along the minus strand of DAOTVS010000244.1, from coordinate 4,908 downwards.
GTTGACGTAAAGCCAGTCCTGGGGCGGCGGCTGCTTGGCGGCCTTTTCATTCACCATCCGCTTGACCAGTGCCCAGCGTCCTGTGCCCACCTGGCCCAGGGCAAAGGTGTTGTACCCCGCGCCCGGTACGCTCAGCCCAAAATCCAACGCCGCCCGGGCCCGGTCCTGGCCGATCATTTCTTCCAGCGTGGCCAGGTCAGCGGTGCTTTTGAAATGAAACTGCGCCGGGTCGGAAACCTTGCGCAATTGTTCTGGCTTGAGCTCCATATCTTTCAGGTTCATGCGGTCCTCCTAAGCTTTTCTATGGTTGGCAGGGAGCAACCTTCGTGCCAAAGCGATTCGTAACCGTAATCCGTAAGGCCGCCAGGGGCGTAATAAGTAAACCGTAATAAGTAAACCGTAATAAGTAAGGTCGCCAAGCGGCAAAGTACACTTTACCTTATGGCAGAGCTTCTCTTGCTCTGGCTGGCCCCACCTCAGAATCCGCGAAGCAGCGAGCTCGCCGCAGTGACACCTTACTGATTACGCATTACTTATTACGTCCCCTGGCGACCTTACGTATTACGCATCACGTATTGCGAGTCTGCATTGACCACACATACAACCTATGCTAAAATAGCGCTGCGAGCGGAAAGGACAACTTGGATGCGGCTGAAAATTCGCCTCCCCAGGTGGCCCCAGATACGGCTGGGCATGCGCGCCAAGCTGGTATTCAGTTTCCTGGTGGTGGTCTTTCCGGCTTTTGCGCTGCTCGCAGCCAATGATTACAGGCGCTATGCCGAGCGACAGCAGGCTGTCCTCACAGAAGGGAGTGCCGTCGGCCAGGCGGCTGTTGCCATTGTCCAGAGCGAATTGCAGCGGGCGATCGACTGGTCTCGCCTGGCGCTCTCGGTTGATGCGCAGCAGCCAGCAGAAGCTGAAGCTGCGCTCGACCGCCTGTGGCATGCTGGCTCTGGCGAATATCTGGCTATCTTTGTCCTTGATCCGCATGGGCAGATCGTTGTCGCCGCGCCCGCCGGTGTCCAGCCGGTGCTGCACGCTCCTACGGTTGGGCAGCTTGCCTCCTCACAAGTCCCCCTGGTTTCCGATCTTTTTCTTGATGCCGATAATCAGCCGGTTGTGCAGGTGCTCGTGCCCCATTGGGAGGAGAAGGAGTATTTGGGCGCCGCAGGGGTAACGCTCAGCGCCCAGACCATGGGCAGCCGCCTGCTGGCCCTCAGCCAACAGGGTCCTTATGCTTTTACCCTCTACGATCGTCAGGCCATGAGTATCTTTAGCAGCCTCGACCCTGGGCTGCCCTGGGGCCGGCGCTCTGCTTCACAGGGCGCCAACCATGTGCGTCAAGCGCTACAGGGCTTCCTTGCGCCGATTCAGGGCATCCGCGACCCGGTTGACGGCCAATCTCAGTTAGGGGCTGCGCTGCCTATCCCAGAGACTGGTTGGGCGCTGGCGGTCCAGCAGCCTGCCGACGGTGTGCTGGCGGGCGTCCGCCGGGAGGCGGCCTATGAGCTGGGGCTCTTTGCCGTGCTGATGCTGCTGGCCTTGGGGGCAGCCGTCTCGGTTGGCAACTGGTATGCTGGGCCTGTAATGCGGCTGGCCCAGCACGCCCGGGGGCTGGGGAATGGCCGGCTCAACGAGCGTATCACCCTCCATACTGGTGATGAGTTCGAAGCCCTGGCCGAGGCGCTTAACGGCATGGCCCGGCAGATGGAAGAGCGCGATCGCCGCCTGCGCGCCCGCACCGCCGAGATGGACTCGATCATTACCCAGTCAGCTGATGGCATTTCCATTCATGGGCCTGCCGGCGAACTGTTGCGCATAAACCCGGCTGGCATCCGCATCCTGGGGCGCTCGCCCTCGCATTTGGGTCTATCTTTGGCCGAGCAGGCTACCTGGTTCCGTTTCCGCACCATCAACGGTGAGCCCTGTGAGCCTTCCACCCTTCCCGTGGCTGCGGCCCTGCGGGGCGAGACACGCGTCGGCGAGGAGTTTCATGTAGAAACGGAAGCGGGTCAGGCGCGCGTGGTCGCCATGAGCGCCTCCCCGCTGGTTGATAGTCGTGGCCACATCCACGGTGTCGTTTCTACCTTCCGCGATGTGACCCTGGCTCACCAGGCCCAGCAGGAAAAGGATGATTTCATCTCGGTCGTATCGCATGAGCTCAAGACGCCCATTACCTCCATCAAGGGGTACGCTCAGATGCTGTTGCGGCGCGCTGAGGAAGCCCACGCCGACGAACGCGACCTCAAGGGGTTGCGCATCATCAATGACGAGGTCGAGCGTATGGTCAGCTTGATCAACCAGTTGCTCGATATCTCGCGTATCGAGGCCCAGCGCCTCGAGCTTCAGCATGAGCGGGTGGACTTGGCGGCCCTTGTTTCCGATGCCGTCGACCGCCTGCAGATGACCACCAGCCGGCATGCCCTGCGCCTGCGCGCCCCGCAGCAGCCTGTCTGGATAGATGGCGACGGGATGCGCCTTGCGCAGGTGCTGGGTAACCTGCTCATGAACGCCATTCAGTATTCGCCTTCCGGTGGGCCCATCGAGGTCACCCTGCAGACCCAGGAACAGCGCGCCTGGGTCAGCGTGCGCGATTGGGGCATCGGCATTGCCATCGAGGATCAGCCCCACGTCTTCCAGCGCTTTTACCGCGGCACACGCAAAGGCAGCTCTTCCCTGACGGGGATGGGCCTTGGGCTCTATATCAGCCGCGAGATCGTCCAGCGGCACCACGGGGATATCGTCTTCCACAGCCAACCCGGCCAGGGCACCACCTTTCTCTTTTGGCTTCCCCTGTCTCAAAAGCAGGCATAAAAAAGGGAAAGAGGGAGAAGGAATGCTCAGCATTCCTTCTCCCTCTTTCCCTTTTTGGCCTCGCCTTTTCTACCGGCTGATCTCTCCGATACGGGGCATGGCTGGCTTGGAGATCTCTTCCAGCGCCTCGCAGGCGATCTCTTCTTCCATGATTTGTGTGGCGATATCGCCCAGCGATATGATCCCAACCAACCGGCCATCCTGTACGATCGGCAGACGGCGGATCTGCTCCTCAGCCATAATGTCGGCGGCGTCATCGACATCCCAATCGGGCATACCTGTGATCAAATCCACCGACATAAAGTCGCCGGCCAATGCCTTGGTGCAATCCATACCCTCGGCCACCACGCGCACGGTGATGTCGCGATCCGTCATGATGCCCACCAGGCGATCATCCTCTGTCACCAACACATCGCCAATATCGGCATCGCGCATCAACCGGGCGCACTCAGTGATCGAGGCCGATGGCCGCACCGTCACCAGCTCTGTCGTCATGAGCTCGCGGACCTTCATACTTCCTCCATCCTTTTGCGTGCCTGCCCGGGGATGGCAGGGCACATCACTCGTCTGTCAGCCCCAGTTTCGCCCTGGCGGCTCGCTATACCGAGCTACCCAGGGTTGTCAACGTCCCTCGTTGCTTGCTGCACCGCCAGCCCTCAGGCCACGCGGACGGTGCGGATGACCATGAGCAACACGATTGCACTTGCCAGGGCCACGGCAGCGCTGCCCAATGCGCCTCCCAACCGCAGGCCCAGGGCGACAAAGATCATGCCGCCCAACACCGCGCCAATAACGCTGGTAACGATCTCGCTCGTCATGCTATAGCGCACGTCGCCCACGGCCCGGTTGGCCAGCCAGCCTGCCATCAGCCCCATAGCGATCCATAGCAGCAGAGCTTGTAAAGTGAGCATGTCGCCTCTCGCAAGACGTAATGTTGCTGCATGGCGGCCAACCCATCACACTTGCCAGGCCCGCCAAGCAACCTCTGTGCCAAAACGTAATGCGTAATGCGTCCCGGTGATGCGTAAGGTCGCCATGGCGCAGTGTTCACTGCCCCACTTCCTCTGTAGTAGACGGGCGTCACGAAGAGCAGCGAGCAACATGTCATGGTAACCTTACGCATCACGCATTACGCATCACGAGTCATCCCGGCCAACGCTGGGCATATTGCATGTAGACGGGCTCAAAGCCTACCTGCCGGATTTCCTGCTCGATGGCAGCCGGGGTGATCAGCGCCGGCGAGTAATCCACATCAATCTGCTGCGTGCTTTCCCACACCGTCACCCCGTATACGCCGGGCGCTGCCTCTAACTGCTTCTTGACCCTTGCCCCGCTATCCTTGTCCATGCCGGGGATGCCCAGGGCAATATGGGCATGATTCATCTCCCTTGATCCTCTCCATCCATCTTGGGCTGCATAGGGCTCCCAAAGATACAATTCTTCCAGCGCCGCCAGGATCTCTGGCCGCCAGCGCAGCTCCAGCTTGGGCTCCAACCGGCCCTCCAGCCATTCCCTGGCGAGCGAGTCCCATGCCGGTAGCTCCGGCTCACCGTGGGGTGCTGGCCATGCCCAGGTTGAGGACACAGCGCGGCGCCTCCTTTTTGATCAGTCGCCCATGCCTGATTGGACACAACGCTCCGATCAGCGGTTGCCCCTTTTGCTGTTTTGCATACTGTGGCCATCCTGGACCCAGGCTTTGTCGGCACCCTCGCTGCCCTGGCCTCGCACTGAACCTTGCAGCACGGTACCACCCAGATACTCGAATTGGAGCGGGTCGCCAAAGCGCCGTGCCGTCTCGTCGCCCCGGGTCATCGTCACAACCACCCTGTGTCGCGTGCTTGGATTCTCCGAGAACACCCTGAAACCTCCCTGTAAAACCCAACGGGGCTGGCCCCCCAGTCCGTCGCCGAAATCCCTTCCTCTGTCGAGACTTGCTGGTGGCGCGCCCGCCTTGGTGCGCCGGTTGCGTGGTGATGCACACGCCCCACGCCTTCAAACCGGGTGGAACTCTCCCTCAATCACACCTTCGCCGCCGGGCTCACCGGCACCAGGCTGCTGGCGGGCGCCGGCGTAGACCTTTTCCGAGACGCGGTA
>DAOTVS010000243.1:0-3482 GCA_034436375.1 Anaerolineae bacterium | reverse complement strand
GCGAGCTACAAACTGCTGTCTACCAACCCCGCTTGCCCGTCGCCGCATGGCGGTTCCACAATGGCCCGCTCCCCACAACGGCAGCCGCGCCCGGCTATGATGATGCGGCCTGGCCGGAGCTGCGCGTGGGTGAGCGTTGGGGCGGGTCGATGCAACGGGCGTGGTTTCGCCGCCGGGTGCGCGTGCCCGAGGAATGGGCCGGCAAGCCGGTGTGCCTGCTGCTGAGCCTGCATTTCTACCTGCCCGGCGTGGTGGAGGATGGCCTGGGCACCACCGAGGCGCTGGTCTATGTCGACGGCGCACCGGTGCAGGCCGTGGACCGGCACCACCGGGAGGTGCTGCTGACCGGGCAGGCTCGCGGCGGTGAGGAGTATAGCATTGCCGTGCAGGCCTTTGCGGGCATGAACCCGGGCCTGCGTACTTTTGGGCTCGCCGACCTGGCGGTGATCAACCGTGAGGCGGAGGGCCTCTATTTCGACGCCAAGACAGCCCTCGACTCGGCGCAGCTGCTGGATGAAAAGAGCCTGGCGCACAGCACGGTGCTGAATGCCTTGAACGAGGCCCTGCTCATGGTCGAGGCGCATCAGCCCTGGGGCGCGGAGTGGCAGGCATCACTGCCCCGGGCGCGAGAGCACCTGCGGGCGCAGCTGGCCGCCTTTGACGACGGCCGCCAGCCAACAGTGCTCAGTGTGGGCCACGCGCATATCGATGTAGCCTGGCTGTGGCCGCTGCACGTCACGCGCGAAAAGGCGGCGCGCACCTTTGCCACCGCCTTGCGGCTGATGGAGCAATATCCCGGCTATCACTTTCTCCAGAGCCAGCCGCAACTTTACCAATATGTGAAAGAGGACCAGCCCGCCCTCTACGAGCGGATCAAGGCCCGTGTGCGTGAGGGCCGTTGGGAGGCGACCGGCGGTATGTGGCTCGAGGCGGATACCAACGTACCCTCGGGCGAGTCGCTGGTGCGCCAGTTCCTCTTCGGCAAGCGTTTCTTCCGGCGCGAGTTTGGCGTGGATAACGACCTGCTCTGGCTGCCCGATGTGTTCGGCTATACGGCGGCCCTGCCCGGCATCATGGCCGGTTGCGGCATCCGCTACTTTATGACGACCAAGATCAGCTGGAATGAGATCAACCGCTTCCCTTACGACACGTTCCACTGGCAGGGCATCGATGGCACGCGTATCCTGACCCATTTCGCCACCGGCTCTACGGGCGACCGGGGCTGGTTCTACACCTATAACGCCGATACCGACCCCCGCTTTATGGTGGGCAGCTGGGCCCAATATGCGCAAAAGGGGCTCAACGACGAGATCCTCCTCTCCTATGGCCACGGCGATGGCGGCGGCGGCCCGACCAAGGAGATGCTGGAGACGGCAGCGCGCCTGCAGGATTTCCCCGGCATTCCCCACTGTGTGCTGGGCACGGCCGAGGGGTTCTTCCAGCGGCTGGCGGCGCGAGAGGTCGAGTGGCCACATTGGGTGGGCGAACTGTACCTGGAGTTCCACCGCGGCACCTATACCACCCAGGCGCGCAATAAGCGTAACAACCGCAAGAGCGAGCTGCTCTACCACGAGGCTGAGTGGCTGGCGGCAATGGCCAACTGGCTGGGCGCCCCCTACCCGCGCGAGCAGCTCAACCAGGGCTGGGAGATGATACTGCTCAACCAGTTCCACGACATCCTCCCGGGGTCCTCCATCGGGCTCGTCTATGAGAACTGCGCCCGCGATTACGCGCACATCCGCGAGCTGGGCGAGGGCGTGCGCAGCCGGGCGCTGCAGACGCTGGCCATGTCCGCGAATGTGCCGGGGCGGGGAGTGCTGGTCTACAACCCGACCTCCTGGGCGCGCGACGATGTGGCCACGCTGGACCTGGGCGAACAGGGTCCCCTGCAGGCCGTCGACGCCGAGGGCAACCGGCGCCCGCTGCAGGCGCTGAGGAATGGGCGCTATCTGCTGGATGCGCGCGCCGTCCCTGCCTATGGCTATGCCGTCTATACCCTGGAGCCGGCACCCGAGCCAGCAAAGGCGAGCACGCTGGCCGTGAGCGAGCAGGCGCTGGAGAACCGCTTCTTCCGCGTGCAGCTCAACGAGCGGGGCGAGATCGCTTCGCTGTACGACAAGGAGCGAGGGCGCGAGGTGTTGCCAGCAGGCGTTGTGGCCAACGAGTGGCAGGCTTTCGACGATCGCCCTCGCACAACCATGGACGCCTGGGACATTAACACGGACTATGAGGAGAAACGCTACCCCCTGACCAAGCCGGCGACGGTGTGCGTGATCGAACAAGGGCCCCTGCGGGCCGGGGTCGAGGTGCGGCGCCCGCTCCTGAACTCGGCGCTGGTGCAACGCATCTATATCTACGAGGCCGTGCCGCGCATCGATTTCCAGACGGAGATCGAATGGCAAGAGAAGCACGTGCTGCTGAAGGTGGCCTTCCCGGTAGATGTACACGCCGAGCAGGCAACCTATGAGATCCAGTTCGGCAACCTGCAGCGCCCGACGCACCGCAACACCAGTTGGGATGCGGCGCGCTTTGAGGTGCCAGCCCACAAGTGGGCGGACCTCTCGGAGGGCGACTATGGTGTATCGCTGCTGAACGACTGCAAGTACGGCTACGATGCGCAGGACAACACCCTGCGGCTGACCGTGCTGCGCTCGCCAGCATCTCCTGACCCCCACGCCGATGAGGGGCACCACGAGCTGACCTATGCGCTCTATCCGCATGGCGGCGACTGGCGGCACGGCACAGTGCAGCAGGCCTACGCCCTTAACCTGCCGCTGGGGACCACAATGGTCGAGCCCCACGGGGGGATGCTCCCCCCGCGCTGGTCGCTGGTCACATGCAGCGCGGACCATGTCGTCATCGAGACGGTCAAGGTAGCCGAGGATGCGGAGGAGCTGATACTGCGGCTTTACGAGTGCTACAACCAGCGCGGGCGGGTAACCCTGCATTTTGGGCTGCCGGTCAAAGGGGTCTATGCCTGCAACCTGATCGAGGACGGCGCCGAGCCCCTGCCCCTTGATGGCAATCAGGTCACCCTCGACATCAAGCCTTACCAGGTCCGCGCCATCAAGGTCAGGCTGGCCCGAAGCCGCAGCTGTGGAGGCTGAAATGGACGGATAGATCAAGTCGTAAGGATCCCGGAGGTCTCGGACCTGTCTATGCCTGGAAATGAGGGGTGTGTTGGTTCACAAGCGGAAGGACGCCGTACGCTGGTTCGTGACGGGCGTAATGGCTCTGGGCCTGGTCCTGCTGCGGTCCAACCTAACCGCAGGCCCAGTCACAATTGTCCAAGCTGAGGGCGCGTCGTCCGCTCAGGATGCGGCGTACGCTATCCCCAGCAGCAATCCCTATGACGATAGCACCCAGTGCACCTATCGAGCATGGGAGCTGGCGGCCCAGGCCGGGCACAAACTGCCCTGGTTCCCCGGTAACGCCACCGACTGGCGACAGGGCGCCCTGAACGACGGCCTGTACGTGGTCGA
>DAOTVS010000242.1:0-6077 GCA_034436375.1 Anaerolineae bacterium | reverse complement strand
CCTCTAGAATCGCTGTATAGTTAGAATCAAGCATAAGATAGACGCTCAAGCCTCCCAAGGAAGGGGGCGCGGGGGAACCAAGTGCGCGGTGAATCCCCGGGATTGCTTCCGGGGTAGGGCAGCCGCCTTTAGCCCGAACCGATCAGCTAACCTCGCCAGCGTACAAAAGGCCCTGAGGCGCAAGCAACCTTGCGCTTTGTGGGCTTTTTTGATTCTGTTTCGCTAGAGGACAGCATGACACTACGAGAATCATTGCCCCAAGACATCATGGATCTGCTCAAGGCCGGCGGCGTCGACGACCAGCAGATCGAGATTGCCCTCCCCTCCGATATCGATGAGCGTGGCCGTTTTGGCCAGGAGTGGCTCGTCGTGGGCGGGGGGCAGGTGTGGGTTTTCTCACGCAACGGCCACGGTGCCATGCCGCTGCACAGTGTTCCCCTCGAGCATATCGAGTCGGCAGAGACGCGCGCCCAGGTGAGCAATGTGCAACTGGAGGTCATGGTCGGCGGTCGACCGATCCCTCTCCTGCGTTACTCCAATGCGGCTGCCGCGCGCTTTGGCCGGGCTGCCAAAGCCATCGAGACGCTGAGTCAGGGGCACCCCCTGGCCGCCGCTACGAGTGATGATGACTATGACCGGCGCCGTTGCAAGAGTTGTGGCCGCGTGCTGCTGGACGGCTCGACGATCTGCCCGCGTTGTTTGAAAAAGGGGCACATCATCCGCCGCCTGTTCTACATGGCTCGCCCCTACTGGGGCCAGATGGTGCTGATCTTCGTCCTTCTGGTATCCGGGGTCACGGTTGACCTCTTCCCTCCCTATCTGACCAAGACCCTGATCGACCAGGTGCTCAAATCGGGCCCGGGCACGCACCCGGAATGGCTGGCTTACCTGGTGGGGGGCATGTTGGGCTTGCAGCTCATCCGCATTGTCATCACGGTGAGCACGAACCGCAACACGACTTCGGTGAGCACCCGTTTCACCTTTGACCTGCGCGAGCAGATGTTCGAGCGCCTGCAGCAGCTTTCGCTGCGTTTCCACGACCGCAACTCGGTGGGGCGCTTGATCACCCGTATCAGTCAGGATACGGAGGAATTGACGGGCTTTTTGGGCCAGATGGGCACCTTTGCCCTGAACATCATGATGATCATCGGCATCGGCGCCGTGCTCTTTGTGATGAACCCGCACCTGGGGCTCTTTATTCTGGTGCCCGGGCCGCTGGTGATGCTCGCTACCTACAAGTTCTGGCAGTTCATCCGGCCCAAGTTCAACCGCTACTGGTACGCACGCTGGCGCATCAACTCGGCGTTGAGCGCCTCACTCTCGGGCATCCGCGTGGTCAAGGCCTTTGCCCAGGAGGAGCGCGAGACGCGCCGCTTCGGCCAGCGCAACCGCCAGCTCCTGAAGGTGCGCCTGGATGTGGATTATTCCTGGGCCACTTTTTATCCATTGGTGTCGTTCGTCTTTGGCCTGGGTGGCCTCCTCGTCTGGTACGTGGGCGGCAGGGAAGTGCTGGGAGGGACTATCACCCTCGGTACGTTGATCGCGTTCATCAACTACCTGGGCATGTTCTACGGCCCGCTCTCTTCACTGACCCAGATCAGCCAGAGCCTCAACCGCTTCCTGACGGCGGCGCAGCGCATCCTGGAAATCCTGGACCAGGAACCGGAGATTGCCGAGAGCGAGCACCCGGTGGAGATAAAGCGCCTCCAGGGCGAGATCGAGTTCGACCACGTGTCCTTTGGCTATGACCCTTACAACCTGGTGCTGCGCGATGTTTCGTTCCGGGTCAAGCCGGGTGAGTTCCTGGGCGTGGTAGGGCACTCAGGCGCCGGCAAGACGACTGTCGTCAACCTCCTCTGCCGTTTCTACGATGCGACGGATGGCGTTATCCGCCTGGATGGCATCAACATCCAGGACATCCGCCAGGCGGACCTGCGCTCGCAGATTGGCCTGGTGCTGCAGGAGCCCTTCCTCTTCCGCGGAACACTGGCCGATAACATCGCCTACTCCAAGCCGGATGCGACGCGGGAGGAGATCATCCGCGCGGCCAAGGCGGCCAACGCCCACGACTTTATCGTGCGGCGGCCGGAAGGGTACGATACCGTGGTAGGCGAATACGGGGCAGGCCTCTCGGGCGGTGAGAAGCAGCGTATCTCCATCGCCCGCGCTATCCTGCACGATCCGCGCATCCTGATCCTGGACGAGGCGACCTCATCGGTCGATACGGAAACGGAGCGCCAGATTCAGGAGGCCCTGAACACGCTGGTCAAGGGACGCACGACCATCGCCATCGCCCACCGCCTGTCGACCCTGGCCAATGCCGACCGTATCCTGGTCATCCAGCGAGGCCGGTTGATGGAGTCGGGCACGCCAGCGGAGCTGATGCGTATGCGCGGCATCTTCTATCGGTTTGTACAAACGCAGACACAACTCGGAATGATGGAAAAAGACCGCCAGGTGGCAGAGATCCTGCTGGCGAATGCGTGAGGCTGAACAACATGGCTATGCAAATACAGATGATGGACCCCCAGCTCTACGAGTTCCTGCAACAAAAGACCGAGCCCAAGTCGTATGAGATGCACAAGCTCGATCCTTCGACATTGCGCTTCTTCTTCTCGCCTGAAGGGCTGATGCGCATGGAGATGGCTGATCGCTGCTATCTGAGCGTGGAGATCGACCGCTCCTTTCCTGTGGACGAGGAAGGTCACTATCTCTCTATACGCAATGCCCTCGATGAGGATCACCCGGAGATCGGTATCGTCGTCGATGTAGCGCTGCTGGAGCCCGAGTCTCAAAAAGTGGTGCAGCAGGAGCTTTACCGGCACTATTTCGTGCCCCAGGTGCAGAATATCACCTACCTGAAGGAAGAGTTCGGGGTGCTGAACTTTGAGGCCCTGACGGACCGTGGGCCGCGCCAGTTCTCGGTGCGTAACCCGCAAGAGAACCTGCGCCAACTGACGGAAGATCGCATCTTTATCATCGATATCGATGGCTGCCGCTACGAGGTGCCCGATATCAGGAAGCTGAGCAAAAAGCACGCCGCCATCTTGAGAGATTACCTGGATTCCTAGCCTGCACCGGAGAAACAGGACGCCGGGTCTCATGCGCTACACACGCCCGGCGTGGACCCTTTAAGTGGGGTGGTCTGGCACCACTGGAAATGCCGCTGCCGCCTTGCAGGCGGCAGCGGCATTTCCAGTGGTGCCAGACCACCCCACGCCCGGATTTTCCCCCACCCCTTGAGGTTCCATGCCGGTCTGATGCGTAGCGTGAAAGCCGGCCGGCGGCGGAAACCAGCGCGGCAAGCCACTAGTGATGGTAGGTCATCACCTGGATATCGGCCACCCTGGCGGGCGCGGTAGCCTTGATGGTGCGCTCCTCACCGGGCAGGAGGTCAAAGTAGTTGTCGTCGAAAATGACCTTCATATCAGGGTGGAAGAGGTAGACGCCCTTGGCGAAGATATCAGTCTTGACCTTGAACGTATCGGGCCCAACCTGGGTAAGAGTGACCTTGGGCGCAGCCAGCTTCATGTGCTTGGGGCGCGAGAAGGTATAGGCGTTGCGTACGGCCGTGCCGTCATCCCAGCGCAGGGTAAAAACGGCCAGGCAGTCAAAGCGCCGCGCCTTGTAGTCGGGCAGTTGCAGGCGCCCCAGCGAGGCGGCGCCGCGGCCTTTGAGCAACACAGGGAAAGACTGAGTCTCCAGCACTTCGCCCGTGGTGCGCACGATCTGCATCTCCACCACACCCGTCTTGTCGCCGTCGCGCTCCGAGGCGACAAAGAGGTGACCCCACGAGTTGGCCTCGGGGCCATAGTTGATGGAGTATTCCTGCACATAGCCCACCATGTCGGGGCCAAAGCTGCGCTTCATATAGTACCAGCAGGCCTTGGGCTGCAGGTTATAGTCCACCACGGCCCATGAGATGGCTGGCCAACAGTCATTGATCTGCCAGATGAGCACACCGGCGCAGTCATAAGCCTGCGAGCGCCAGTGCTCCAGGGCATACTTCATATACTCGGCGTGAGCCAGGTTCGAAAGCACGACCGACTGATTGAAATCGGTGCTCACGCGAAAGAAGGCGCCCGTGAATTTGAGCAGCCGATCGTTCTTGGCCGGGTTCTCAAAGTGGTTGCGGGTGTCGAATACGAACGACTGGATGTTGCGATCCTCAGGCCCGCCAATGGTGAGCGCGGTGCGCAAGTCGGGCAGTGATTGGATGCCCGTCTCGGAGACAAAGCTGGGGGCACTGTAGGTATAGCCAGAAAAGTCCCCGCAGTTGGAGTGCAGGTCCCAAAAGTGCATGTCGCCGTGGGTCATGTCGTTGGCTCGCACACCCGGCTCCTCCGAATAGGGTGAGCCATTCCAGTAGGTGCGGTCGGGGTCCAGCTCCTTCACCAGGGCCGGGTAGACATCATCATAGATCTTGGTGCCGCCGAAATAGTCATATTTCTGGTGATCGCGCCACCATTCCTCATAGCCCCAGTGGTTCTCGTTCTCGCCACACCATAGGGCCAGCGAAGTATAGTTGCGCAGGCGCTTGATGTTATAGGCCAGCTCTTTCCGCACCAGCGCCAGGAAGGCCGGGTCGTCATCGGGGTAGAGTGAGCAGGCGAACATGCCATCCTGCCAGACCATGATGCCGCGCTCGTCGCAGAGGCGATAGAACTCGTTATCCTCATAATAGCCGCCGCCCCAGATGCGCAGCATGTTGGTGTTGCCGGCCTTAGCCAGGTCCAGGTTGCCCTTGTACAGACCATAGTAGCCGCGAGGGATCGAGTTGTCGACCGGGATCCAGTTATAGCCGCGGACGAAGACAGGCTGACCATTCACCTTGAAGAGGAAGCGGTTGCCCTCTCCGTCTTGGCGCGGCTCGCGCACGACCTCGATGGTGCGGAAGCCGAGGCGGTGCTGCCTGGCGTCGAGCAGGGCGCCCCCCTCAGCGAGGGCGATCTCCATGTCATAGAGGGCCTGCTCGCCTGCGCCATTGGGCCACCAGAGCCTGGCGCCCTTGACCTGGAACGAAACGGTAGCCTTGCCGCCCACAACAGTCGCCGTGAACTCGCCGCCGGCAATCTTGACTGTGGCCGCAGCCCCATCCGCCCCGGGGGCAGTGACTGCAACCGTGCCCGCCACATCGTTGCCGGTGATCGTATAGCGGACGTGGAAATCCTGGATCTCGGCGCGGTCATAGGCCTTGAGGTAGGCCGGGCGGAAGATGCCGCTGACAGGGATCTCCGGCCCCCAATCCCAAAAGTACGAGTAGGCTGGCTTGCGCAGAAACATAAAGCTGGAGCCCAGGTGCACGGGGGGCATGGGGCGCGCATACCGGTCACGGCGCGCCTTGGCCTCGACCATGGGCGAGCGGAAGAGGATGACCAGGCTGTTCTGGCCGGCCTGCACCTTGCCCGTGACGTCGAACTCGTAACCGATGTGGGCATCCTCCGTCTTGGCGATGCACTCGCCGTTGAGGAAGATCTCGGCTACCGTGTCGAGCCCCTCGAAACCGAGGAGCACATGTTTTTTGGCCGCCGCCGCACCGCCCTCGAAGCGGGTGCGGTAGACAAAGTCCATGTCTTTGTAGGGGGCGAAGGAATCCTCATAGGTCGCCGAAGTATCGGCCTCGACCAGGCCTGCCGCCTGCAGGTCAGTGAGATTCGTGCCGGGCACCGTAGCCGGGCGGAAGGTCAGCCCCAGTACATCCTGCGGACCCTTCACGGCACCATACGCGGCAAAGGCAAACTCCCAGCCGCTGTGCAACAGAGTCTTGGTAACGTCCATGGTTCTCTCCTATGCGATGAGGAGACTTCCGAAGTCTTGAAGACTTTGGAAGTCTGTTTCCTGTTTAGAACGCCTAACAAAACCGCGGCGCACTATGGGCCTTCGCCACGTCGGATACCCCCACCCGTAGCCCCGCCCCCTGCAGGGGGCGGGGAATACGGGAATGAGGGGTTCATGATATATCCCGTATTTAACAATTGAAGATAGAGAAACAGCAAGCCTCGCTCCGTGTTCTGAATGTACCAACACCAGAAAGGAAGCGAGGGCTTGCTGCATGGGTAAGGATACACGCATTGACG
>DAOTVS010000241.1:0-6558 GCA_034436375.1 Anaerolineae bacterium | reverse complement strand
AGCTCACCGGGCTGACGCTGGTGGGCGCGGCGGTCGGCGATGGCTCAGCCTGAGCTGTAGCCGGGCTGGTGGACGGGACCTGTGTGGGCACCGGAGTAGAGGGTGCCTGTGTTGCCACCTCCAATGGTTCCGCTGTCGGCGTAGGCAAGGACTGCGCGCAGCCAGCAAACAGCAGGGATAGAGTTAACGACAGCAGCAACAAGCTTCGTGCGTTCGGTCTCACAGCGGCGCTCCTTACGTTATGGAAACAGGTGGGGCAGGCTCAGCTCACGCCAGCCGGCGGGTATAGATCTCTCCGTAGCACTCGGGGCAGACCGGCTGCCCATCACGGAGGTGCGCCCGCGCCTCCATGACGCCCTCACCACACTGGCTGCACTGCACCGAGCCGAAGATGCGAGCCGGGCCGGGCATCGGGGCGTCGACCCAGCGTACGTCGAATAGCTCCTCGTCGCTCAGGGTCTGCAGCCGATCACGCGACCGCAGGCGGCGCTCCTCCTCGGGCAGGCCGGCATCCTCCTCGCGCGAGGTCGCTCCATAGCGCAAGGCCACGCGCACCATGCGCCCATCCGACCGCCGCCCAAAGGTAAAAACCTGCTTGCCCCAATCGCGCAAGATCAGGTTGCCCTTGCCGAGCGTGCACCCGGTGAGCACTTGCACGCCGTCGACGCTGCAGGCATCCGTCTCGGCGATCGTTACCAGTTCCTCATCCTGCGCCCGCGTAACGCCGAGCTCACGCAGGCCAATCAGCGCCGCGCGAAAACCGATGAGCAGCCCCGGGCAGAAATGGCCGTGAAAGGCGATTGCATTTTCCAACAATGTCGCGTCGTCCATATCACTCCTCTTCTGATCTCCCATGCCGCCAAACAAAAAAGGCCACCCCACCGCGGCCTTCAGGCCCGGCAAGAGCGGTCTTTACGAGACGCTGCTTGCTGACTTCATGTCAGCTACATTCAGTTTAATGCGAATCCTCGCAACTGTCAAGATTCGCAACAAGGCTTCAGTGATCGGCCTCCCCAGGGCCCTGTATGGCCTGCCGCACGATTTCCACAACTGCAGCAATTTGCTGGGCCAAGGGCTTGGTTTCGATGCCGACAATCTCGAAATGGGGTTGGTTGATGGGCAGCAGCAGCTTGCGCCCTGGCGCCCCAGACACAGCCTCGGCAATAGCCGGGGTGACTTCGCCCAACATCAGGTTGGGCACGGCCACGCCAATGGGGGCCACGATAAAGGCCGCCTGAGGGATACAGACACGGATGGCATTCTCTCCGGTCGCTCCCCGGCTGGCGCCCGCCTTGAGCATCCTCTCGGTTGCGCTGGCGTTGGTGCCCAGGGCCAGGATCTCCTGCCCGGGCAATGCCTGCCGCAACTGGCCCACGATCTGCGCCCCAATGCCGCCTCCCAGACCATCAATCACGGCCACCATCATACTCACTTGATCAGCCTCTCCTCTCACGCTGTCTCTATCGGCCAAAGATGCATTCCGTGGCAACGGCGGTAACATGCACATGCCTGGCAGGGAGTATAAGCTATTGCTGGGCCACGAGGCAGGGCTTCGGGCGCCTGCGCACCAGGGCACCCGCAAACGCCAGTAGCGTTACTCCCGCCAGCCCCAGCCCCACCCACGCCACGATGGGCTCGAACCGCCACTCCACCACCGCCTGCCCCGCCGGCAGCGCCACGGCGCGCAGCAGGCCAAAGGCGCGCAGGGCGCGGGCCGGGCGGCCGTTGACCGTGACGTTCCAGCCCGGGTAGCTCACCTCGCTCAGCACCAGTACCCCGGGGGCGGTGAGGTTCGCCTCAACCGTCTCCTGCTGCGGGCTGAATTGGGTCACGCGCACCGTCTCGGCGCCCGTCGCCGGCTGGGGCTGGGGCGAAGGGGCGCCTTCCAGCACGGCCGTCTGCAGGGGGTTCAGGGCCATGTCGGCCGTCCAGGCGACGGCCTGCTGCTGGCTCACCGCCGGGCGCCAGGCGTGGGCCACCCAAGCCGGTTGCTGCCCCAGATCAATGGCATAGACACGCTCGTCTCGGGAAGGGTCCTCACTGACCAGCTTGAGAGCCGGGAAATCGATCTGCCGGTGGGTCAGCACATAGCGGGCATCGAAGAGCTGCCACCAGCGCACCTCGGGCACCTGGCTCTGGATCTGCTCATAGCCGGTCTGCACCAGGGGGCCGTTGCCGCAGATATCCTGCAGGCGATAGTAGAGCCCCGCATTGCCGTCAGCCGGCAGGAGGCCCTCGCTGCTCACCCGGTCCAGGGAGTTCATATTGCTCTGCAGATACTGCAGGGACGTGGTAGGCGCATAGTATCCCCCTGCCGGGGGCGCCTGCAGGATGGCGTCGTGGTTGACGCGGTAGAGGTCGGCAAAGATCAGGGCCAGCAGCAGGGGCGCGACCCACACGGCGCGTGGCCACCATCTCTGGGCCTGGAGGGCCGCATAGCCATAGCCCGCCAGCACGGCCAGGGCAAACGTGACGACCAGGGCGATGCGCTCCTGCTGGCGAAAGATGCTGAAACCCGGCGCCAGGTGATAGGCCAGGGGGTAGAGCGGCCCGTTGTGCCCCAGGGAGAGCCCGAGCGCTATGAGGGCTACGGCGGCCCAGAACCAGCTCTCACCCTTGCGCCACAGCCCCACCCCCACCAGCGCCAGCGCCAGCGGAATGAGCCCCACATAGAGCGGTGACCATTGCCCCGGGTTGGGGCGGAAGAGCCCCAGCAGCTCTTGCCACTGAAAGCCGGGCGAGACAAAAGCATAATCGCTGTGGGCGCGCGGGGTGAGGCGGGCGAGCTGCAGCGTGGGCAGCCATTGGGGGGCGCTCAGGCCCACCGCCGCCCCCACCAGCGCCAGGGCCGATAAGACGGCAAAGCGCCGCCCCACCCGTAGCCGCCAGGCGCGAAAGAGGAAATAAGCCCCCAGCGTATAGCCCACATAGAGCGCTGTCTGCGTATGCCCGGCCAGGATGCTCAACCCCAGCGCCAGCCCCGCCGCCCCCACCTCGATCAGCGACCGCCGCGCCAGGCCCCGCTCCAAGAGCCACAGCCCCGCGGGCAACCAGGCCGCCGACTCGACGATGATCATCTGCAGCAGCGGATAACTGGTGAGGCATCCGCCGATGCCGAATGCCGCCCCTGCCAGGAGCCCCGCCCCGGCGTGGCCCGTCACCCGGCGCACGAACAGAAAGGTAAAGACTGCGGCCAGGGAAAGGTGGGCGATGGCCTCCAGCTCCAGGGCCAGGAAGGGCAACCGGGGAAAGATCGCCTCCCACAGGCCCAGGGGATAAAAAGCGGCAAAGATGCTCGTGGCGGCCGCGGGCTCACCGGCCAGTGTGTAAGGGTCCCACAGGGGCAGGCGACCCTGCCGCAGCTCCTGGGCGACAAAGCTTCGCATGGGGTAGTGTTGCTCGGCGAAATCACCCAGCACAAACACCCGGCGCACCCCAGCGTCGGGCCACCACACCTGCCAGAAGAGCAAGAAGGGCAGGACCGCCAGCACCAGGCAGGGCAGAATAAGCGGCCATGCCTTGCGGATGGTTGTCATGCTCACTCCAGACTAGATGGTTACCAGGGAAGCGTCTTGATCTGGTCCCACGCGCCGAGGCGGCAGTAGATAATCCCCTTGCTGAACCCTTGCCCTCGATATGGCTGGCCGCCCAAGCTGAAATCGAACTCGGGCGTTTCGGGGTTGCCCAGGTTATGGGCGCGGGCGAACTGGGGAAAGGCCGCCGTCGGCGTATAGGGGATGCCCCCGGCATTCCAGGCCGCCTGACGCACGCATTGCGTCAGGGCATTGTCATCCTCCTGCGGGAAGACGCGCTTCAGAAAGGCATCCCAATCCAGATTGCGCGGGCCGCCGTAGCCGTTCGGGCCGAGCACAGCCCGGCGGTAAATCCCTTCACGCCCGATATGATGGGTCGCTGCCAGCATACGCACATGATTGGCCGCAGCCGCCAGCTGCGCTGAAGGCCAGGCGGGCGCCGCTGGCGCAGCCGGGTATTCCAGGCTCACACTGATGGCGACGGGCTCCGGTTTGATTGTCGAGCCTGGCAGGGGGCTCGCCGCTGCCAGGGGAACGGCTGAGGCATAGCTCACACAGTGACGCACGACCCCCTGCTCATCGATCAGGTCATGGGCGATCCCTTTCGTCGCCGCCACACCGTTGAGCCAGCCCGCCAGAGCATCCTCCCGTGCGGCCTCGCTGTCGCCGACGATAATCGCCCGCACAGGCTGCCCCCCGCGGCTGCTCCTGGGAAAGGGCAGGTAGCGCAGGTCCACATAACGCACGCCGGGGGCCGTCGGGTCCGCCGGCAGCGGGGGCGGCTGCATCTGCACCGGGTACTCGGCCACGACACTGGGCCAGAACTCGTTGCAGCCGAATTTCTCCCACCCCATGATATTGCCCAGGGTGAATACAAACGCGGCGCCGACCTGGGGCGCGCTTTCCAGCAGCGCATTGTACCGGCGCAGATCATCGAGAAACTCAGCGGCGCTCGCCGTCCGCTGCCAGCCGGGCTTGCCCTGCCCCTCCACCACGTCACGCCCGCACTCAGTGATCAGGGTCGGCACGGCCGCCAGCAACGGCACCTTGCGCCAGCGGCCCACATGGTAGGGATTGTCCAGGTCACTGCGACTCGACCAGTACTCATGCAGGCCCAGCCAGTCGTCGGGGGCCATGGCGTGCAGCAGGGGATGATAGGTCTCCCAGACGGGAAAATCGGGCGTGCCGACCGAGAAATTGCCGACCACGCTCCGGTAGCCGCCATGGTGCATGAGCCCCAGGCGAGCCACCTCGAAACGGACATAGCGCGAGGCCAGATCGTCGGGCACCTCGTTCAACCCCTCGAAACAGAGGTTGGGGTCGTGCTCCGGGCCAGACATAGCCGCCATGTCGGGCAGGTGACGGTTGTACCAATCCTGAGCCGCCCGCTCGGGGTCATTCCAGTTCGGGTTCTCCTCCACCCAGCGCACCACAATCAGCGCGCCGTTCCCCAGAGCACCGCGCACCTCGCGCACATAGGCGGGCGAGGCATTGACCAGTTTGACGGCCAGCGGCTTGCCCAGCGGGCCGCTATAACCCGCGATGATGTGGGCACAGAGTTTGCGGGTGCTCATCGACTTGCCTCCAGCGTACTGTGGCTGCGGGCCACAGCACGCACCTCCGGGCGCCGTTTGCCCGGCACTATACCACAGACCAGCGGCGGTGACAATAAGGCAAGCCCGGCATATTTCTTGCTGGCGCATAGCCGGCTTCCCAGAATACTGACTGCAGGAGGAAATGGGTTATGGGCATGCCCAACAGTACTTTCCACCCCTTTGATCAGAATCGCATCCCCCTGGAGCAGCAGTACCACTCCTGGAACAAGCAGGTTCAAGCGCCCTATGACCGGGACCGCGTTGACCCTTACACTCGCTGCCGGGTCATCCTGATGAACGGCATCGAGAACGATTCCTTCTTCTTCTTGCACCAGTGGTATCGGCACGTGGCCGACGAAAAGCTGCGAGCCAAGATCGCCGAGCTGCGGCGGGCGGAGGTCGAACAGCAGACCACCGTCGATTGGCTCAACCCGGCCGATCAGACAATCATCGAGACGACCATTGCCTACGAGCAGGTGGCCGTGGACCTGACGGCCAACCTGGCCAAGAACGAGCCCGATCCCTATGCCAAGTCCTCGATTTCGCCCTGATCGAGGATTTCGACCACCTCTTCCGCTATGCCTACCTGATGCAGTTGCTGGAAGGCAAGAGCGCCGAGGCGATCGTCAAGGGCCAGACCGAGATCGCCGAAGGGCGCCCGACTCCTGAAGAGCACCGCTCCCCGCTGGATTCGGTGCGCCACTATGTGGATTATGGCAAGGCGAACGTCAAGACCAAGCTCAACTCGCAGACCATCATCGCCGGCGAGCAACAGACCTACCTCTACTACAAGTCCCACGGGTTTATGTATGGCAACGACCTGGCGCGCAAATTGTATGCCGAGATCGCCGAAGTCGAGGAAGAGCACGTGACTCAATACGAGTCAGTGCCCGACCCGCGCCTCGGCTGGCTGGAAAAGGCGGCGCTGAAGCAGGTCAACGAGGCCTACAACTATTACAGCTGCTGGCAGACGGAGACCGATCCCCGGATCAAGGCTATCTGGGAGCAGTTCTACCGCATGGAGCTGGAGCATATCCAGCAGGTTGGGCAGTTGCTCCAGGATTACGAAGGCAAGGACATCCACCAGATGTACCCGGCTGAGATCCAGCCGCTGATTGTCTTTGAGTCCAACAAGGACTATGTACGCAACATCGTCAACACGCAGCGCAACCTGCAGCCCGTGAACATGGAGTACAAGCCCAAAGACCAATTGCCCAGCGACTGGGCGTCGTACCGTTATATGGAGGTCGTCAATCAGGGGGGTGTGCCTTCGCAAGAGGTTGTGGAACGGGTAGCGATGCCCGTCTGACGTACAGCCCGGGTAGGTCGCATCCCTCCGGATACAGGGCTTCGCACCCATCCGAAAAGGTACCCTAAAAGGTTTGGAGTGGGTTTAGCAGAACCGGGCGTCGTGTGCCGCCCGCGGGCGG
>DAOTVS010000240.1:0-12519 GCA_034436375.1 Anaerolineae bacterium | reverse complement strand
GATCTCGGCTGTAGGCAACCCGCCAAATCCCCCCTCCTGGGTCAGAGCCGGGCAGGCGCACAGCACCTTGGCCGGCTGTTACCGGGAGCCGGCTGGATCAAGTGCGGTTGCAGTATTAGGTTTCACGTTTTATGTTTTACTCTCTTCCTCCTCCTCCGGCTCCGCCGGCAGGCGGCCATAGACGAAGGTCAGATCGTGCAGGCGGGGGGCGACCCAGCTGGGCAGGGCGCCGGGCACAAGCCGCCAGCACCAGTTAGGTGCGCCGCTGGTGGAGGGCGTGTTGAGCCTGGCCTCATGCCCCAGGCTGAGCAGGTCTTGGGCAGTGGTGATGGCCGTCTCGGCGATCGAGCTCCAGGCCAGGCGGATCAGGTCCCAGGCGATGTCGGCGCCGCTGCAGCCGATGTAGCGCCGCACATAGTCGCGCGCTTTTTCCGACGCCGTGTTCTGATACCAGCCGACGATGGTGTCGTTATCGTGGGTGCCTGTATAGACCACACACTCCGGGCGGGTGTAGTTGTGGGGCAAATAGTCGTTCCGTGGGCCGCTGTCAAAGGCGAATTGCAGCACCTTCATACCCGGGAAGCCAAACTCCTGCTCGAGCGCGTCCAGCCCTGCGCGTGCTTCCCGGTCAAAGCTGCCCAAATCCTCGGCGATGATGGCCACCTGGCCCAACGCAGCTTCGACAGCCCGGAAGAGAGCCGACCCCGGCCCGAGCCGCCAACGGCCATTGACCGCCGTTTCTTCGCCAGCAGGCACCTCCCAGTAGTTGTAAAACCCACGAAAGTGGTCGATGCGCAGCACGTCAGCCTGGGTTAGCGCCATGCGGAAGCGCTGTATCCACCAGGCATAGCCCTCTGCCTCCATGACGTCCCAACGGTAGAGGGGATGGCCCCAAAGCTGGCCCGTGGCGCTGAAATAGTCGGGGGGCACGCCTGAAACGACTGTCGGGTTGAGGCCCTCGTCAAAGTAAAAGAGGTGCGGGTTGGCCCACACATCGGCCGAATCTCGCGAGACAAAGATGGGGATGTCGCCGATGATGCGGATGCCGTGCTCGTTCGCATAGCGTTTGACGTCGGACCACTGGGTGAAGAACTGCCACTGGCGATATTGCTGCGCTTGCACCCGGTTGAGCAGTAGCGCTTTCCAGTGCGTCATGGCGCTGGGCTGGCGTCGTTTGAGGTCGGCATCCCAGTCATACCAGGGACTGTAGTTGTGTGCCTCTTTGAGGGCCATGAAGAGGGCCACATCCTCGAGCCATCCCGCCTGCTCGTCACAAAAACGGGCCAGGGCTTCGTGCTCTTCGGCCGGCGCATAGGCGCGGAAGCGCTCGAAAGCCAGGTCCAGCAGCCTGTTCTTGTAGCCGATGACGGCGCCATAGTCACAGCGCCCCTCGGGTAGGGGCGGCGCGCCTTCGAGATCGCTGGGGGAGAGATGGCCCCGCTCTACCAGCTTCTGCGGGCTGATAAGCATTGGGTTCCCGGCCAGGGCAGAGAGGCCCTGGTAGGGCGAATCTCCATACCCGGTGGGGCTCAGGGGCAACACCTGCCAGTACGACTGGCCAGCATCGGACAGGAAATCAACCCAGCGGTAGGCGGCATCGCCCAGGTCGCCGATGCCGAACGGGCCGGGCAGTGACGAGGGGTGTAGCAGGATGCCACTGGCACGTGGGAATTTCACGTTCACCTCTCCTGTGTTGGAAAACAGTGAATGCCGCAAGGCTCAAGACCATTATAGCAGCTTTCACTGCACAATGCATGCCAACCCGGAATATGGTATAATCTTATTGTCAACTTTTTCCGGAGGCATTCTTTTGATCCAGGCAACCATTCGAGTCGACGTAGGCCGGGTGCTTGCGCACCTCGACCGCAATCTCTACGGTCATTTCACTGAGCATATGGGCCGTTGCGTCTACGGCGGCCTGTGGGCCGAGATGCTGGACAACCGCAAATTCAACGGGCCGGACCTCTACGAGTACGGTGTCGTTTCACCCTGGCAGTCCGTGGGCCGCGGGGCCGGGGTGCGCTACAGCCATGATAACACCATCTACTACGCGGGGCGGCAATCGCAGCGGGTGATGGTGCAGTTGGATGACGGGCAACTGCACGGGGTGGCCCAGGGGCCGCTGGTGCTGCAGGCAGGCCGGCGCTACCACCTGCGCCTGGTGGCACGGCAGGTGGGCCTGTCGGGGCCCTTGCGCCTGGCTCTGGAGAGTCAGGAGGGCCGGCTCTACGTGTCGCACGAATGGCGCTGCCCTGAGGGCGACTGGCAGGGGTGTGAGCTTACCCTGACGGCTCCAGCGGATGATCCACTGGCGAGGCTCTCGATTACCTTTGCGGGCATGGGCACGCTCTGGCTGGGGGCGGCCTCGCTCATGCCAGCCGACACGATCTTTGGCTGGCGCGCCGATGTGGTGGAGGCGGCCCGCGGCCTGCGTCCGGCACTGCTCCGCTGGCCTGGTGGCAATTTCGCCTCCGCCTATCACTGGCAGGACGGCATCGGCCCGCGCGACCGGCGCCCGGTGCGCCTGGACCCGGCCTGGGAGGCGTGGGAGCCGAACGATGTGGGCACTGATGAGTTCATCCAGCTCTGCCGCGAGCTGCAAGCGGAGCCCTACCTGTGTGTGAACCTCGGCAGCGGCACTGCCGAAGAGGCCGCCGCCTGGGTGGAGTATTGCAACGGACCGGCCGACAGCCCCAACGGCAGCCTGCGTGCGGCCAATGGCCATCCGGAGCCCTATGGTGTGCGCTATTGGGGTGTGGGCAACGAGACCTATGGCAACTGGCAACACGGCCACGTCGACGCCGAAACCTATGCGCGCCGCTATGTTGAATTTGCCCAGGCCATGCGTGCGGTCGACCCGGGGCTCGTGCTGGTCGGCGTGGGCGCGCAGGATTATGAGGCGCCCGGCTGGACCGATGCCGTGCTAGAGATCGCTGGCGAGCGCATGGACTATCTCAGCCTGCACCACTACACGCCCGGTTATGGGCCCGGTGAGCTGCCCCTCGATCACAAGCCCGATCATGATGCACTCTACCCGATTGTGGTGGCCGGCCCGGAGCGGGTGGCGGAGCTGCTGCAGGATGCCGGGGCGGCCCTCGCGCGCCATGGCCTGGGGGGTAAGGTGCACGTCGCCCTCGACGAGTGGAATACCTGGGTTTACCCCCACTACGAGCCCGGCGTGGCGGAGCCCTATCTACTGCGCGACGGCCTCTATGCCGCCGGGATGTTCAATGTGTTCCATCGTCACGGCGACCTGGTCAAAATGGGAAGCCTGGCCCAGATGGTGAACGTCTTGGGCGCCATCTACACCACGCAGGCAGGGCTCTTTACCACGCCGGTCTACCTGGCCAACAAGCTCTATGTGGAGCACAGCGGCAGCGAGAGCGTCGAGACTCGGGTCGAGAGCCCCACTTTTGCCGTTCCAGCCGAGGCATTCCTGCCCGCACGCGCTCAAGCGCCCTATATCGATGCCCAGGCCACCCTGACTGAAGACCGTCGGCGCCTGTACCTGGCCGTGATCAACCGCCATCGCTACGAGGATATTGCCGCGCAGATCGACGTTGCGGGCGCAAAAGTGCTGCCGCAGGGCCGGGGGCACGAGCTGAACGGCCCCAGCGCGCTGAGCGGCAACAGCATCACCAACCCGGATGTCGTGCGGGTGCAGCCGGTGCCCGGCTTTGCCGCCGCGAATCGCTTCATTTACACCTTCCCGGCCCATTCCGTGACTGTGCTGGAGCTGGACCTGGCTGCGGCTCAGCGCTAGAGCGTTCGTCCTTCGGCACGAATTTTGCTTCTACTCCTGACCTGGTTCGCTCTTTCTCTGAAGCACCGCCAGGCCAGGAGGTGGCATGGGCCAGGGTAGATCCGACCTCAGGCGCCGGCTTGGGCTCATCGATGCGACCGCGATTGCCCTGGGCGCGATTATCGGCGCCGGCGTGTTTGTGGTGCTGGGCGAGGCGGCCGGCATCGTCGGCACGGCACTGCCGCTGGCCGTGCTGATTGCCGCGGCAGTTGCTTTTTGTGACGGCCTGAGTGCGGCAGAGCTCGGCGTGAGCTACCCGGAGGCCGGCGGCCCCTACGAATTCGGCTATGTGCTGATCTCGCCGGTAGTCGGCTTTACCGCGGGCTGGATCTATCTCTTTGCCAACCTTGCGGCCAGCACCACCTTCACCCTGGGCTTTGCCAGCTATCTGCAACCGCTGGTGCCCAGTCTGCCGCTGCGCCCTGCCGCAGTCGCCCTCGCCATCCTGGCCGTCGCCGTGAACCTGGTGGGGGTCCAGCAGTCCGGGCGGGTCAACGATCTGCTCGTCGCCTTTAAAGTGGTGGTCCTGCTGATCTTTATCGGCGTCGGGCTGGCCCTGCTGCCGGTCTGGCGGCATACGCCCCTGCTGCCGTTCTCTCTCAGCGGCCTGCCGCGGGCCAGCGCGTTGATCTTCTTTGCCTATGCGGGCTTTGCGCGCATCGTCCTGATCGCGGGTGAAGTGCGTGATCCCACCCATACTTTGCCGCGGGCGGTCATTGCCTCACTGGTCATCTCGACCGTGCTCTATCTCATAGTGGCCGTGGTGGCGTTGGGGTTAGCCGGGCCGCAGGCCCTGGCGGGAAGTCCTGCTCCTCTACGGACGGCGCTGGAGCCCTCCAACCTGACATGGGCGGAAACCCTAGTCTCTCTGGGCGGACTGGTGGCGACCAGTGACGTGCTCCTCACGAACATCTGGGGCCTGTCCCGGCTGCTCTATGCCATGGCCGGGCGTGGGGATATGCCCTCCTTTCTGCATCGGCTCGACTCCAGGCGCCTGCCGCGCAATGCTGTCCTCATCATCGGCCTGGTGACCATTCCGCTGGTCGCGACCGTCGGCTTTGGTCCCGCCCTTCTGGCCAGCAGCCTGGGCCAACTGGCCTACTATGGCATCATGAACGTGGCGGCCCTGCGCCTGCGGCCCATTCAGCGCCTGTATCCGGGGGTAATCTCCTGGGTGGGGCTGGCGGCGACTGTGGGGTTGGCCGCCTCTCTGCCGCTCCAGTCGGTGCTGGCGCTGGCCGTCGTCGTCGCCGTTGGGCTCGTTTACTATGTTCTGCGCCGCCGGGCGCGACGGGACGATTCCCATGAGGGAGGGCGTGGCAGTCGCCCCTAAAGGCCCAGGGCCGGGCGGTTGCGGAGCCCAATACCCGGCAAGGCAACCGGCAGGTTTCGCCAGTCCATTCCTGGTGGGGAAATCGCTGTATCAGCCGTTCGCGAGCGTTAGTCGGGGAATGCCGTTTGGGCTATAAATGGCTCTTATAGAAACGACCAGAGAGCTTATTTGTGTTTTATACCGCATTGGAGGTAGAATGATGACGGTAAAGGTACACATTCTACTCCATCGGTACGGCGACCCTGGGCCCCTCTGTCCGATGGATGTTCGCCCGCGTGGGCAGAGGCTGCACTGATGGCTACAACAATGGACAAGTCGGACTTGCTATCATTGGCGCCAACCGAGATTCTCGAGCGGCTCGGCTCCAGTGTGGAAAAGGGGCTGACGCAGAGCGAAGCGGCGGCCAGGCTCAAGCAGTACGGGGCCAATGAGATCCCCGAGAAGAAAATCAACCCCTGGCGTCAGTTCGTAAAAAAGTTCTGGGGCCTTTCCCCGTGGATGCTTGAGCTGATCATCATTCTCTCGTTGATCCTGCACAAGTTCTCTGATGTGTATATCGTCACGGCGCTGCTGGTCGTCAATGCGATCCTTGGTTTTGCCCAGGAACAGCGGGCCTCTCAGGCCGTTGACATGCTGCGCAGCAAGCTGCAGGTGAGCGCCAGGACGCTGCGCGACGGCGTATGGAAGGTCTTGCCCGCGCATGAGCTGGTGCCGGGGGACATTATCCGCTTGCGCGCCGGCGACTTTGTGCCGGCCGATATCAAGATCATCACAGGCGAGCTGGGCGTGGACCAGTCGACTCTGACTGGCGAAAGCATGGAGGTCGAGAAGGCGCCCGGAGATATCCTCTATTCCGGCTCCATCGTGCGTCGCAGTGAGGCGACGGGCATCGTTGCCCTGACGGGCGTGCGGACCTACTATGGGCGCACCACTGAGCTGGTGCAGATCGCGCGGCCCAAGCTGCATGCCGAGGAGGTCATCTCCCGGGTTGTGCGCTGGCTTTTCATCATCGTTGGCGCTCTGCTGGCTGTCACCCTGGTCTTTATGCTCATCCGTGGGATACCGCTTCTGGATATGCTGCCGCTGATGCTGGTGTTGCTGTTGGGCGCCGTGCCGGTGGCGCTGCCCGTCATGTTCACGGTCAGCATGGCCCTTGGATCCATGCAGCTGGCCAAAAAGGGCGTCCTGGTGACGCGGTTGAGCGCCTCCGATGATGCCGCGACCATGGACGTGCTCTGCGTCGACAAGACGGGCACGATTACTACCAACCGACTGGCAATCACCGGCGTTCTGCCCGTCGACAGTTCCAGCGAGCGCGACATCATCCTCTATGGGGCGGCGGCCTCGCAGGAGGCCAACCATGATCCAATCGATATGGCCTTTATCTCCGCGGCCCGGGAGCGGGGGATCGATATCCTTGGCGTGAACCAGAAATCCTTCGTGCCTTTCGACCCCAAGACGCGTCGTACAGAGGCGCTGGTGGAGGTCAATGGGGCTGAGCTCCGGGTGATCAAGGGCGCGGTCAAGACGATTGCTGACGCCTGCGGCCTGGCGCCCGAGGCCGTGGAGGAGTTGGAGGCGCGCACGCAGACGTCGACGCAGGCGGGGGCCAAGACCCTGGCGGTAGCCTGGGCCCGCGGGCAAGAGCAGCCTCACCTGGCCGGCATCGTCACCTTGAGCGATACCCCGCGGGCCGATTCCGCCCTCCTGATCAAAGAGCTCAGGGCCCTGGGCGTGTCGGTCAAGATGCTCACTGGCGATGCCCTGCCCATTGCCCGGGAGATTGCCAGCTCGGTGGGGCTGGGCCGGAACGTGCGCCGGGTGGCCGATCTTGAGGAGGCCGCTGGCCAGGATGCGCTGCAGGCGGGGCAGATTGCCGAGAGCAGTGACGGATTTGCGGAGATCTACCCTGAAGGCAAGTACACTGTGGTCAAGAGCTTGCAGGCCCGCAAGCATGTTGTCGGCATGACGGGCGACGGAGTCAACGACGCGCCGGCCCTCCGCCAGGCGGAGGTTGGCATCGCGGTCAGCACCGCGACTGATGTGGCCAAGGGGGCCGCCAGTGTGGTGCTCACCGATGAGGGCCTGGCCGGCATCGTAGACCTGGTCAAGAATGGCCGCATGGTCTACCAGCGCATTGCGACCTGGATCATCAACAAGATCAGCCGGACTATCATCAAATCGGCCTTTGTCGTCTTTGCTTTCCTCATCACTGGCAAGTTCGTCGTCTCTGCCTTTGCCATGATGCTGATGATGCTCATGACCGACTTTGTCAAGATCTCCTTTGCCACCGACAATGTGCGCGGCTCGCAGACACCAGAGGACTGGAACATGGTGGCCCTGGTCAAGATATCGGTCATCATGGGCTTGCTGATGGTGGTCGAGGCATTCGCGTTGTTGTATATCGGGTTTGCCCACTTTGGCATCCGCAATAACGATCAGGCGCTCTGTACCTTCTCCTTCGAGCTGTTGTTCTACTTTGCCATGTTCTCGATCTTTGCTGTGCGGGAGCGAGGGCACTTTTGGGACTCGCTGCCGAGCAAGACCCTGCTGATTGCGAACGGGGCCGACCTGGTCATCGGCACAGTGCTGGCCACGGTGGGCATCCCCGGTTTGAGCCCGCTGCCCCTGGCTACGACAGCCTTTGTGTTCTTCTACTCGCTGTTCTTCACGCTGGTCGTCAACGACCTGATCAAGTTCTTTCTGGTGCGGAAGGTTGGCCTCAGCTGGTGAGAGTGGGCTAATCTGCGGGACCTCCTGGCCTTTGCCATCCTCCAGTTGAGCCTGATGGGCCGCTCGGCTGCGCGGTGTGCTCCGGCGCCGCTGCCTGAGGTGTAGACGACTGACCCATGGCAGCTGTCTCGGACGGGGTCGGAAGCCCCTGCGTGGCATGCATCTCGGTCGCCGGCATCGTGGTGGCCTGTGGGCCTGCCTCCGGCGTGCCTGTGTGGGCGGGCGTTGTGCCTGCCGGGGCAGCTACCGCCTGCGTGGGTAGGGGAACCCCCGTGCTGGTGGGGTGGCCAGACGGTGTGCTTGTGGGTATCCCACCCGACGTCGGGTTTCCTTCATTTGCCGGACTCTCTGGTGTGGGCTGGACCTGCACCGGTCCCTGTGCCGGGATGACGGCGGCCTGCCCAGCGGACAGCATGGTGCTGTGCAATCCGCCGGCAGCTCGCACCGTACCCTGGAAAACGGTGACCGTAGTTTCGTCCGCCCGTGCATTCACCGAGAAACGGCCGGCTTGGCAGGTGATCAGACCGGTCGGTGTGCGCAGGGTGAAAGAAGAGAGCCGGGCCAGCGGCGGCACGTCATAGTGCGCCACGCCGGTATCTTGTAGCAGGGTGACCCGGAGAGTTCCCCCGAGCAGGCCCGAGCGCAATGACACGATCTTGAGCTCTGCCCCAGCAGAGAGATCCAGGCGGCATCCGGCAAACAGGGATAGTGTTGCCTGGCCGTCGGGCACCTGCACCTCATCGCCCTCGCTCAGACGGTCGCCCACGTGCACGGGGTGCCATTCTGGGGCGCCGACAGGGCGTGCCTGTACGACGCCCTGGGCAGCCGCTACCAGCGCCTGGTGAGCCAGGACCGTGGGCGCCTGGATGAGAAACAGCACCCCACCCAGAATCACGAGCAGCAAAGCCGCCAGCACGGCCCGGGCGGGCGTGAAGCGGCGCAGCGAGCCCAAGGCAAAGCGCCCAGGCACAGCCCGCGCGCTGGGGGCGCGGTAGAGGGCCTTGGCCCGGCGGGCCAGCTCGGCGGGTGGCTCTACATAGCCCTGGACTCGGGCGGCCTGCTTGAACTGGCGCAGCCAACGCAGGTCAGCCTGGCAGGATGGGCACCCTGTGCGCAGGTGTTCGTTCACCCGCCGGCGTGTCTCCGGGTCCAGGCGTCCATCTTCCCAGTCGGCAAGGTTCTCCAGGCTCACGGGATGGCGGTTCACTTTACATTCATCCCCATCTTTGTCAACAGGTCGCGCATCTTGGCCAGGCACCGTGCACGCGTGGGGCCGATGCTGCCACGGGGCAGGCCCAGGCGCGCACTGATCTCGTCGTAGGAGGGTTCCTCAGGCTCCAGATACAGGAGCGTCAGCATTTGCCGGCAACGCTCGCCGATTTGCGCCAGGGCCTCATGGATAAAGCCATGCCAGGCCAACAAGTTCTCTTCGGACTGCACACTCTCGGCCCAGCCCCGGGCTGTTGTCTGGATTAGGGGCACCTCGCTGGCAGCGGGCTCGCGCTGCCGCTTGCGCAACATGCGCCAGCACTCACGCTTGGTTGCCGTGATGAGCCAGGCTGCCAGCCCCTGGGGCTCGCGGATCGTCGTCAGGTGTTGGAGCAGATGCGCAAACACAGTCTGGAAGACGTCGGCAGCATCCTCCTGGGTGAGGCCGGAGCGCAGAGCAATGGAGTAGATCAAACCCTTGTAGCGATCGACAAGGGCGTCCCATGCCCAGCTTTGCCCCGCGATGCAGGCGGAGATGAGTTCGGAGTCACTGCTATCAGTCGCCACTTTATTTCCCCGAGAATGCTTTCCATCTCTTGCAAGCATAAAGAGCCGCAAGCATGCGCAAAAGATACATGCAGATTGCCTCGAGCTCTTCGGGCGCCTATAATGGGCCGCAGCGCGCATGAGCGAGGTAACCCTTGAATAGTGTAGAGCCGGCACGTACAAGCGAATCGACCCTGCAGCGGGTGGGAGTATACTCCCTGCTGACGAATCTGACACTGAGCGGCCTGAAGCTGGGTCTGGCTGCCATATCTGGCAGCCTGGCCCTGGCTGCCGATGGCATCCATTCGCTGGTGGATGTCTTTTCCTCTGTGGCAGTGATCCTGGGCCTGCGTATCTCTACCCGCCGGAGCAGCTCTTTCCCCTATGGCCTGTACAAGGTTGAGAATGTGGTCGAGGTCATCGTGGCCCTGCTCATTTTCCTGGCCGGCTATGAGATCCTGCGGGACGCCGTCGGCCCTCCGGGCCCGCCTGTGCGCGTGACGCCCTGGCTAATCCCCGGCGTGCTGCTGGCGGTTCTGATCCCATTTCTGTTTGGGCGCTATGAACTGCAAATCGGCCGGACGGCGGGCTCCCCGAGCCTGGTGGCCGATGCCCGGCACTCGCAGACGGACGTCTTCTCTACGATCATTGTGTTGGTGGCGATCATTGGCGCCTACCTGGGCGTCTCGCTGGACCGTTATGCGGCAATAGCTGTGGTCGGGTTTGTCGTCTGGTCGGGGTGGGGGTTACTGCGCGATGGCATGCGTGTGCTGCTCGATGCCTCTCTCGACCCGGAAACCCTCACCCAGATACGCGATATTCTGGCTCAGGCGCCTGCCGTCGCCTCAGTCAACTGGATTACAGGACGCAATTCGGGGCGCTTTCGATTCGTCGAGGCCGAGATTACTCTCCGCACGCGTAACCTGGAAAGGGCGCACCAGGTTACGGAGCAACTCGAAGCTAACCTGCGCGCTCGGATTCCCAATCTCGACCGCATCCTGATCCACTATGAGCCAGTGGAAAGGACGAAGGAGCGCCTGGCTATTCCGCTGGCCGACATGGCCGGGCAGATCTCGCCGCATTTCGGCGATGCCCCCTACTTTGCCATTGTGGATCTGGAGCAGCACCGTTTTTCCCGCCAGGAGATACTGCCCAACCCCCACGTGGGCCTCGAGCGGGCCAAGGGGATACGCGTCGCCGAATGGCTGATCGCCCAGAAAGTGGATCGCCTCTTCCTGCGTGAGGAGATCCAGTGCAAGGGCCCGGACTATGTCTTTTCCAACGCTGGTGTGCAGGTGCAGCAAACGACGGTGGAGAGCCTGGAGCAACTGCTCGCCCAGGAGGCGAACGCGACATGAGAAGCCCACTCTCGTTGGGAAAGCAAGTGCGAACACCCCTCGGGTCAAAGCCTCGAGGGGTGTTCTGCGTTCCAGAGCGACATGCGCCTAAATCGCCTGGCCCTTGAACTGGCTCACGTACAGGTGATGGTAGAACCCACGCCTGTCCAGCAGCTGCTGGTGGGTGCCCTGCTCGACGATCTCACCGTGGTTGATCACGACGACGTTATCGGCGTCGCGGATTGTGCTCAAGCGGTGGGCGATGACAAAGCTGGTCCGGCCCTGCATGAGACGCAGCAGCGCTTTCTGGATGCGCGCCTCGGTGCGGGTGTCTACACTGCTGGTGGCCTCATCCAGGATGAGGATGCCCGGGTCGGCCAGAATGGCGCGCGCGATGGCCAGCAACTGGCGCTGGCCCTGGCTCAGGTTGCCAGCCCGCTCGGAAAGTACCGTCTGGTATCCCTGAGGTAGCTGCCGGATAAAGTGATCCGCATCGGCCATTTCGGCGGCCCGCATCACTTCCTCGTCAGTCGCGTCGAGCCGGCCATAGCGGAGGTTTTCCATGACGGTATCCGCAAATAGGAACGTATCTTGCAGGACCAGTCCGAGCTTGCGCCGCAGGTCCGCCTTGCGCACGTCGCGGATGTCGCTGCCGTCAATCGTGATCCGGCCGCCCTGGATCTCGTAAAAACGAGTCAGCAGGTTGATGATCGTCGTCTTGCCTGCCCCGGTTGGGCCGACCAGGGCGATGGTCTGCCCGGGTTTGGCCTCCAAACTCATGCCCTTGATGATGGGGGTATCAGGCACATAGCCGAAATTGACGTCTTCGAAGCGCACATGTCCCCTGGTGGTCTGCAGCGAGAGGGCATCTGGAGCGTCGGGCACTTCTGGCGGGGTATCGATGATCTCGAATACCCGCTCTGCGCCGGCCAACGCCGCCTGGATCGAGTTGTACATATTCGCCAACTGGCGCAGCGGGTTGACAAAGTTCTGCCCGTAGCTGATGAACGTGGCAATCATACCCACGCTGACCAGGTTGTGCAGGGCCAGCCAGCCGCCCAAGCCGGCCAGGACGATGACGAAAAAGTTGCCCAGCACGTTCGTCAGCGGCATCAGCATCATGGCATAGGTGTTCGCGTAGACTGCGGCGTGGTACACGGCGTCGTTCTGCGCGCGAAAAGCCTCGATGACGGACTCATTCCTGCGGAAAGCCTTGACCACCTTTTGCCCGCTGATGGATTCTTCCATGACACTGTTCAGCCCACCAAGGCTCCTCTGCAGGTCGCGGAACCCTTTGCGGGTGTACCTGGCGATGAATTCGGTGAACCAGGACATGATGGGAACGACGATGAGCGTCGCCAGCGCCAACCAGGCATTGAGCACGAACATCGCAATGAGAATCCCTACCATTGAGAGCACACTGGCCAGCAGGGAAGTCACGTTCTGCGAGACCGCCTGGTTGATGGCGTCGATATCGTTAGTCAGGCGGCTCATCAGCTCACCGGCAGGGTGGGTGTCGAAAAAGCCGATGGAGAGCGCCTGCAGGTGCTCGAAGAGGT
>DAOTVS010000239.1:0-4827 GCA_034436375.1 Anaerolineae bacterium | reverse complement strand
AGCGGCCCAAGCCGCCACTACACTTTCTCTATACAAACCGAAAAGCCCTGGGGAGGCTGGAGCAACCTTGCTCCTCAACCAGTATGGGCCCCTAGCCCAGCCGCGGCAGGCTATCGCCGCCCTTGAGTAGGTGCACCGTCTGGCGTGTGTTTTCCTCAATGGCCAGCGCCAGACCGATAGCATCGCCCGCCGCATAGAGAAAGAGAAAGTAGATCACTGCGGCGAGGACGATCAAGAGGGCAGCCAAGAGGCCTCCCACGAACCCGCCGACTGCAACCGCACGGGGTGCGTAACTGTAGCTTGCTCTCGCAGCCACCCCAGAGATCGCTGCGATAAACATGATAAAGGCGCCGATGATTCCCAGCACAAGAATGATCCAGGCGAGCACTTTCAGGACGGCGCTGATGATACGCAGGGAGCGGAAACGCTTCTCGACCATGGGGTTCCTCCTGGGTTGCATGCAATGCCACTGGCTCGGCCACAGCGTCGCGGCCAGTAGTACGGATACGCACTACTGCGCATTATACAGCCAGTGCACAACCCTTGTCCAACCTGCGCTCAGATTGTCTGCGTCACCTTGTGCAAGCTGCGCGGATGGTCCTGATCCAGCCCCTTGGTCAGCGTGAGGGCGGCGGCGAAGAGCTGCCCAGGCACGACCGACACGATCGGCGAGAGCCATTCGGGCACGCCTGCAGGCAGCTTTAGTGGAGACTGGGCCATCTGCAGGGCGCTCTCCTGGTCCGAAACCACGACCATCTCCGCCCCGCGCTCGCGCAGCTCCCGCATCAGGGCCAGCAGATCGGGGAAAATGACGCCACTGGGCGCCACCACCAGGGCAGGGAAACCGCGATCGATGATCGCAATCGGCCCATGGTGAAAATCGGCGGAGGAGTAGGGCTCGGCCACGACATAGGTCAGCTCTTTGAGCTTGAGCGCAATCTCCAGGGCAGTGGCATAGTTATAGCCGCGGCCAATGGTCACGCAGCTTTCCATATAGCGGTAGCGTTCCACCAGGAACTGCACCTGCGGCGCGGCCCCCAGCGCCATCTCCATGCGCTCCGGCATCCGCTCCAGCTCGGCCCACATCGTGGGGTCATCGGCCATGGCCACCGCGAGAAGCGCCAGTGCAGTCAGCTGGGCAGTATAGGTCTTGGTAGCCGCCACGCTTCGCTCCTCACCGGCGTGGCAGGGCAGGCAATACTCGGCCGCTTGCCCCAGAGGCGACTCTGGGCTATTGGTGATCCCCAGGGTTAGGGCCCCCTGCCGCCGGCCCTCGGCCACCACTTCGACAATATCAGGCGAGTGCCCCGATTGCGAAATCCCCACCACCAGCGCCCCATTCAGGCGCGGCGGCCGCTTGTAAATCGTGTACAGCGAGGGCGCCGCCAGCGCAACCGGCAAGCCGCAGGAGCTCGCCAGCAGATACTTGCCATAGGTAGCGGCATGGTCCGATGTGCCGCGCGCAGCCACCATGATGAACTGTGGCCCTTTGTGCTGGATAGCCCGCGCGATCTCCCGTGCGCGCTGGCTCTCTTCCGACAGCAGGCGCGCCAACACCATGGGCTGTTCGTTGATCTCTTGCTCCAGATACGACATGTTTCCTCCCGACACGATGGTAGGGCGATTGTACCACCATATCACGCAGAGGAAAAAGGCAGGCGGCGGAATGCACTCCGCCTCAGGCTCTGCGGCCATTGCTCCCCTCTCCGCTAACGGCAGGGCGAAGTAAAAGGTGGACCCCTTGCCCTCCTCGCTCTCCAGCCACATGCGGCCCTTGTGGCACTCGATGACCTCCTTGCTGAGGTAGAGGCTGAGCGCGACTACGCCACGATAGCCGGCGGCGCCAGAAGGCACAGGCTCGTAAAAGGGCTCGAAGATATGGGGTTGCCGCTCCTTGGGAATGCCCACACCATGGTCCGTCACCGCAACCCTCGCCTCCCCCTGCTGAGCCCACACGCGCACTTCGATATCCCCGCCCTCGGGTGAGGACCTGATCGCGTTGTCCACCAACGTCACGAGCACCTCCCCGATCCGCTCGCGGTCCGCCTCCACCGGAATCTCCCCCTCTCGCTGAAGGGTCAGCGTATGGATCTTGGTCAGCGTCTGCATCCGCTGCACCACCTGCGAGGCCAGCTCCCCCAGTTCAAAGCGCTCCCGCCGCATCTCCGCTGGGGTTTTGCGGAAACGGACCACGTCCAGCATCTCCTGCACCCGTTGATTGATACGATCCGTCGCGGCATCGATCATCCCGATGGCTGCGGCCTCGCGAGGGTCGCGCCCCTCCGGCGCCCATTTGAGCATCATCTCTGCATAGCCTTTGATCGTGGTCACCGGGGTCTTGAGCTCGTGGGCAGCGGTGGAGATGAATTCGTCCCGCAGCCGCTCCTGCTCTCTAATGGGGGTGATATCCTGGAAGGCCACAATGGCCCCGGCGATGCGCCCTCCAGCATCGCGTACCGGCGCCGAGTTGACCAGGATGTAAATCGCTTGGCCGGATGGTTGGCGGATGAGCATTTCTATGCCGGCACAGATCTCCCCGCGCAGCCCGCGGCTGACCGGCAACTCTTCAGACGGGAAGGGCTCGCCGCTGGGCAGGAAGACGCCATAGTACGCGGGTATGCCGGTGGCAGCCAGTCCCGGCGCCGTCGGCCGGCCCAGGATGGCCTCGCCGGCTTTGTTGATGAGTTCCAGGCGGCCGTCTGGAGCCAAATGGAAGGAGATGCCTACAGGAGCGGTATCAATGAGCACCTGTAACCGGCTGCGCTCGCCCTGTACCTCCTGCAGTAGCCGCTCCCGCTCCACCTCCATCCGCTTGCGTTCGCTGATATCGGTGAGGGTCGTCACCGATCCCAGGAGCGTGCCATCAGACGTGCGAATCGGCGCCACACTGACCAGGGTCCAGATAGTCCTGTCTGGCGGTCGATGGAGGATTATCTCCACCCCCTGCATTGCTTCCCCGCGCAGCCCCCGCGCAACAGGCGTCTCTTCCAGTGAAAGCGGCCTGCCCTCGGCTGTCTCCATGCGCAGTGCCGCCAGCCGTTCCGCCAGCGGCTTTGCGCGCTCCTCCTCAGTGTAGCGCAGGATGTTGTCGGCTGCAGGATTCGTGCGCACGAGATCCCCTGCCGAGTTGTGGATCAGGACTCCATCAGCGATGGAGGTAATGGTGGCGTCCATCTCCGTTGCCCGGCGCTCCAGTTGCTCCACCAGCCTTGCCTGGTAGATGGCCAGGGCAGCCCGCTCAGCGGCAACCTCCAGCAGCTGCGCTTCGCGCCTCCCAAACTCCCTGGGGACCAGGAAATCCACATGCACCACCCCGATGAGCTCGTCACCGACGCGCATCGGCGTTCCCAGCATCGCCCTGATCCCGCGAGTCCTAATGTAGGCATTCCAGATAGCCGGGTCGGCCTGGGCGTCGCGCACCCAAAAGGGGGCATTCCGGGCAGCCACGCGCCCGGCAAAGTCCTCCCCTATTCTCATGCGACAGCTGGCGACATCCTCCAGGGGAATGCCTGCCGCCGCCCGGAGCACCAGTTCCTCCCTGGCCGGATCCAGCAGCAGGATAGCTCCGGCATGCGCCATCATCAGGTCGACGATCCGCTCCAATAGGCCGTGCAGCAGCGGCTCCAAACCCTGGCGGGCCAGTGCAGGGTCGGTCACCTGCTGCAGGGCCCATAGCTCATGGGTCCTCTCCCGCTCACGCCGAAAGAGGCCCACATACTCAGACAGCAAGCCGAACAGTATCAGCACAAAGCCGGCGATCCAGAGAATACGCTGCCAGTACCACCAGAAGGTGAAGCGCTGGGCACTGACGAGATAGGCCACGTAACCAAAAGCGAGCAGTACCTGGGTCAGGGCCGCCCAGCCGAGCAACGCATCACCGGTCCGTTGGTAGCGCCGGGCTGAGAGCACGGCGCCCACGGCGGCTCCCGACACAAACACAATGCTGAAGGCGTTGCTCAGAAGGGTGTAGGTCTCGTTAACGACGATCGCGGGCAGGAAGGACTCTAAAGCCACCGAGAGTGATGCGACCGCCACGAGAAACCCAATGCCCGCTATCATCGACCACGGAAACCAGCGCACCACGCGTGCGTCGCCCCGTGGCCAGGGGGCAATGGGGGCTATGAGCAGGAAGAAGACCAGGGCGGTGTGCATCAGGCTGCCAAGCCAGGCAGAGGTGTTGGGGAGATCGCCAATGAGACTCTCTTCGCCCGGGAGCAGGGCCGGCAAGGCGAGCACGTAGAACACATCCAGAATAGCGAAAGCGCCAAAGGCCAGACCAATCCAAAAGGTCTCCGGCTCGTGCAACACCACATAGCGCCCAAAACTGAGAAAGGCGATGCTGAAACCCGCCAGGGCGAGAATAGTGTGCGCAGCCGGCGTATACCACTCAAGGCTCAGGAGGAGAAAGCCGCTGCCCCAATAGAGCAGCAGGGCCACATTGAGCGCCGCCAACCCGACGGCCACACCGATGAGCACGCGCAGCAATGGGCGGGTGGAACGTTGGGCATCGCGGCGGGAGTCAGCCATGTCCCTCCTTGGCGTCTCTCCGTGTGCTTTGGATTGCCCGTTCGCGGCGGAAAAGGCCCCGGTGTTCTTGCCGGCCAGTGGGATATTACAACAACTGAGCAAGAATCGGGCCAGGTGGCGCCTGGACAATCACTCGTCCGGGGCCACAGCAGAGTGAAGCTGAGGGTGGTTGAGCGGGAAAACTGGCGGTCGGGCCAAAGGGCATCTGCCCCTAATACTCCAACCGCACTTGAGACAAGCGGGGTTGGGGTGGGTTGGTTGCATATGGGGCCGCCTGCGGGCGGCACCATATGCAACCAA
>DAOTVS010000238.1:0-39466 GCA_034436375.1 Anaerolineae bacterium | reverse complement strand
CCTGGGCGGCCAGCCGGCGCAGAATCGCGCGGTCGGCTGCGTTCAGTGTGAGATCATCGGCGGCAGAGCCGTGGGTGCCCGCAAAGGCGGGGGTTTGCTCGGTCAATGGACTTTGCTCCTTGCTGAGGACCGTCCCGGCCATCAGGGCCGTCCAATCGGTGCCATAGTAGCCCTGCGAGAGCACTGCCAGGCCCACCTGCAAGGGGACCGGGGATGAGCACAGATCGGCGCAGACAAAAGGACACAAAGAGAACCGGGCTAATCCTTTGTGCTCTTTGCGTCCTTAATCCGTACCCCAGTGCTCCGCAGCAGCGTCACCTGATCATCGGATGCTATCCGTCCCCAGCACAACCCGAATGTCAATATCATTGCCGGCCAGGGGCGTTTCTTGCGCTACATGGGCATCATCAACTTTGAAGAGATCCTTGAGCGAAGCGATTGTGTAGCGCTTGTCGGTGTAATAGATGATCTGCGTCTTGTCATAGTCGGACCGGTCAGCGTTGCCAAAACGCACCACATTATAGCCCTTGGAGCGCAGATCCGCGGCCATCTTGGAGGCCAACTGGGCGGTCAGAGTGCCGTTCTCCACTTCTATGCGCGCCGCTTCAGCGTTGAGTCTGCTCGGGTCACCCAGGGTACCCAACGATACGGAGGGCGTCGCCACCGGGAAGAGGCGATCGATCAGCACGCGGATCTTGTCTCGCTGCGGCACCAAAACGTCCCAGCCCTGCGGCGTCTTCCAGGGGATGGTCATTGTGTCGTCGATGACGCCCTGCTGGATGTTCCCGCCAGACACGCCATGGGCAGCCTGGTAGATGGCATACATCTCATCGACCGTCATGTCGGTCTTGATGCTTGAGCCCATTGTGCTCAGCATGCTCGGCAAGCGATCGAGGGAAAAGATGATCTTGGCGCTAAGCACCTTGCTGCGCACGGCCATGATCACCTGTTGTTGGCGCTGGGCGCGGTCGATATCGGAGCTATCGTGACGTTCGCGGGCGTATTTGAGCGCCAGATCGCCATTCATGTGCTGCATGCCGGCCGGGATGTATAGCTTCTCCGTTTTATAGTCATCCGTAGGGTAGTGGTCGTCGACGATATCGCGGGGCACATCGACATCGATGCCGCCGATATCATCGATGATCTTTTTAAAGCCGTCAAAGTTGACCCAGACATAATAGTGGACCGGCACCCCCAGATTATACTGCACTGTGCGCTTGGCCAGGGCCGGGCCGCCGCCAGGGTACTTGTTCAACTCGCCATAGACATAGGCGGCGTTGATGCGGTCTTCGCCATAGCCGGGAATGGGTACCCACAGGTCACGGGGAATCGAGAGCATACTGACAGTATTGCTGATGGGGTCAATGCTGAAGAGGATCATCGTGTCGGTGCGAGAGGGGCTGGGATCACCTTCGCGCTGATCGCTACCCATGAGGAGGATGTTCACGCGCTCGGTAAGTTTCTGCTCAGTGATCGGCCCCTGGTTGGCGGGGTTATTGGCCTGAGCCGGGCTTGCTGGGGCAACGATGAGAAAGGGCAATTGCGCATAGGCCACGATATCTCGTACGCTGGCGTAGAAGAGGTAGCCAAAAAAGAGGCCCCCCATGGCAAAGACTGCCAGCAACGCACTCAGCAACACGCGGCGCCGGCTAGATAAGCGGCGGTCCCGAGCCCGAGGTTCACGTTCCCACATAGGGTGCTATGTTCCTTTTTGCAAGTTTGGTGGTAGTGAGCGTTCGAGGGCCATTATAGCATAATGCGGCAGGCCGGGCAAAGCTGTTCTTGTTGGAGCACCCGAGAAGGGGCAGAATGCGGGCGCCCAACACGCATGAGTGGGGTGGGGGAAACCCCTCGCCCGGGTAGCCCCCACCCCTGCCTCAAAGGAGGAGAAGAAGGTATTGGCAGTGCCAGAACGCAGAAAACCCAGGAGCCTAGCGGCCCTGGGTCCCGCTACCCTCCCACAAGCCTACGAGGTTAGCTGTCGGGTTCGGGTTGGGAGAGCAACCCTACTGGCCCTGCGGCCAGATTCACCCCCGGTGCTTGTAAGCACCCTCTGGTTCCCCCGCTTCTCAAGAATGAGAACTCGGCTTATTCTATTGTCTCGATTTTACGCTATCTTCTAGGGGTTGTCAAGGCCCCCGGCGCTTTTCCAGCATTTTTTAGGGTTCCAGCCCGGCCAACCCTGATGGTAAGCCCATAGGGCCAGCCGGGCTGCGCGCTTGCGCCAGGTAGCGTTAGCATCAATCCGCAGATCCTTTCCTCCCGACCTGCTGATACTGCAACCGTACTTGGTCCAGCCGACCAAGGTGCTGCGCGCCTGCCCGGCTCTGACCCGGGAGGGGGGGAACCCGCCAAATCCCCCGAATGGCTCTACTCCGGTCGCGTGCGAAGCGCGCGGATTGATGCCCAATCACGCTACTGGGCGGCTCCGTTGATGCAGAAATAGGCGGTATCCAGGCTGTGCGACTTCCACACCGTGCAGGTAGGGCAAAGGCATGCCTTGGCGCTGGCCAGGTCGTGGCAACTCGAGGCGCCCTTTTGCGCTGAGCAATAGATCCCCTCGACATCGGCTGCCGGCGGGTCCGATGAGCAGGTGGTGAACTTGAGGCCATTGGTGTGCTGGGCCACACAATTGCTGCCATCGTGTACCGGGCAGGCCCCACACTGGCAGTTCTGTAGAGACTCGAAATTGTACTCGACTTTCACGATGACCACACCTCCACGGCTCGAAAATCTGATGCGCATTGCGCACCGGCTTTCTGTAGCGCAGCATGATTTATGCCAGGGGCAAGCGGGCGGCATTGGCACGAGTGTTGCTGCTCTGATGCTCGTCGGAGGTTGTAGAGCATGGCGCAGACGCAAGAGGCGACAAAACCCAGGTTGCTCAGCACGGGCGTTCCCAATCTGGATCGCGTGTTGGGCGGCGGATTGCAGGAACACAATAGCTATCTGATCGTCGGGGCTTCGGGCGCGGGCAAGTCGGTCCTGGCCCAGCAGATCGCTTTCCACCGGGCGCGCGCAGGCGACCGGGTGCTCCTGATCACGGGGCTCGAGGAGCCCCATAGCAATCTGATCGAACACCTGTTGAGCTTTTCTTTTACCGATTACAAGCTGATTGGCCCGCAAATCGAGACGGTCTCGCTGGTGCCCTTTTTGGACCGGCCTCTTGCGGAAAAGGTCGACGTCCTGCGCAAGACAGTGCTCAATTCTCGCCCGCAGTGGGTAATCTTCGATGGGTTGCGCAGCTTTGAGGCGTTTTTGGATGGCGTACAGGGCGCGTACCAGTTTCTGTACAGCCTGACCTCATGGTTTGCTCTCGAAAAGATCACCCTTATTCTGACCAAAGATATCGATGCGGCGCGGGTGATCGATCAACCCGAATTCGCCCTGATGGATGGCGTAATCGCTCTGACACGAGAGCCGACAAACGATCAACTGTTGCGCCGCCTCACTGTGCGCAAGATGCGCGGCCAATCCCCATTGGCCGGCCAGCATGCTTTTACCATCGATCACAATGGGGTGACGGTGTGGCCACGGCCGCAGGCTACTTTCCAGCCAGCAGAACGTACGTGGAGCAGCATGCGTATGCCTTTTGGCCTGCCAGCCTTTGACCCCATGCTGGGCGGCGGCGTGCTGGCTGGCACGCAGACTCTTGTTGCCGGCGGCGCGGGCACAGGCAAGACGATGTTGGCCCTCGCTTTCCTTTCCAATGGTGTGGCCACGGGGCAACCGGGCCTCTGGCTGGGCTTTCGTGAGGATCGCACGCAACTCCTGGCTACGACCAAGAGCTGGGGGCGCGACCTGGAAGCGGCGGCAGGGAAAGACCAGCTGGAGTTTATCAACCTGGCGCCCTTTGAATTGGATGCCGATCCCCTGGCCTACCGTATCGAGGATCGGGTGGGGGCATTGGGCGCGCAACGGCTGGTGCTCGATGGGGCCAGCGAGTTGAGCAGGGCGCTGCCAAACCCTGACGCTGCTCGAGAGTTCCTGACCTGGCTGGTGGGCTGGCTGGATCAGCGGGGCGTGAGTGGCCTCATCACCCAGGTGCCGGGCCCTGAGGCGCGTGGGTTTGAGCTCGGCCATATGCCTCTGGCCGACCAGGTGGGCAATATTGTCCTGTTGCGGCAGGCGGAAGAGATGGGCCGCCTGTACCGCGCTCTTGCCATACTCAAGATGCGCGGCTCGGCCTATAGCCCGGTAGTGCGAGAGTTTACGATCGACGCCTATGGCCTCCATGTCGGTGAGCCGGTCACGGCCGGGGAGCATCATCCTGAGCCCGCCAGCCCCCCGGTCTGAGGCCAACACTTGCAGGCACAATTGTATAGTAGCATCACCTAGAAGGGGAGGGGCAAGATGGCCCTGATACTGGTTGTGGAAGACGAATTGGCGCTCGTGGATGTGGTCAAAACGGTGCTCACCAGCGCCGGCCATACGGTGGAAGAAGCTTACGACGGCAGGACCGGGCTAGAGCTTGCCCATCGGGAGCGGCCTGCCCTCATCATCGCTGACCAGATGCTGCCCTTAATGACAGGCCTCGAGCTCTGCAAGACTCTGAAGGATGAGCATCTCGATCCCCCCATCCCCTTCCTGCTGATGACCGCCGGCAATATCCCGGTGACCGATACCTGCCCCGACGCCATCCTGCGCAAGCCCTTTTCCATCGATGAGCTGGAGAGCCAGGTCGGGACGCTCTTGCAGACGCGGGCGCCCACTTTCTTCGGCTGATATAAAAATGGCGCCGACGCCCTGCCGGGTGGTTGCCGGTTGCCATGCCCCGCACAAGCCCGGAAGCCGAAGGGCGTTCTCATCGTGCGTTGTGCCCAATCGGGCATGGGGGACTGATTTGAGGATATTGTTGACAGGCTCGCCCTACCTGTTACAATATGCTGGAGTCGGAATTGAGGGGCGAGAACTGTGGACCTGGCTGTTGCCCTGGTGGGCCATCGTTACAACTGGAATAGCCTGAGCGCTCTCTCGGGGGCGATCGAGGTAGATGCACGCTTATCCGGTATCCACCTCGTTTTCGTGCGCCCCGAGGTCGCTGCATCGCGCCTGGCGGGGCTGGCCGCCGCCCACGAGACGGTCATCGCCGGCTTTTCCTTCACGACCCCTGATCTCTTACGCACGGCTGCGCAGGTCGCTGTGCTGCGGCGTGATCTGCCGCAGGAGCGTTACCCCAATCTGTTGCTGGTAGCCGGCGGCCCGCATGCCACGGCCCTGCCGCGCTCGGCCCTGGAAATTGGCTTTGATTATGTCGTCGTCGGCGAGGGCGAGGCGGTCTTTCCCGATCTGCTCTGCGCCCTGGGCTCTGGGGAGCGCACGCCGTGGCTGCGTGGTGTAGCCTATCGCGCCGGCGACGGGTCACTGGTGCAACAGGGGCGGGCGCGGCCGATCAATTTGGCGGATTACCCCCCATTCTCTGTCCGCTTCCGCCGCCAGGGGCCCATCGAGATCACCCGCGGCTGCCCCCACCACTGCCGTTTCTGCGCCGCTCCCTTCCTGGCCGGCCGCCGCGTGCGCCATCGCCCTCTGCGCGCCGTCTTGAGCGGCGTCGAGACGTGCCTGGCCCATGGCATCGATCAGATTCGATTTATCGCCCCCAATGCCTTTGCCTATGGCTCGGCGACGGAGGAGCCGGCGCTCGATGTGTTGGCCGAACTGCTGC
This sequence comes from Anaerolineae bacterium, assembly GCA_034436375.1. Taxonomy (GTDB): domain Bacteria; phylum Chloroflexota; class Anaerolineae; order SpSt-313; family SpSt-313; genus DAOTVS01. The sequence continues at coordinate 33,801 of DAOTVS010000238.1, read as the reverse complement.
GCATCTCCTCTGCGCAAGCAGGGCGGGAGAACGTCTTCCTGGGCTCTTTTCCCTCCGAAGTGCGCCCCGAATCGGTCACACCAGCAGCGGTCGAATTGGTCGCCCGCTACTGCGGCAACGACAACCTGGTCATTGGCGCCCAGTCGGGCAGCCCCCGTATGCTCGAGGCTATGCGGCGCGGCCACACTGTCGATCAGGTGCGGCGCGCCGTGCAGATCACCCACGCAGCCGGCCTGCGCGCCAATGTGGACTTTATTTTCGGCCTGCCCGGAGAGACGGCGGAGGACAAGCTCCTCAGCCGCCGCTTTGCCGAAGAGTTGGCCACCTTGGGCGCACGCATCCACAGCCACGCTTTCATGCCCTTGCCCGGCTCTGCCTGGGCTCACGAGTCGCCGGGAGAGATCGATGACAGCACAGCACGCTGGCTGGGCGGGCTTGCGGGTGAGGGGCGCGAGTATGGCTCCTGGAAGAAGCAGGCCGCCGAGGCCCATGCAATCGCCGCCTTCTTGGCTCGGCAAGGGCCTCTTGCCCCTCCCCACGACATGGAGGAGTAGGGCCACCTGAGGCTAAAAGCGGGGGCATCATGCCTACGTTCCTGCCAACCCGCACGACGCGCAGACATTCTGCAAGGTTACTGAGATGAAACTTTTGTGGGTGTTGATGCGTCTATATATATAGTGGCCAGTTGCTGGATGATTGGGCTTTCAGTTAATTGGGGGCAGGCCATGAGCATAAGGTGGTTGCAGCGTTGTTTGGGGTGGACCTGCTTGTTGTTGTTTGCATTGGCATGCCTATCTCCCCTTGTGGCAGAGGCAGAGCGCCCGGCGCTCAAGCTGGCCGTGCACAAAGTCAAGGGAGCCGATCTCCTCGGGCGCGTGACCGGAATCTTCCGTGTAGCTGTGCAAGAGCCCTCAGACGTCAGCATGGTGACCTTTTACATGGACGGCCAGGTGATTGCCCATGCCTACAGCGAACCCTACGCCTTTCAGCTGGATACGCGCGATTTCCCCAAGGGAGCGCATACTATCGAGGCCGTCGGCTATCTCGATAGTGGCGTCGTCGCCACATCCAACACGATCTCTCTCGAGTTCCGCTCCAGCAATTGGCACCTGGCCGTCCGACAGTCAATGCTCCTCTATGCCGGGCTGATCATCGTGATCCTGGGCGCCATCGGCACGGTGAGCGTGCGGCGCCTGCTCCACATGCACCCGCGGACGATTCTTCTCGATCGCTAAGCCGGGCCGAGTGGGATCAGCAGATCCGGGCATGACACCCGGCTGGTCTATGCCCAGACCTTCTCTTGCGCATAAACCAGGCGGGTAAAGGCCTCGATGGCATCGGAAAGCGACATGCGGGGCAGGATCATGGCTGAGGTGCGCCCATCTCCCAGGCCCATGCGATCGGCCACAAAGATGTGCCGTACGGCCTGCATGTTAAAGCCAAAAAGCTCCGCACCGGCCGCATCGGCTGCCACAAAGTCGCGGCTGGCAATGACCAGCCCCGTCTCGACGGGAATGCCCCCCAACGGGCCGGTAGCGACCATCGCCGGGTGCCCCACAATGATCGCCAGATCGGGGGGAAAGCGTTTGACCATCGCCGGGATGAACTCTTGCATATCCACAAAGAAATCCTGGCGGTGGTACTCATTGCTGGCGCGGGGGTGGCCATAGAAATCGGCGGCGGGAAAGCTCATGGCGATATTCTTCATGCTCAGAGTTACCGTCGCCGTTTCGTGCAACTTGAGTTGGGCCAGGGAGATGATGGTTTCATACTCCATGATCCGGGGGTTCACCATAACCCGGCGCTGTGGCCCCGACGAAAGCTCCACTTCCACAAAGGGGGCGCGGTTGTGGTCAAAAAACTCTACCCCCTCACGGCGAATTACGTCCATCATCCCTGTATAGTTGAAGACATCCTCCGTCTGCGAGGCGCCCGCCCCCCCGGAAACGACAATGTGGCGCGGGTTGTATTGCTTCACAAAGCGGATCACCGCCTGCAGAGTGTCGGCATGGGTGACGCCAGAGATATTGTCGGGCGTGGCGGCAGTGTCGTTGGGCTTGATGGCCACCAGGCGGCCCGTCAAAATGTCCTCCACATCCAGCGCGCCGAGGGCATCAAAGATCGCCTGCCCAATGAACTCGAGGTCCTGGGTGATGGCAACCGTCGGCATGGCCCCCTCCTATCGCCCATGCAGGGCAAAGCTAGTACTGCTGGGGGCGCAGCAAATCGTGTGCCAATACCTGCTCTCCGACGGCCTCATCGATGGTCATCGGCCGCACATTGATGGGCGTGATGCGTGCCTGTGCGATCGAGCCGGCCTCTTCCGGGTCGAGGTTGGCGGCCAGTAGTATCCGGCAATCGCGGATGGGGTCCGTGAGGGCGTCAAAAGTCGGGGGAGCCTCGGGGCTGGAGCTGCTGGGGCCATGATGCTCAGCGTGCCCCAGCGCCCGGTACCACCCCCTGGGCAACTTGTCGCGCAGCTCGCGGTGCGTGATGACGCCCTCCTCGATATCCAGCACCATATAATAGGCGGCATAGGCCAGGTCGGGGGCGATGTTACAGCCGTCGTTGGTCGCAGCCGCAATCTTCATGCATTCTCCTTCCGCCCCATCATAGGCTGGCACTGCACAGCCGGGATGCGCTCCCACACGGCATCGGCCAGGGGGGCAAAGGCCTCGGCAGCATAGCTCTCGATCTCACCACTATCCGCTGCACGCGCCAGGTCAGGGTCCAGCGGCAGGCTGCCCAGGAGCGGCGCTCCCATCTGCGCGGCCGTCTGCCCGGCCTGGCTGGGGCCAAAGACCTCCACCCGGGTGGCGCAGTGGGGGCATTGCACATAGCTCATATTCTCAACCAGGCCGATGATCGGGATGTGCAGCTCTTCGGCCAGATGAGCGGCCTTGCGCACAATCATGCCTGCCAAATCCTGCGGCGAGGTGACCATAACCACGCCATTGAGCGGGATCGACTGCATCACCGTCAGCGCCGCATCTGACGTGCCCGGCGGGAGGTCCAGCAACAGGAGGTCCAGGTCACCCCAGACCACCTCCGTCCAGAACTGGCGGATGGCGCTGCTGATAAGCGGGCCGCGCCAGATCACCGCCTCATCCTCCGCTGAAAGCACCAGGTTGATCGACATGACCTCGATGCCCGTGCGGGTCTCGGCTGGCGCCAGACCAAAGGGGCCCACGTGGAGCGCCCCGTGCAGGCCGAACATGCGCGGGATACTGGGGCCGGTGATATCGGCGTCGAGCAGGCCCACTTTGAGCCCCTTGCGCCGCATGGCCACCGCCAAGAGGGCCGCCACGGATGACTTGCCGACCCCACCCTTGCCGCTCATCACCGCCACCACACGTTGCACATGATTGAGGTGCTGCGCCGGCGACTCCTCTTCCTCCTGCTGGCCGAAAAGGCGACGGCGGTCCTCTTCCGACATCTGCGCCAGTTGCACATTTACCTGCAATCCGGGCGCCAGAGCTTCTATGGCCGCGCGCGCCTGCTCAGTTAGCTGATCCTTAAGCGGGCAACCCATGGTCGTCAGGGCCAGGGTAAACGCGACCTTGGGTCCATCGACCACAATATCGCGCACCATGCCCAACTCGACGATATTGCGCCCCAGCTCAGGGTCGATCACCCCGCTCAAGGCATTACGGACCTGTTCCTCAGTTAGCATTCCTTACTCCCTTGATTTCGCCGTGCGGGCCCAGGCGCCCGCAGTGCCCATGCATCGCCTAGTGTCGGCGCTTTGCCCCCTTTTGTCAAGCCAGTCCCCCTTAAGGTCAGGCGCAGGCCACAGCGCAAAATCGGCGACACTGATATATACTCTTTTAGGAACAGGCCATGACTCTACGCAACAAAGCCCTGCTGATCATTGCCGTCGCCCTGCTGGCCCTGGTTGGCCTGCAGCGGCTGGCCGCTGAGAACATCCTGTTGCGCGGTTTTGCGCATCTGGAGGAGCAGGATACCCAGAGAGAGGCTCTGCGCGCACAGGCTGCGCTGGCCGATGATATCGCCAGCATCGATACCATCGCAAGCGATTGGGCCACCTGGGATGATACTTATGCCTTTGTCGGCGACCGGAACGAAGACTATATCCAGAGCAACCTGGGCGCCGATGCCTTGCGGCTCATCGATGTGCAGATCATTGCCTATGTCGACGCCCAGGGTCGGTTGGTGCTCGAGCAGGCATTCGACAGTAAGGACTGGCAGCCAGCCCCCGCCCCGGCCGAGTTGGGACGCTACCTGGCGCCGGGCAGCCCCTTGCTGCAGCACCCTGACCTGAGCCGCGGCGTAACGGGCCTGCTCATGTTGCCTCAGGGCCCCCTGCTTGTGGCCGCCCGCCCGATCCTGACCAGCGCTGGCGAGGGCCCGAGCCGGGGGACCCTGCTGATGGGCCGTTACCTGGATGCTGCCCAGATAGCGCACCTGAGCGAGATCACCCACTTGCAGCTCCATATCGAGCCCATCGCTGGCGCAGCGCTTGACCCCAGCGTGCGACAGGAACTGCTGGCGGCACGCGAGGGCACGCCGCCCTTGGTGCGGCCATTGAGTAACGATGTCATAGCCGGCTACGTCCTCCTGAGCGATGTTGACGGGAACCCCGCCCTCGCTCTGCGGGTAGACCTGCCCAGGGACATTTACCGGGAGGGGCAGGCCACCCTGCGCTACCTGACCTTCTCGCTGGTGATCGTGGGGCTGGTTATCTGCGCGGTGATGGTGCTGTTGCTGGAGTGCACCCATCTCTCGCGCATGAGCCGCCTGTGGCGACAGGTGAGCCACATCGCCCAGAGCGGCGACCCCACTCAACGCGTGCAGATGCCGGGCCGCGATGAGTTGAGCAGGCTGGCTCAGGCCATCAACGGCATGCTCTCTACGCTGGAACGCTCCATATCCGACCGCGAGCGAGCCGAGCACGAAGCCGAGCGCCGCCTGCAGGAAGCCGGTCTGATGAACCGCATTCTGGCCGCCTCGGCTTCGGCTCTGGAGCCCTACACCGGGCTCCAGGCCATCTGCGCTGAACTGGCCCAGGCCCTGCAGTTGCCCCAGGCTGCCCTGGCGCTCCTCGATGAAGACCGCCGGCAGTTGACCGTTGTCACTGAGTACCGCGAGGAGGGGCGCCCCCCCGCCCTGGGCGCCACCATACCGGTGGAAGGAAATGCAGCCACGCAGTGGGTGCTCGCGCATCGCCAGCCACTGTTCATCGCTAACGCTCAGGACGACCCACGGATGGCGGTGATCCGCCCGCTCCAACAGCGGCGCGGCACAGTTTCGATGCTCATTGTGCCCCTGTTGATCCGCGACCAGGTCATTGGCACCCTGGGGCTCGATGCCCTGACGGTGCGTGAGTTCACCAGCGAAGAAATCGCCCTGGCAACGAACGCCGCTGCGGCGATCGGCCAGGCATTGGATAACGCCCGCCTCTACCAGACGCTGCAACAGGAGCTGAGCGAGCGCAAGCGGGCCGAGCAGGCCCGGCATGAGAGCGAAGTGCGGCTAAAGACGATACTCAATTCGGTGCAGGTCGGTGTGCTTCTTGTCGACGCCCAGAGCCTGACCATTGTCGATGCCAACCCCGTTGCCTTTGAGATGCTGGGCGCCACCCTCGATGACCTGGTGGGCACTCCCTGTCAAAGCGCCCTCTGTCACGATGAATTTGGCCGATGTCCACTCCAGGACCCGGTGGGCCGGCCTGTCAGCGGCGAATGCACATTGCATCGCCCCGATGGCCGCACCATCCCCGTGTACAAAACCGTGGTGCCCGTGATCTTGGGCGGGCGCAAGCATCTGTTAGAAAGCTTTGTGGACATTACCGAGCGCAAGCGCGCTGAGGAGCAACTGCGCGAGAGCATGGAGGCGCTCGCCGTGCAGTATCGCGAGGCAGAGCGGGCGCGCAGCGAGGCGGCGGCCATCTTTGACGCGACCAGCGAAGCCATGCTCCTGGTCTCTCCCGAGCGAGAGGTTGTGGCCGCCAATCAGCGCCTCGGCGAGTTCTTCGAGGTCGCCCCCCAACAGATATTGGGGCGCCGGCTCGACGACCTGCGGGCCGATATCGAGCGCGCCCTTGCCGATGGCGCCGACATCTTTACGCTCACCGCCTCTGACCTGAGCGAAGGGGAGGCTTTTACCCGCGACCTCTCCCAGCGTTGGCCTGTGCAGCGTGAGCTCTCGCTCTACTCGACCGCCGTGCGCGACAGCAATGGCCGGCTGCTGGGCCGTCTGTATGCCATGCACGACGTGACGCGCGAGCGCGAAGTGGACCGCATGAAGTCCGAATTCGTCTCGTTGGTCTCCCACGAGCTGCGCACCCCGCTCACCTCCATCAAAGGTTATGTTGATTTGCTGCTCGATGGGGAGGTAGGCGAGCTGGCCGAAGACCAGGTTGAGTTCCTGGGCATTGTCAAAGCGAGCGCCGACCGGCTGGTCAGCCTGGTCAACGATCTGCTGGACATCTCGCGGATTGAATCGGGCAAGATCGAGCTCAAGCGGGCGCCCGAGGATCTGACAGCGCTCATCCGGCAGGCCGCCAGCACCTTGCGGCCGCAGATTGAGGGCAAGCGCCAGGACCTCGTGCTCGACCTGCCCGCAGATCTGCCCCCGGTGCTGGGCGATGCCGATCGCATCACGCAGATTCTGGTCAACCTGCTCTCCAATGCCCACAAATACACCCCTGCCGGCGGCCACATTGCCGTTCGCGCTCATGCGGGCATGCAGCAGATACAGGTGCAGGTTTCCGATACAGGGATCGGCCTGTCGCCTGAGGAGCAGGCGCAGCTCTTCACCCGCTTCTTCCGAGCGCACAATCGGGCCACGCAGGAAGCGGGCGGCACCGGGTTGGGCCTGGCGATCACGCGCTCGCTGGTCGAGATGCACGGCGGCCAAATTACCGTTGAGAGCGCCCCGGGGCAGGGCTCGACCTTTAGCTTCACACTGCCCATCGCCCAGGATGCGCCCAGCCATGACAGGGTCGCGCCCACCCTCCGGCCCAGCGGGCGTATCCTGGTAATCGATGACGAGGTGAATATCGCCAACCTGATCCGCCGCTATCTGGAACATGCGGGTTACGAGGTGCTGGTGGCCCATCAGGGCACCGATGCCCTGCGCATTGCCCAAGCCGAGCACCCCGACCTGATCACGCTCGACCTGCTATTGCCAGAGGCCGACGGCTTTACCGTGTTGGAGTGGCTCAAGAACGACCGGCGCACGGCCAGCATCCCCGTCATTCTGCTTTCGATCCTGCCCGACAATGGCACCAGCCATCTCCTGGGTGCGGTCGATTACCTGACCAAACCGGTGCGCGAACAGGTGCTGTTAGAGCACATACACAGCATCCTGGCCAGGGAGCGCTCACAGCGAGTGCTGGTGGCGGATGATGACGTCGATACTTTGGGGTTGATTTCCCAGTTGCTGGGCCGCGCCGGCTACCATGTCCTGGGCGCCACAGACGGTGCGCAGGCTGTGGAGATGGCGAAAAAGGAACACCCCGATCTGGCGCTGCTCGATGTCAAGATGCCCGGCATGGATGGAGTTGCGGCCCTGCGCGCCCTGCGTGAGGACCCGGCTACCCAGGCCCTGCCCGTCATCATGATGACCGCCAGCCCCGGCGTTGAAGCCGAAAGCAGCCCGACCTTCGCTACCCTGGGCGCGGCGATGCTGCTCCACAAACCCTTTACAGCGGAAGATCTGGCGGCGGCCATTGACCGTTGCCTGGCAGGCCAGCAGCCGTTGGCGCCGGGCAACCAAATCGAATCCAGGGTGGGAGCCACACGCCCCACTCAAATGCACATACAGACGCAATAGGGATGATGGCAAAATGAGTGCAACCACCATTGTCGTGGCCGATGACGACCCCCCTATCCGGCGGCTGCTCGCCTACACCCTGCAACGGCGCGGCTATCAAGTGCTCGAAGCCGCCGACGGCGAGACGGCGCTGGCCCTGATCCGCCAGTCGCTCCCGGCGCTGGCCATACTTGACATGATGATGCCGGGGCTGAGCGGCCTGGAAGTGACCCGGGCGCTGGCGCAGGACCCTGCCACGGCGGGCATCCCCACAATGATCGTCTCAGCCAAAGGGCAGGAGGCCGAAATAGAGGCAGGGCTGGCGGGCGGCGCCTGTTCCTACATCGTCAAACCGTTCGCACCGCGCGACGTGGCCACCCGGGTGGCCGAGATCCTGGGGCACGAGCATGGTTCCCAGTAACACCCTTGGCGCCCCGGCCCTCCGCGCCCTGGTGGTGGATGATGACCCAACCATCAACCGCCTGCTGCAGTTGCGCCTGGCAGGCCGCGGTTTGAGCGTGCAGGCGGCTTACAGCGGTGAAGAGGCGCTGGCGCAGGTGAGCGCAGAACAGCCCGACATCGTCTTTCTGGACGTCTCGCTGCCGGGGATGAGCGGCCTGGAGGTGCTGGAGCAGGTGCGAGCGAGCGCGCTGGATATGGCCGTTATCATGACCACCGCCTTTGGCTCGGAGCAGGTCGCGACCGACGCCCTGAGGCGCGGCGCCGACGATTATCTGCGCAAGCCGTTTGAGCCTCAAGAGTTCCAGGCCGTGCTGGACCGCACGATGAAGCGGCTGCAGCTCAGCCGCCAGAACGCCGCCCTGCGCCGGGCGCTGGATGAGAAGCGCCTGCAACTGGAGATGGAGCTGGCCCGCGCCAGCAAAGTACAGGCAGACCTGCTGCCACACAGTTACCCAGTCCTGCCCCACTTCCAGCTCGCCGCCCGCTGCCTGCCCGCTCGCGAAGTCGGCGGGGATTTCTACGATTGGCAGGTGGTGGCCCCCGGCATGCTCAGCTTGACCATGGGTGATGTGATGGGCAAAGGCATGCCGGCAGCACTGCTGATGGCGACCGTGCGCGCGGCCCTGCGCACCGTTGCCGGCCGCAACCCACCGGCCTTGACGCTCGAGCTGGCCCGGCGCGCCCTGGCCGAGGACCTGGACCGCTCGGGCAGCTTTGTGACCCTCTTCCACGCCCAGCTCGAAATAGCCGGCGGGCGCCTGACCTACGTAGACGCCGGGCACGGCTATACCTTTATCCGGCGCATTGATGGCACCGTCGAGGAGCTGCCGTTGCGAGGAGTGCCCCTGGGCATCCCATCCGCTGATCTCTACCAGGAGGGAGAACATACCCTCTACCCCGGCGATGCCCTGGTGCTTTACAGTGACGGCCTGATCGAGGCGCAGCCCGCCTTTGCGGCGTCGAATGTGCAGTTAGCGGGCGCCCTGGCCGGGGCCACGAGTGCAGAGGCCATGGTAGAGCGCCTGATTGCGCGGGCGGAGCTAGACGGCCCCCCGCCCGATGACCTGACGATCTTGATACTCCTCTGCACGTCCTAACGCAGATCCTTGACCAAAAGCCAGCGGTTGCGCCCGGGCTGGGGATCGTAAGTGACCTGGTCCAGCAGGCTATGCATCAGGAACAGGCCGTAGCCGTGCTCGTGCGGCTGGCTCAGGTCAACCGCCGCCACGGCAGAGGGGTCAAAGGGGCGGCCGGTATCGATCAGTTCGACGGTCAGACGACGCGCCTGCCGGCTCAAGATGAGCGTGATTCTCACACGGCCATCGGAGCAGCCCCCATAGGCATGCCGCACGATATTGGTGCAGGCCTCATGCACCGCCAGCTGCATGTTGTAGCTCAGCATGGCGGGGTCGCGGAGCCCCTCCACTGATTCCAGCAGCGCGGCGATAAGCGAACTGACGGCATCGAGATAGCCATAGCTTGCCGGCATATCGAGCCGTATTGTCTCGGGATCCCCCATGCATCACTCCCCTGTGCCTGCAACTCAGGCATTGACCTACACCGCCAGCTCTTCATCAGTCAGAATCGTAAAGGCCCGATCGAGACGGGTGAGCTCGAAAATCATACGTACCGGGCGTTGCAGGCAGCACAATCGTAGATCGCCCCCGCCCTGCCGGCATCGCTTGAGCCCCTGCACCAGGGTCCCCAGGGCGGTCGAGTCGATAAACGCGACATCGGCCAGGTTCACCAGAATCTGCGCTTCGGGGCCAGCTGTGGCCCGCTCGAGCCAGGCCTGCACAGGCGCCACCGTGTGGGCATCCAGGCGCCCATGCAGCTCCAGTATGCGCATGGGGCCAGCGCTGTGCTCTACCATCTCCATATGCACCAATCACTCCTTTCTGTCCAATCAGGCCCTGGCGCGGCGAACCTGCCGCCACCAAGCCAGAGGCGTCTGCACCAAGAGCGCCAAATCGCCGTGCCAGGTGCGGGTCGCGACATAGTAGGCGTCGGCCACCAGCACCTGCACCAGGTCTCCTGCGCCGGCCGGCTGGACATACCACAGCCCTGTCAGGCCGGGCCGGCATTGGTATCGCTGTTCCTGCCATTCCTCCGTGACCTGGGCAGCCTCAACGGGCGAAAGGGGCTTGACGCCCACCAGCCTCACATCACCACGCAGCGCATTCCAAAGGGAAGGCAGCCAGCGCCATTGCCCACGCTCCAGCCAGCCACCCAGCCAGGTACGGCGGCCATCGGCTCGGCGGGTGCGGAGGGAGAGCAGGCTGAACGAGCGCTCCTCCCCATCTGGCTGCCGGTGCACGCGGGGTGAGCCACAGAGCACAGGGCGCCCCACCGTCAGCAGGAGCAGCAAGGCCAGCACGGCCATCAGGGGCAACGCCATCAGCAGGAGCAGACCGGCAGTTGCCCGCTGCACGGCCTGCGCCAGAGCTTCCGTCGCCGTCCCGGGGCTCACGTCGGCAAGCAGAAAAGAGTCCATCACCCGCACACTCTGACCGGTCTGCACATCGATGAGTTCAGACCGACAGGCAATGCGGTGCTCCAGGTTGACCAGCCTGCCGACATAGGTGCCCGCCAGCACTATGCTGTCGCGCACCGTAGCCTCATCATCGATCAGAGCGCCGGGACCGACCACCACATTGGGGCCCAGCTCGACATCGCGGCCGATCTGGCAGCCCTGCCCCAGGCACACTGGCGGCGTCAGGCGGGCCGCCGGATGGATGAGGGCATAGGGCCCGACCCAGATGCCCGGGGCCACTCGCCGGCCTTCCACGCGAGCGCGGCGAATACGCGGGGCTGCCCCGCTGCCGGCCCGCGCCTCGGCGGCCTGCAGCCAGTCGATGTGCGCCTGTTGGTAGGCGGCCACGGTCTGCAACGGGTTCCAGTAGCCCGGCTCCACATAACCAGCGAGCGCCCCCTGTGCCACAAGCTTTCGCAACGGGTCCCCGTCCAGGTCAAAGGGCGCCCCGGCCGCGACAGGCTGCAGCGCGCCTGGCTCGAAAAGATAGGCGCCGGTCAGGCTGTAAAGCTCGCCCGTTCCCGGGGCGGCGTCGAGCGCCACAACGCGCCCGTCGCTCAGCCGCACCGGGCAGGGCGCAATGCCCTCCCCGGCACGGTGCAACACGGCCGTGGCAGGGCTCTCACTGGCGGCATGCGCCGCCAGGGCAGCGGCCAGGTCCAGGTCCAGCAAACAGCCGGCCGGAAGCAGCAGGCAGGTCTCGACCAGCCGGCGCCGGAGGGCTCTCAGCGCCTGCGCTGGCCCCTCAGCGCCGCCCGACGGCAAATACTCGAGCTGCAGGCCCCAACGCCGCCCATCGCCCAGGGCCGCCTCGATGGCGCCGCCATAAGGCCCCGGGTAGACAAAAGCCTGCCTGCACCCGGCACGCACGAGCATCTCCAGCGCAATCACAGCCAGGGGGCGATCGGCCACCGGGAGCAATGGCCACGGGATGCGCCTGGTCAAGGGGCTCAGCGCGGGCGGCGCTGCCTGGGCAACGAGTATCGCTTGCATGGGCAACCTCATTGTGCCCGGGCGATGGCGGCGCGCACATCGGCAAAGAGCGCGAGCACGCCATCAAGGCGGGCCAGCTTGATCACCCGCAAGCAGTCGGCGGAGCAGCCGGCGATCCGCAGCTCACCTCCCTTTTCCCTGGCCTGGCGGCTGAGCTTGACCAACGCCGCAAGCCCCGCCGAGGCCAGGAAGAAGGTTGGCGTGAAATCCAGCACCAGGTGTGGGCTGGCGGCCAGGGCCGCGCTGCATTGGGCCATCATCTCCGGCTCGGTAGCGGCGTCGAGCCGCTGCGGCATCCTGATGACTGTCCACTTGCCCTGCTGCATCGGGGGCGCCGGCTCAGGCGCCGCCCGGTGGGCCGCCAGCGCACTCTCCACATCCTGGCAGACCTCGAAAAAGCGATCGAGCCGCATCAGCGCCAGGACCCGGGCAATCGCGGGCGGCACGGCAGCCAGGCGCAGCGCCCCCCCCAGGTCCCGGGCATGCTTGCTCAGCGCGACCAGCCCCCCCATGGCTGTCGAATCCAGAAAGGCCGCCTCTGCCAGGTTCACGATCAAGTACGGCGTCTGCGCCCACACCTCTTCGACGGTAGCGGCAAAGGCAGGCCAGTTGTGCACGTCGAGCCGACCTCGCACGCTGAGGATCGCCGTGCCCTGCACCAACAGGGGTGCGCTCAAGGGCAGCACCGGCGAAGGTCCGCCCCCCCGGCGCATCACCCACCACTGGCGCAGAAAGAACGGGCCAAAGCGCAAGAGATCAGTCACATAGCGCCGCCACAGTCGCCGGGGTTCCTGCAGCAGCCGGTAGAGCCACTCCAGCCCGGCCCGTTGCATCCAGAGCGGGGCGCGGCGCGTGAGGCCGGCGATCATATCCAGCGTGCCGCCGACCCCGATGGAAACGGGCACCCCCAGCCTGCGCGCATGCATGCCGATCCACTTTTCTTGCTTGGGGTTGCCGAAAGCGACCAGCAGCACATCGGGCTGCGCTGCCTTGACGGCGGCGAGCATCGCCTCATCCACATCTAAAAGTGAATGGTAGGGCGGCGAGTAGACCCCCGCAATCTTGAGGCCCGGGTTGCGGCTCACCAGGATATCGGCTGCGCGTTGGGCAATGCCCGGGGCGGCGCCCAAAAGGTAAAGAGAATAGCCCTTTTGCGCCGCCAGTGCGGCCAAAGCCGGCACCAGGTCGGCCCCGGTTACGCGCCCCTCCAGGTGCACACCCAACAGGCGCGCCCCCCAAACCAGGGGCATGCCGTCGGGCGTGGCCATATCGGCTTCTTGCAGAATACGGCGTAGCTCGGGGTCATCGAGAGAGCGGACGACGAAATCGGCATTGACCGTCGCCACCTGATGCACGCGTCCCGTACTCCGGCCGGTGACGATAAAATCGTCCAGCCGGGCCAGGGCCTCGGCCATGTTCAGATCATCGACCGGCACCCCCAGGATCAGCACAACCTTGCGCATACCGCCCTCCCTACTACAGTCCTCTGTGCCCCTTGCCCCCGGTCTATTTGCCAGCCGCCCATGCTCAATTCGGTGCGATGCACGGCAAGCGCCATGCTGGGATCAGTCGCTCAATAGGCGCCTTTGCCAAGCAAGACGGCCGGGATGGTGCGTAGCAAGATCTCGACATCTCGCCACAGGCTCTGCTCGGCGATATACTGCAGGTCCAGCTCGACCCAGCGCTTGAAGCTGAGGTCGCTGCGCCCAGAGATCTGCTGCAACCCGGTAATCCCCGGTGTGACTTCCAGCCGCCCGAGCTGGTCCACATCATACTCCGCCACTTCCTGCGGCAGGGCGGGGCGTGGGCCTACCAGGCTCATCTCGCCGCGCAGGACGTTCAGGAGCTGTGGCAGCTCATCAATGCTCAGCTTGCGGATCACCCTGCCTACGCGGGTCACACGGGGATCATTCTTCATCTTAAAGATGGGGCCATCGGCCTCATTGAGCGACACAAGCTCAAGCCGGCGCCTCTCGGCATCAACGTACATGGAACGGAACTTGAGGCAGCCAAAGGTCCGGCCGCGATAGCCGACACGCACCTGCCGGAAAAGGGCGGGGCCGGGCGAATCAAGCTTGATGGCCAGCGCAGTCAATGCCATGAGCGGCGCGGCGAGCACGAGCGCCAGGCTGGCCACCACGATATCGAGGCCACGCTTCAGGCCCCAGCGCAGCTTGGTGCGAATGACCCAGGACACCATCAGCAGGCGAAGCCGGCCCACGGTGCGCGGGCTGTTAAAGCGCTCGTGGGCAAAGATCTCGAGCATGCGCGCGGCCCGCTCATCGAGCAGGCGGGCATCATCCTCAGCCGCCCCGGGTATCGCCCTTCTCACATCCATACTGCACCCCGCCGATACTCAGGCGTCACGTGTTGCGCGCGGTGCGCAGCCAGCCCTGCCGATCCCGCCCCAGGAGCACGCGCAGGTACAGCCACACCTTCCAGACCACAAAGACAGGCGCCAGGAGCAACGCCAGGTAGACTCGCCAAGGCGCCCGTGCCAGAATCAGCCCCGTCAGGATATAGGCGGCCTCCCCCAGCAGAAGCGCTGCCCCCAGCACAGCGCCAACCCGGCTACCCAGGAGCAACGCCGCCGCCAGCGCAAGCACCGTGGCTGCCACAAGGATGGAGAAGGGCGGCATGATCTGCTCCACTGCTGCATCGAATAGAGCAAAGCTGCGCCGGCGCCACGCTTGCTGCAGCAAACGCGGCACATAGCGGCGCACCATCTCCAGGCGCCCACGCTCCCAGCGCACATTCTGGCTCTGGGCGCCGGCCAGGCTGACGGGCATCTCGGCCCAGACGATGGCATCGGGAGCGAAGGTCACACGCTCACCCGCCAGGAGCAGGCCCAGGTGGAACTCGATATCCTCCGTCAGCGCAGCCGACCAATGAAACCGCCGCACCAGGTCCCAGGCCAGGACCATGCCGTTGCCTTTGAGCCCGGCCGAGCCGCCGAGCAGGCTTCGGCCCAAGGGCCTCAGGTAGTGGATAGCAGCCAGCGCCGCATAGCGCAGGCCCACCGGCCAACTGCGGTCGGGGCTGCGCACGGCATAGTAGCCCTGGATAGCCCGCTCGCCGCGCAACAGGCGCGTATCCATCACACGCAGGAAATCGGCTGAGACGACCGAATCGGCATCGAGAATCACAGCGGCATCCCGGCCGTCGACAGCCGGGGCCAGCCTCTCGACCAGCCACTGGAGGGCGTAGCCCTTGCCGCGCAGGGCGTCATCATGCCGCTCGTGCACCACCGCACCGGCCTGACGGGCCAGGTTCGCCGTATGGTCGGTGCAATTATCGGCCACGACGTGCACCTCATAGAGCGCAGGCGGGTACTCCAGGGCCTGCAGGCTGGTCAGCAGATCGGGCAGAAGCTTTTCCTCGTTATGTGCCGGCACCAGCACCAGGAAGCGGTGGTCGGGCTGCCCGGGGCGGGGCGGCGTGCGGCGAGGGGCCAGGGCTGCAGCCACCGTCAGCGCCAACAGATAGGTAACGGCAAGTCCCAACAAGCCCTCGCAGATCAACGCCATAATGCGGCATACCGACACCAGGTTCATCGTGACCACCCCCTGGCCTGGAGCAGTTCTTCATAGAGGGCAAGGGTGTGGCAAGCCATCGCCTCGGCGGAAAAGTGCTCCTCGACGCGCCGGCGTCCGGCCTGCCCCAGCCTGTAGGAGAGGTCAGGATCGGCCAGGCAACGGGCCATGGCGCCAGACAGCGCTTCGGGTGAGCAGGGCGGCGCCAGCAAGCCCGTCTCACCGTCGACCACCACTTCGGGCAGACCGCCGACCCGAGTGGCCACGACCGGCCTGGCCAGGGCCATCGCCTCGGCTACCGCCAGCCCGAAGGATTCCCATACACTGGGCAAAACGAACAGATCCACCACCCGCACAATGCGGGCAACATCGGGGCGATAGCCCAGGAAATGCACCCGTTCCGCGATGCCCAGGGCCCTCGCCTGCGCCTCGAGTGCCGCCCTCTTGGGCCCCTCGCCGGCCAGCAACACGACCAGCCGAGGCCAGCGCGTCGCGAGGATGGCCGTCGCCTCGAGCAGGTATGAGAGGCCCTTTTGCACATCCAGGCGTGCCGCACAGCCCACAAGCAGGGCCTGCGGATCCAGCCCCAGCTCACGCCGCGCCAGGGCCTGTTCTGACGGTGGGCAGGGAGAAAAACGGGCCAGGTCTATGCCATTGTGGATGGCCACCACTTTCGCCTCTGGACGAGAGGCCAGCTCTATCTGGCTGCGGCGGTCCGCTTCCGATACGGTGATGATGCGGTCGACCAACGCGTCGACGCGGGCGTTCACCCAACGGGGCCATCCCTGCAGGCGAAAGGCGGGCTGGTGCTCGGTCGCCACCACCACCGGCGCGCCGGCCGCCCGCGCGGCCAGGCAGGCCCACTTGCCATGATAGGGGCCCGTCCGGTGCTGATGCACGACCTCCACGCCGAGGCGGCGGATGAGGCGCCGGGCGTGCAGCGCATTGGCCAGCAGGCTCCAGGGTGGCTGGCAACCTGGCAGATTGAGGCGATAGGTCCCGATGCCGGCTTCCTGCAAGCCTTTATAGAGGGGGGCCAGTGCGGGTGCGGCGGGCACGATGGCGGAGACCCGGCAGCCAAGGCGGGCGACCTGGCGCGCCAGCTCGAGCATGTGATTCTCCATACCGCCCATCGTAACGCTGTTGGATATGTAGGCCACCCTCAGGGCGCCGCATTGCTTTCGCTGCTGCATAGGCCACACTCACTCCCCTTCCAGCAGCCCTTCGATCACCCCACGCAGCCGGGTGACATAGCCATCCAGGCTCATCTCGCGCACTACCCGCTCCCGGCCGGCGCGGCCCATGCGCTCAGCCTCTGCCGGGTCTGCCAAGAGGCGCACGATCGCTGCGCGCAGGGCCGAAGGGTCGCCCGGAGGCACATATAGCCCCGTCTCACCCTCCACCACCACATCTGTCTGCCCTGGAACGCGCGAGCAGATAATGGGCAGGGCCATCGCCATGGCCTCCAAGAGCGCCGTCACGCCCGCCTGGAAATAGACCTTGTACAGCGGCATCACCATGAGCCTGCTTTGGGCGTAGAGGCGGCGCAGGTTCCACAGGTCAAACTGCGCCACGGTGACGTTCTCAGGCACAGTTACCTGCTGTGTGGTATCGGCGCGGCGCGACCAGGGGCTGGAGGCGGCAATCACCACGCGCACCGGCAGGTCGCGCACCGCCCGGATGAGCGTGGGATAGTCACGGCACTCGAGCCCCACCGCGCAGATCAGCGGCCGCCGGTCGCCTGCAAAGTAACCTTTCCCATCATGATCGGACTGCAGGCGAGGTATGTTGCCGCGGGGCATGCGGGCGCGGCCCGGCGCCGCGGCTACGGTGCGCGCCAATGGCTGGGGGCGCCCGGCGTCGACAAGCTCCGGCGCGAAAAAGCGAGTGTCCACCATAAAGGGAATGTGCAGTACCCGCGTCGCCGCGATGCGCCAGCGCTCCCGGATGAAATGCTGCTGCCAGGTGCTGTAGACCAGGAAGGTATCGATGGCGCTCTGGATGCCCAGAACATCGAAAAAGACCCTCTTCTTGCGTGGCAGCAGCGTATGCACAATCATCAGGTGCCGGGCGCCGCGCCGGCCGCGCCCACCCAACTTGAGCAGGCAGGCCAGGGGGATGCCAACCTGTTCGCCATCGGTCAAGAGGATGCGATAGCGGTGCCGCACGCGGTAGACAGCCCAGGCCAAAAGCAGCGCCGGCCCGCCCAGCCCCTCCAACAGCCGTCCCCAGGCGCCATGCCGGCGGCGCGCCATCTCATAATCGAGCAGGTCCGCCCCCAGGGCGCGCGCTATCTCCCCATAGTCGGTGCGGGGGGCCCTGCCTTCTATCGCCCGCTCCTGCCGGGCCCTATCGATGACCCCTGAAACCGTCAGCAGGATATCGCCCATCAGCCGGGCCTCCGTGTAGCCCGCCCCTCGCTGGCCACCTCTTTGAGCAGATCTACCAGCCGCTGGGCGTTGCGCTCTGCGCTAAAATCGGCGGCCACCACCTCCACTGCCCGCGCCCCCTGCCGCAGGCGCAGGGCAGGGTCCTCTACCAGGCGGCGCAGGGCCGCCGTCAGTGCGGACGCATCGCCTGCCGGCGTCAGGAAACCCGTCTCGCCCTCCCGCACAATCTCGGGAATGCCGGCCACCCGTGTGGATACGCAGGGCAACCCGGCTGCCCCTGCCTCGGAAAGGACCATGGGGAGGCAATCGCCATAGGTCGGCAGGCAGAACACATCGCACGCATGGTAGAGGGCCCTGAGCGTGCCTGAATTGGGCTCCATATCCCGATACACATAGAGCCCTTCCTGTGCAGGCACGGTGCCGCGCGTCACCAGGTGCAGCTCCACCCCCAGGGGCCGCAGGGCGCGAAAAGCCTCCAGCAAGAGCAACCCGCCCTTGCGCTCCAGGTCGCCCCCCACGAACAGGATCCGGCAGGGCCCGTCGTGCTCGCGGCGCGGCTGGGGGCGGGCCCAGGCGCGCACGTCGACCCCCGGCGGAATGACGGTAATCTTGTCAGCCGGCACACCATAGCCGCCGATTAGCCCCTGCCGCGCCCACTCGGACCAGGTCACCAGTCGGCGCGCCGCCCGGAAGCAGTGGCGCGCCAGGCGCCACTTGGCGGCTTCCGCCCAGGGATTGCCTCGCCCGTGGCCATAGAAACCGCCCAGCTCATCATATTGCAACGGTGTGGCATCGAGCGAGACCACGCCCGGCAGCCGGCCCAGCCAGTCCGCCGCCAGGATGGCCGGCACCTGCGTATGAAAGAAAAGCGCCTCCAGGGGCGCCTGCCGGGCCAGGCGGGCCAGGGCGCGCCGCGCCCGCAGCCCCGCCCGTAAGGTCCAGTTACTGCGGTAGAGGGGCAGGTGAGAGGCCAGGCCGCGCGCCGCAAAGGGGATCAGGGCCCAATGGACCTCGACCTCCGGATCTTGTATGTTCGCCTGCAGGTTCTGCGCATAGGTCACATGCCCCAGCGCCTGCTCCAGGATGAACCCCAGCTGGTATCGCGTCATCCGCGCGCCCCCCGATCTCGCTGTCATGGCGCTGGCGCCTCTAGCAGGGCCACCTGATCCACATACAGCGTGCGCCGGAACCCCGCATCGGTCTTGAGATAGAGCCCGGTCACATACCGGGCATCGGCCTGATAGAGCAGATCGTCCAGCCAGACGGTCACTTCTTCCCATGTCGCCGCCGGAATGGTGCGATTAAAGCCCAGATCGTAGAGCCGCGTCTCTGAGAACTCGCGCCCCGCATCCAACGGCACCGAATGGTCCCCCGCCAGCCAATAGGGATAGGCGTTCGAGCCCACGATCGTCACCGCCACATCCGCGGGGTCCAGCGGGGCATCGCCGCTGTAAAGCCAGAATTGAGCGCCCAACACCCGATCCTGCGGGAAAGCCTGCTTGCTCTGCTCGCGCACCGTAAAGTAGAGCGTGGCATAGTCGGCTTCGGGCGTCAGGGCAATCGCCTTCTGGCCGCTGTGAGACGGGGCTGCGTTCAGATCGATCCGCATAGACGCACTGTGCTCCACGCTCCAGGCGGGGTCCAGCCCCTCATCGTAGATGGGCACCTCGACCATTTCCGCTGTGCGTGTAGGCTGCGGCTCGGCAGAAGGGGGCGCAGGCGCCACCGTCGCGACAGCCAACCCGGGCACGCCGGTCGAGACCGGCGCAGCGGCCGTGGGCGTCGCCCCCTGGCCCCGGCTGAAAAGAGGAGAAACGGTGGGCGGCAACGCGGGCACCACGGCTGCCGGCGTACAGCTCACCAGCAACAAGAGGCCTCCCGCCAGAGTCAATTGAAGCTTCTTCGCCATGCGCTGCTACTCCGTTGGCCGACCGCGCATACGGATAACCCTGGCAGGCACACCGGCTACCGTGGCGCCGGCCGGCACCGATTCGATCACCACGGCATTGGCCCCCACGACCGCACCATCGCCTACCGTGATTCCCCCCAGAATGCGCGCCCCGGCGCCGATGAACACATTGTCACCAATCTCGGGAAACTCCCACTTGTTGCGCATGCCCAGTGTGGCCGCGGCAATGATACTGCAGTTGGACCCCATGCGCCTGACCGCGATCACCGTCCCGACCGGGTGCGGGATATACAGCCCCCCGCCAATATCGGCGCCGCAAGAGATCTCGAGGCCGTACCGGCGGTAGATGCGCCGCTGGATGATCCCCGGCAGACCGGGGATGCCCCGCCGCTTGCACCAGGAGCCCAGGCGGAACCAGGCCATAGCGCGCAGGGGCAGATGGCGGTACAGCAGAGCGATCGTCTGCCCCAGGGTGACCGCTGCCGGGTCGGCCACCTGGCCCGGAATGAGCCAGCGCTGCACATCCTGTTTGAAGAGGTCAAACATCAGATCTTCTCCTGAGCCGCCTGCGGCGCCGCCTGAGCGACCAGGGCGAAAAAGCGATCCCGGCCGCCGAGCCCCTCAGCCAGGCCCTGATAGTAGCGCAGGTTAAAGATGCCGCTATAGGCCAGGCGCGCCGGCCGCGTCAGGCCAAAGGAATCCGTCAGCGCGGCCACCCCCCTCAGGCCCGCAATGGCCAGCCTGCTCAGCCGCGCCCGGCCCAGGCACAGCCGCGTGAGGGCCCGCACCAGGGCGTGACGGCCCTGGAACTCGTATAGAATAGTCGGCAGGAGCCAGCGATGCCCCTTGTCGCGGGCAAAGATCAGGTCATTGCGTCCATATAAATAGGGAATCTCCAGCCACGATTCCAGGCTGCGCT
Source organism: Anaerolineae bacterium (assembly GCA_034436375.1). GTDB lineage: Bacteria > Chloroflexota > Anaerolineae > SpSt-313 > SpSt-313 > DAOTVS01. The sequence goes on along the minus strand of DAOTVS010000238.1, from coordinate 13,286 downwards.
GGGCATAGTGATAGCCAATGGCCTGAGGGACAAAGACAAAGCGCAGGCCGCGCTCGGCCAGCCGATAGGCCAGCTCCACATCCTCCGCCCGGCGGAAGTGAGGGTCAAAGCCGCCCGCCGCCAGCAGATGCGCACGCGCCAGCGAGGTGTTACCGGTGTAGAATTGGCGTGCGGTGGGCGCCCAGTGTCCCTGCAGCATGTGATCGTATTGTTTGCCGAGCATCTCCTGCTCCCATCGCACCCAGGGCTCCAGCCGGTAATCGCGAGGCAAGAGCATCGGGCCCAATACGATCAGGTCACCCGGGCTCCCTTCATGCACCCGCATGTGCTCCGCCACCAGCTCGGGGCAGGGAACCACATCATCGTCCAGGAACAGCACGATCTCACCCCGGGCGCAGGTCACCCCCAGATTACGGGCCGCAGCGGGGCCCTGATTTCGCTGCTGCAGAAAGTGCAGGGTAAACGGGGGCTGCAGCGCCTGCAGGTAAGCATCAGTACCATCGGTGCAGCCATCGGAGACGATGATGACCTCGAACGCAGAGGACGGGTAGGTCTGCCGGCCCAGGGCGCCCAACACCGCCTTCAAGCGCTCCAGACGGTTGTAGGTCGGCATGACGATGCTGACGCACGGCGTCATTTCCGCTGCCACCGGTCCCTGAGCTGCATGCCCGCTGAATACAGCTTATCCTTGAGCAACATGCCCTGCTCGAGGGCCGCCAGCTTGCGGGGGCTGGAGCGATGGCTGACCACAAAGTGTTGCGCCGCCTCGGCGCCCAGGTAATCCTTGAAGGTGTTCAGGGTGACCTCAGGCGAGCCCCCCAGGTCAACCTGCTCGAACTCCTGCGCCAGGTCGCAGGCTGCCTGCCAATAGAGGGCGGGCACCAGGCCCGTCTCAGCCGAAACGCGCGCAGAGCCCAGGCGCCAGAGGTAGGCCGTGTGGTCCTCACGGCTGAGGAGGGCAACGACCCCGGCATGCAGGGCGCCTTCGGGGGTGCGGGCAGTATAGAGGCGGCAGCCATCGCAGGCGCGCATCCATTGAAAGCGACAGCGGAAGCGCGCCTCCCACTCGGGTGAAGGCCACCAGTAGAATTTGCGCATTGTCTCTCGATAGAGGGCCAGGAAATCATCGAGCGCCTGCTCGCCCTCAACCGTGAAAGTATAGTTGCGGCTGGCTGCCTTGATCTGCCGGCGCTTCTCGCGGGTCATGCTCATCCACGTCTGTTCGGTATCCGTCATGCGCCAGATGTGAGTATAGACGGTCTCTACCTGCCAGCCGGCATAGAGGAACATGCGCACATCACGAAAGGCCGGGTGCAGCTCGCTCCTGGCATAGTGGAGGCGCCGGGCCAGCTCCCCGGCCAGGTCGGCCACGACATGGCTCTGCTCACGCACAATGGCGGCCGTGCTCCGCCGCTGCGGGGGCGCCAGCAGCACGCTGTTGTGGTAAAAGAACTCGACCGGCGCTGCCAGCTTGAGGCCGCATTGCACGGTGTAGGGCATAGCCAGCCCGCCTATCAGGCTGCCCGCATCGGAAAAACAGCCCAGATGCAGCAACTGGAGGCCCGGCTCGGTCTCACAGAGCATTTGCAGCCAGTCACTGCGCATAAAGACATTGCCCTGTGGCGAGGCGGCCACCAGCTGATCCCATGCGGCCCAGTCCTCCTTGCCCAACTCACGTACAGATGGCATGATACAGACTCCCTTTAGCGATCAGAGGCGCCTGATGACTCGCGCCGGGGCGCCGACGGCCAGCGTGCGGGGTGGAATGTCGTGCGTGACGACGCTGCCGGCGCCGATCACCGAGCCCGCACCGATGGTCACACCGCGCAGCACAATCACCCGCGCTCCCAACCAGACGTTTTCCTCCAGGATGATGGGTAGCGACTCGGGCCGTTCCTGTCGCCGCTCAGGCTCGAGGCAGTGGAAATCGTTATCCATCATGAGCACATGGGTGCCGATCTGGCAGTGCGCACCGATGCGCACCAGCCTGCTCGCAGCCACCGAGGTGCCATAGTTGATGAACGCGCCATAGCCGATCTCCAGCCTGCCCCCCGCTTCCACCGCCAGCTCCAGCCGGGCAATGGTGGCGCACAGGCGCACGTGGTCGCCCACGATCAGCACGCCATCGTTTCTGACCGCCGGGCGTCCCCATACACGCACGCGGCTCCCGATATACGTGGCCCGGCGCAAATACCAGCGGGCGCGCAGCACCGCCCAGCCATTGCCCCACAGGTCAGCAAGCCTCACCCGGCAGGCCCTCCCCGAGGCCGGGGTCCAGCGCGCGGATCACCCTTGCAGGCACCCCAGCCACCAATGTGTGTGGCGGCACATCGCAGGTCACGACTGCCCCCGCCGCCACGATGGCCCCCTCGCCTACCGTCACACCCGGCAAGAGCGTGCAGCGAGCGCCCAGCCAGGCGCCGACCCCGATCCGCACCGGGCGGGCGACAAAGGGCCCCGCGCGCCGTTCGGCCCCCCCTACCTGATGCGTGCCGGTGAGGATCATCACCTGCTGGCCGATCGCTACCCGGTCACCGATGGTCACCATAGCGCCCAAATCCCAAAAACCGCCCACGTTGATCCACACGTGGCTGCCAACACAGAGGCGCGGCCGCAGGTCACCCTCGCCACAGATCGCCGGCAATCCCCAAAAGAGCGTGCCCTGCCCAATGGAAAACCCCGCCAGGCGCAGGGCCAGCGCGCGCATGCGCCCGCCGGTGTAGGGCGGGAAGGGCGCCACCAAGAGCTGAACCAGCAGCAGGCGGGGCTGCAGGGGGCCCAACTCATCGCCCCAGAGGCGCTTGAGCGCGCTCACAGCCATGGCGCTTCCACCGGCCCCGGCGCCCCGGCCCCGACCGCCGGCTTGCTTTTCACCATCGCCTCCAGGCCGCCCAAAATGCCCATCATCGCGCCCAGGTAGACCATGCTCTGGGTATCCCACGACATGTCGACATAGGCGTAGGTAAAGTGCATGATCACGTACAGCGTGGCCGTGAGCGCCACGGCCCTCAGGTCCCCACCGGGCATGCGCCACAGAGCGCGCGTCCCTACCAGGATCGCCCATCCCACCAGGAAGAGCAGAGAGAGGAAACCGCCCACCCCCGCCTGCATCCAGATCCAGATCACCGAGTTGTGGGTGATGTATTCCCACCAGACGAAAAAGCTGATGTCGGGCTGGGGCACGATCATGTAGAACTTGTGGCCAAACCCCACACCCGTCAGAGGGGCGGCATGGACGGTGAAACTGTTGTTGATGTTCTCGATCACCCGGTAGGCATTGGAAGACTCATAGCGGGCTGTGGTATCGGAGCCGATGACGGAGCGGATGGCCTGGGCCGGCAATCCCAGTGCGCCCGTGGAATGCCAAAAGGCCACCAGATAGATCACGCCGAGCACCGCCAGGGGCGGCACGATCAGGGCAAAGGAGCGCCTGTTCGCCCGAAACAGCACAATGGCGATCAGCGCCAGCGCAATGGCCAGCGTCAGGAAAGCCGCCCGCCGCTGCGTCACCAAATAGGTCAGGAGCACACTGGGCGCCATGAAAAGCAACAGCACACGCTTGCGCCGGGAAGCCCTGAGCAACCACGAGGCAATCAGCAGCACAAACAGGGTATTCATGTGGATGGCCGCCGAATGCTCGGTAATCGCTTCCACCCGGTATAGATCACCCCGCAGGGTAAAGGCAAAGTAGGCGTTGCCCACTACCCCCTCGAGCCAAAGGGCCGTCATGGCCGCCCAGAGCAGGGTATTCACCTGCGCCGGCGTTTCCAGCAGGTTGCCCGCCAGCACCAGCATGAGGGGCAGGTAGAAGATGGGGCGCGCCTCCCAGAGGGCGATATTGACGTTGCCATGTCGCCCGATACCGTAAGCCAGCCCCAGGGCAATAAAGCCAATAAACACGGCCGCCGGCCAGAAAAGCGGCCCCCGGTACAGGCGCAGGCGGCGCGTCAGAGCGCCGCGCACCAGCCAGGAGGCCAGTGTGAGCACGAGATAGATCTCCAGGGGGCTGACGATGAGCGCATCCTGAAGGAAAAAGAGCGACTCGGCGCTGGACAGGTTCTTGTTAAAGGGGTACCAGGGCATCAGGACCCCGTCGCCCAGCAGCGAGAAAAAGACGATCAGATAAACCCCATAGCGCGGCCGATAGAGTATGGCCAGCGCCCCCACGGCGTAGATCAGCCAACCAATCAGAGCCGGGCTGGGGCCATTCTGCAGCGTGGCCAGGCCCAGGAGCGCAGCGATAGCCGCAGCGCCCAAAGGCCAGGCCCTTTCGCGCCAGGTCGAACGGCGCGCCTGGCCACTGACGGCGGGGGCAGCCCACGATGCGGCAAGGGAATTCAGCATACCGATACCCTAGATCTGGTGCAGAAAGAAATAGCCGATACAAACGCCCACACAGATGCTCCCCAAGAGCGCCACGCGCCGATGCTGCTGCCACGAATCCAGCGCCGTACCCAGCAGAAAGCAGAACACGACAAAGCCGGCGAACAGTTTCACCCGACCCCTCCTAGCCCTGCTGCACAAGGCGCAGCAGGCCAAGGGGCATGGCCATGCGCACCCGGTTCATAATCACGCCGAGGACCTTGAGATGGCTCACGTCAGCCAAAGTGCGGCGCAGACTGCCAGCCGGCGTTGCCCCCTGGCGCACGACCAGGCAGCAGGCGTCACCCAATGAAGCCAGGGGGATGGCATCGCTGGTGGCCAACACGGCCGGCACATCGAAAAACACGTGCTCAAAGCGCTCCGACAGTTGCGCCGCCAGCGCCCGCAGGCGGTCGCTGCGGGCGGCGGCTGCTTGCTCTACGGCGGGCAGCGCTCCGGCCGGAAGAAGCCAGAGCCCCGAGGGGCTCGCGGGCACCAACACGTCATCGAGCTCGGCGCGGCCTGCCAGCCAGGCCGCCAGGCCAGGGCCTGCGGCCTGGCCCAACAGGCCGGGCAACACGGGCCACCGCCAGTTCAGCTCCACGACACAGGTGCGACGCGACAGATCGGCAGCCGCCAACGCGCCCAGGGCGAGTGTTGCATAGCTCACCCCCTCTGCGCGGGCCGCCGCCACCAGGGAAAGGCGCGGCGGCAGCATGCCCCGGCACACAAGGCCCGTCAGCATGTGGCGCAACGAACGCACAGCCGGCCCCGCAAAGCCGCAGAGATCATCCGCGCCCACGCTCAGCCATAGAGGCGCCTCCTCCGGAACCGATTGCGCCTTTTGCTTCCAGAACATCCCGACCCCCTTTGCCCTACGGCTCGCCCGCAATGACGGCCTCGCCGCCTGCACCCAGGTGCAAGGCACGGCGCATCAGCCGTGCGAGGAGCGCCCGATCCTCCGTTGAGAACAGTCCCAGCGCCAGCGCCAGCATGGAATAGATGGCCGCCCCGACTGCGACAGGAATGACGATAAACAAGCGCCGGCAGTACCAGGCTGCTACCGCCATCAGCAGCCCTGCGGCCATAACGCGCAATGCCAGCCATAGATCAGCGCGGCCTAACGTGCCGCGGGGCAGCAGCAGGAGCCCCGCAACCATCATACCCGATTCTGTAACCAGAAAGCTCAGCGCACCGGCCACGGCCCCGTTGCCCAGCAGGGTCCGGCACCACGGCACCAACAACAGATCCAACGGCACCGTCGCCGCCACTGCGGCCGCCATCACCAGCGTCCAGGTATTCTGCCGGTCAATGGAGATCATGTACTGCCCCACCAGCATATTCTGATAGGTGACGATAAGCGTCACACCCAGCAGAGCCAGCACCGGGCCACTCGGGGCGAAATCAGGGCCGAAAAGAAGGCTGACCAGGGGGTCCGCCACCACCACCAGGCCCAGGCCGATCGGCACACTGAGGACCAGCAAAAGGTCAAAAACGCGCCGCAACAGCCCAGGCAGCCGTGCAGGGTCCTGGGTGTGCAGGCGCGAGAGGACAGGGAAGATGGCCGTTACCAACACCGAGGGAATGAAGAGCAGCGTGGAAAAGAGCTGGCTGGCCGCGCCGTACCAGCCCACGGTGCGATCATCAACCAGCAGAGAGATGATCATGACGTCGACCTGCCCATAGGCCACCAGGAACAGGCCCGACAATAGATAGGGCAGGCCAGCACGCAACATTCTGCGCGCTGCCAGCAGATTCCACCGCAGCCGCAACACGTGCAGCCGCACCAGCGCCGCCACATGGATAGACAGGCTCACCAGCGCTGCCACGACGGCCACTGCCGCAATGGCATAGACGCCCCGGCCCAACAGGAGCAGCGCCAGGCAGGCTGCCGTATTCACCGCTTTGCCCGCAATGTTGCCAACAGCCATGTACTCCATGCGCTCGAGCCCCTGCAAAGTGGCCTGGCAGGCGCCAATGAACTGTTGGACGAGGCTGGCCAGGCCCACGATCAGCGCCACAACAATCGTGCTTTGTGGGTAGCGGCAGAGGCGCAGGTAGGAAAAGACGGCGCCCAGGCCTAACAGATAGAGCAAGGCGCGCAACACCACGCTCGTGCCAAAGAGGTCGCCGGCCTGTTCTGGGGCGCGGGCAATCTCCTTGGTCAAGAGCACATCCATGCCAAAGGTGACCAACACTGCAACCACGGCCCAAATCGAGTTGGCCAACTGGAATTTGCCCACGGGTGCAGCGCCCAGGTAGCGGGGCAGAAAAATCGTCAGCAAGAGGGTGAGCCCCCACGTAGTCAGCTGAGAGAACAGGAGCGCCCCCACATTCCGGCCTACGCGCTGGCCCATGCCCCTCATAGCTCCATCTCCACCCCCGATTTTTTGCCCTGCCGCCCCGCTACAGGCGCGGCGTCGGGCACCAGGGCGAGCACCGGCAGGTCCAACGCCTGCTGCACGTCGAAGGGGAAACGGAGAGTGGAATCCGTCAGGGCGCCACCGATGAGGCTCAGAGCGCTGAGAAGAAGGCCAGCCAGGGCAAAGAGGCCGCCCTTGACAAGAAGGCTCCTTCTGGAGCCCCCCCGGCGCAGCGGCACCTGCGGGGCATCAATCACCTGGTAGCTCTGGCGCACCTGGCTCTCTGCCTGCACGCTCGCCAAGCGGGCATTCTCATCCTTTTCCTGGGCCGCATTCAGGCGCTGCACAGCCTGGTCCACCGCCGACTGGAGCCCGTCGATCTGGACCTGTTGCGAATCCGGGCGGTCGCCACGCACAGGGGCAGGGTGTGCATCCAGAAAAGCCACCAGATCCTGGCGCGCCTTGTCGACTTGAGCTTGATAAGACTTGAGCAGATCCGCGAAGAAAGACTCCGCCGCGTCCGACTCCTGGTTCTTGGCATTGATCTTCCATTGCAGGAAGCACTCGGTCGCGGCCGAGGCCAGCTGCTGTGCGGTCGCGGGATCCTCGTTGGCGGCTGCCACTACGACCATGTTTGTGCCCAGCTTGTCTACCCAGACCTGCTTGCGCACCGTGTCAATTGTCTCCGCAACCACCTGTGGGCCCTGGGCCATCTTGGGCTCCAGGTTAGTCAGATGGATTATCGCGCGGATGAAGGTATCGGTCTTGAGCAGCTCGTTATACTCACCGATGGTCACATCGGCCGGCGTGACCCAGGAGGCGCTCCCATTGCTCAAGTCGGTCAGCGAAGCGAGGAGCGTCTCCTGGGGCACATAGAGCGCACTCTCGGCGACATAGAGGGGCTTGACCAACACGATTGAGGCAATGCCCAGGAGCAGCATCACGGCCAGGGGCAGAGCATAGAGCCAGCGGTGGCGGTAATAGGTTTCGAGCAAGCGCAGGATCACCAGGCGTGTCATGCCCATCCTCACAAAGAATTGAGAAACACACCAACGATTACGAGTCGGAGAAAGGGGATGATTCCTGGCGCCCAGGGAGAGGTGATTTTACCCTGCTTTTACCTTGCATACCGGCGCTGTTTTCAGATACCAAGAGAGCGCCGAGAGTTCTGTACACTCTCGGCGCTCTCTTGGTATCTGAAAACGACAGCGGCTCAGCCGGCCCTGGTGCCGCACTCGGGGCAAAACTTGGCGCCATTGAGCTCGGCGCCGCACTTGCTACAGGTTGCAGGCACGGCTGCCTGCTCGATCTTGGCGCCGCACTCCGGGCAGAACTTGGCCGCCCCCACCGTTGCCCCACACTTGGGGCAGGTCGCTACTGGGGGCTGCACCATGGCGCCGCCGCACTCGGGGCAGAATTTGGCGCCCGGCGCCCCAACCGCGCCGCACTTGGAGCAATGGGGCTGCTGGGCAGAGGCCCTTTTGGCCGCCTCGGCGGCGTTCTTGAAGGCCGTATCCAGGCCAAAGGCGCTGGCCAGGCCCTTGAGCGCTCGCCCGGCCTGCTCACCCTCGGCCTCAGCAATGTCAGCGCGGCGCGGGCTGTCATCGCTGCAATAGCCGGTCTGCGGGTCCCAACAGGAGGGGCAGACAACCAACTGACAGGTAGGGCACTCGTTGAAGCGATCCTGCACCTGATTCCAGGCTGCCTCGACCTGCTGGGGCGTCATGCTCGTAATGTAACGCGGGTCCTGATCCACCTGGTTGGCCACGGCGTTGCCCACCAGAGGGATATTGCGCAGTAACCCGCCCACAGCCCGACGGCCGATATCTTTGGTGACCGTCCCAGCGATATCGGGCTGGCTGCGGAACTCGCGAGAGCACTTGTCGCAATAAAAGACGGCGTAGGGGCCGATCCCATCATTCCGGACATCGTAACGTGGCATTCGCTTCTGTGCAGGCATCTCACCCCTCCGGTGTGTGATTGGATGCAGATCAAACGGGGCAGGTGCGCGTGACCTGCTCGATGACGGCCATGGCCCGGCGAGCGCTCTCGGGGGTCACGGCGAGCGGAGCGCCGTTGCGCAGAGTGTTGTAGAGATCCAGATAGTAGCCCTTCCAACCCAATTCGATGCCGCCCTCGGCCGCCCACGACTCCTCATACCAATGGATCTCCTCATGGTTATAGCTGCGGTCGGGGGTCGATTCGACCGTGGCCTGTCGCGGCGGCAACTCTTCAGGTCTGAAGTACTTCCAGTGCAGCTCGCGCGCATTGCCCGTCAGGCCGCCCTGGGTGCCGTACACGTGCCAGTAATCCCGCGGGTAGGCGCAGCAGCTGGTGACCTCGATATCCACAGTGGGGGCGCCGGGCGCCTTGAGGATGATCTTCACATGGTCGTCGGCATCGCCCAGGGTGAGCGTGCGGTCCAGAACAGCAAAGACTTCGGGCTCAACCGGGCCCATCAGCTGCAGGGCCTGATCGATGGCATGGATGCCGTTATTGCGCAAAGAGCCACCGCCACGGCTCTTGAGCGTCTGCCAGTCCCAGCGGCGACCAAAGCCCTGGTTGAGCAGCTTGATCTGGACAATGCGCCCGAGCTTGCCCGACTCGATCACCTTGCGCACCTGGACGGTGTCGGGGTCATAGCGGCGGTTCTGGAAGACGGTCAGGAGCGAGCCGGTGCGGCGAGCGGTCGTGATCATAAGGTCGGCATCGTACAGGTTGGTGGCCATCGGCTTTTCGCAAACCACGGCCTTGCCCGCTTCGAGCGCCTGGATAGCGTTGGGGGCATGCAGATAGGTCGGGGGAGCGACCACGACCAGTTCCACCGCCGGGTCCGCGAGCAGGTCATTGAGGTTGAGATAGGGAGTGCAGCCAAAAGTGGCCACCGCTTGCTGCCGCCGCGCCTCAATAGGATCACAGACGGCGACAACCCGGTAGTGCTCGGGCAGCATCTGGAAGAGATTGGCGTGGATGCCCCAGCCGCTGCGGCCCTGGCCCACGATACCGACGCGCACCGGAACGAGATCGCCTGTTGACATACCAGTCCTCCTTGTAGGCAGCATGGCGCCTGAGAGAAAGGGGTTTTGCGGCGGAGCTTCGGAGATTCCACCAGCAGGGCACGGCCTCTCCCAGCGCCATGAGTCCCCGTTGAGCAACCTGGGGTGCAGAAACTGTACAGTAGCAGTCTACACCCAAATTCCCCAATCCCATAATCTCCGCCGGAAAGTCCTGAACTTGCATTTCCTGGCCATACCAGCAGAAGGAGCGCACGGCGGGCCAGAGGCGGCCGCTGCGGCAACGGAGCGTGGCGCGGCCGTACGCCGGCAATTGCACGCGCGAGTGCCGGCCGTGAGCCAGCGGCGCCTCATCCTCCTCCACCAGGTTGGTCGCCACGGCCTGGCCAATCTCCAGGTAGGGCAGGGTCACGGTCGCCGTAACGGTGCGGCCCTCCGCCTCCGCCAGGCGCACGACCAGGCCGTCGCCATCCTCCGCCGCCTTGACGGCCAGCACGATCACGTTGGGCTGGTCCACCCGGCAAAAGCCGGCCACGGCGAGCAGCGCGTCAGCCTGCGGCCCGTGCGCCCCTGCCGACGCCAGGGGCGTGGCCGCCGCCCAGCCGAAATCGCGCGCCATGCCCCGGGCATCGCGCTCGGGGAAGATGGTCAGCGAGTAGCGGAAGAGGGCCTCCTCCAGCCAGACGCCTATCCCCGATGGAATAGTGAAAGTAGCAAGTATTACAACAACCGGCGCAATGCCTCGTCCATGGCCAGGTGCGGGCCATAGCCGGCCTGCGAAAGCACGCGCGGGCAGGGGGTAAACGGGAAACGCGCATCGGCGACCGCAACGCCGCGGATATCGATCTGGTCCAACGTCCCCGGGCCCAGACCCAGGCTCGCCGCCAGGGCAATGTGGTTCACACCGCAGCTAAAGGGGGGCGTATCGTCGGCGGCCGCTGGGTCAAAGCCCATAAGCGCCGCGCCCACCGCATCGACCGCCACCGGGTTGCGCCCGGCCAGCAGGAGTTGCGGACGCACCGTGCGCAGCACGATGCCGGCCGCGCCGTCGTTCCAGGGGCCCTCCCCCTGATCCAGCGTCGAAATGGCGTCGACCACCGCGAAATCCACCGGCCGCGCGCGCAGGACGTCCACCAGAATGCGCGGCAACCGCACGCCCCAATGGCCGGTGTGCATCGTCGTGCGCGACTGATCCCACGAGCGCTCACGGTAGCGAGGCAGCGGCGTGCAACCAAAGACATTCTTGATGGAGAGCGTAATGCCGCAGGAGGCGTGGCATTTCATCTTGGGCACCGAGATGAACACGTCGGCCTTGGCGATGGCCTCGTGGAGGAGCACCTCCGGCAGCTCGAGGGCGCCCGGAACGGGCATGGCGGTAAAATCGGCCGCGGGGGCGGGGTCATCGAGGTTGAGCGTCTCCAGGCCCAGCTCTTTGATCAGCCCGTCGTGCTTGTTCAGCACCCAGACGTCGTCGCCCCAGCCCTCGGTCAGGATGATGCGCCCGGCGCCCGCCTCCTTGGCCAGCAGGGCAATGGCGCGCGTCACAGCGGGGTGGGTGGTGTAGGTATAGATATTGGGCCAGCGATCCGTTGTGGGCGGGCGACCGCCCGAGGTAAAGTTGGGCTTGATCACCACCGTCGCGCCGGGCTTGATGATGTCCTTGAGCCCGCCGCACTGGGCCACCAGGCTGCGCACGGCCGCCTCGACCTTGCTCGCCCCATAGTCATCACAGCGGGCCACGGCGACGATGGGTTTGGCGGGGGTGGGCGTCGGCGCCGGGGTCGGCGCCAGGGTAGGCTGTGGCGTCGCCGGCGGTGAGGTGGGCGTGGGCGGCAGCGCCGTGGCGGCCACGGTCGGCGACGCCGCTGTCGTGGGCGAGGGGAACGGCGTGGCCGTCTGCCCGGCTGTCGGAGAAGGATAAGCGACCGCCTCAGCCCCGGCCGGGCCGGAGGTCGCTTCTGCCGTGGGCGTAGCCACCGGTGACGGCCGGGCGCAGCCAGAGAGGACGCCCAGGGCCGCGCCGGCGAGGGTTCCGAGGAAACGGCGGCGGGTGAGAACGGCAGCGCCTGAAAGGATTTTCATACCACAATCTCCATTACCGTGCCGTCGGGCGCAAGATCGATATCCTCCATATCCACAGAAAGACAGGCCTCGACTGTTTCGAGGAGGTTCTTGAGCAGTTCTTCGAAGGAATCGCCCTGGGTAGCACAGCCCGGAATGGCCGGCACCTCAGACCAGTATCCGCCTTCCTCAGCCTGGTGAACGACCCCTTGGATCCTCATCCATCTCTCCTCTATCCAATCACCGCCATTTGCCGGTGTGGCGCTGCTACCCTTCACCATATCAGTCCCCATGCCCGGTTGGGCACAACGCACGATCAAAACGCCCTGCGGCTTCCGGGCGCCATGCTCCGCGCGCGGCCGGAACAGGCCTTCTATACGGTGTGGGTCTGGAATCAGGCTGGGCTTGTGCGGAGCGGGCCAGCCAGCAATGGCCCGGAAGGGCCCCGGCGCTATTCTCAGGTGAGGATTGGTGTGGCCCGTCAAACAACAGACGCCCCGGCCCGCCGGCGCTGCACAGCGTTGTACTCATCCACCAGGCGGCCCACGATGCGGACGCGCTCGATCTCACCCTGGGCGCTCATCTCATCGGAGATGCCCAGGATGATACGCGGCGCGAAGAGCTGCAGCAGCTTTTGCGTGCACTCGATGAGGACCTCCTCTGGGTAGGCCGTGTCAAAGTAGACGGCCGGGATGCCGTCGAGCCAGAACAGGGTATCGCCCAGGGCCTCCTTGACCTCCTCCAGCGTGACGTCGCCCTGCGGCTGCGGCGTGATGGCCTCGATGCCGTCCAGGCCCGTCTGGCGGGCGTAGCGGAGCAGCGGGCGCACGTCGCCATCCCAGTGCGCGTGGACGAACTTGCCCGCCTGGTGCAGACGCTCGCAGCGGCGGTTGTAGGCGGGCAGCACATACTCCTCGAACCAGCGCGGCGATAGGGTGCTGGCATGCAGGTTGTCGCCAAAGTTGATAATCTCGAACTCGGGCCGACTGTTGAGGACATCAATCAACTGGTCGTGCAGATCGTCGAGGGCGCGGAAATAGGGGCGGAAAGCCGCATCGCCCCAATCCTGCAGGGCGTAAATGGCGGCCTGCGTACCCATGGTGTTGATATAGAGGTCCTGGATATTGACGCGCGGCATGTACATGGTCGGCAGCCCGAGGTCGCCCAGTTGGGCCAGCAACTCGTCATAGCGGGCCTGGTCGAAACGAAAGTGGGCATGCTCAGCGCGCCAGATGGCCACGCGCAGCTCTTCAGGCGTCGTGACCGGGAATTTCTCCTGGATGGCCATCGGGCAGGTAGGCCGCTGATCGAGGATCTCGGTCTGCTCGCCCACGGGCGTCTTGATGACCCGCAGGGTACGGGTGCCCTGAGTCTCGACCTGCACCCGGACCCTGGGGTCTTCTACCATCGGAAAGCACTCGTTAAACTCGTAGAGCCTCGTTGAGCAATCCAGGTAGCGGAACATATCAGCGTACGAAAGCCGGTC
>DAOTVS010000237.1:0-11540 GCA_034436375.1 Anaerolineae bacterium | reverse complement strand
TCTGCGGTTCCATATCGTCCCTTCGACTTTGCTAAGAACGCCTAACAAAACCCCTTTCACCGTTTCTCCCCCTTCCCGCAGGGCGGGAAGGGGGCCGGGGGGATGGGCGTTACATGTAGCGCCATCTGCACCACTGGTTTTGTTCGGCACTCTAAGGGCAGGCCTCCGAGTTCTCCGTGTGAGACCCCGTTTTCAGATCAACGAAAGCGATACACCAGGATGGCGCCCGCAAGCATGACCGCTGCTGCATAGATGAACCCGGCCGCTGGCGATACGACGGTCCACAGCAAGCCCACGATCACACTTGCGGCCAGGTCGCCTACGCCGTTGACGGTGCCCATCACACCATAGGCGACGCCGCGCGCAGCCGAACCCCCCAGGTCGGCGGTGAGCGCCCCTTCCAGGGCATCCTCGGCCGCGATGTAGGTCCCGGCCAGGGCAAAGAGCAGGAGCAGGTAGCCGATATTGGCCAACGGCAGCGCAAAGGCCACGACAAAGCCGGCCGAGACCACAACGCCCAAGAGGTACCCCAAGGCCAGGAGCCCGCGCCGCCCCAAACGGTCGGAGAGCGCGCCGATGGGATAGGAAGCCCCCGCATAGAGGGCGTTATGGGCCACGTAGAGCAGGGCCGCGATCTGGGCGGCCCGCACCAGGCCATAGGCAGGTGTCAACAGTTGGGTAGCGGCCAGGATGAGCAGTGTGTGGGCATAGTCACCCGCGCCAAAAACGCCGACCCCCACCAGGAAGCGCCGGTACGAGCCAGGCAAGGCGCGCACGGTGGCCCAGAAGGGGAGCCCGGGCTGCGGCGCGCGCCGGCGCTCGCTGACCAGGGCGGCAAAGGCTACCGCGGCGCCCAACCCGGGAATCAGCGTGATGGCGAAGATCAGGCGGAAGGGGGTGGAGGGGTGTGCTGTCGCCGCGGGCTGCAAGAGGGCCAACAGGCCCACGGCCAGCAGAGGACCCACGATGGCCCCCAGGGTATCGCCCGCGCGGTGAAACCCGAAGGCTTTCCCGCGCGCTTCAGCCGGCACCGACTCGGCAAGCATAGCGTCGCGCAAGGGGCCACGGACGCCCCGCCCCAGCCAGCCGAACAGGCGCCCCAACAGGACCATTGGCCAGGTCAGGGCCAGGGAAAAGGAGGCAATGGCGATGCCGGTCAAGGCGTAGCCGGCCACAGTGATGGGCTTACGGTGCCCCAAGCGGTCGGAAATCCAGCCGGCGCCGAGCTTGACCGTGCTCGCCGCCGCATCGGCGACGCCCTCGATGGTGCCCAGGGCAATGGGGGGCGCGCCCAGAGTGCCAAGGAAAGCGGGCAGCACAGATGTGGCGGCCTCGTGCCCGGCATCGGAGAAGAAGCTGGTGATTCCCATACCGACCACGTTGCGATTTAGCCAGCGCTCACCGGGCGCTGGCACGATGTCGAGCGCTGCTTCGCCGGCGGCCGTCTCGGTCGGCCGGTCCAGTGGCTCCGCCTCGGGGACCTGGGCTTCTCCGTCGTCGGTTTTGCCGTCCGTGGCTATCCCTCCTCCGAATATTGCTTTGTACAGATCCTCGCCGTAGCTGGTCTGCAATGGCTTGCCTTCGCTAAGCCTAAAAGTCCGTCTTCCATCAGCTTGCCTCTCGGCTCGTAGGAATAGGGCGCCTTCACGCTTGCTATTATAGGCCCCATGTGCGAATGCATAAAGATGCGTGACAAAGAATACCTTGATACGTCTCTTCAGCAGCGCGCTCACGATCTGCCGCGCAATCTCCGAGCCTTCCCTCTCGTTGGTCGCGGCAAAGGATTCATTGAACAAGATCATAGAGTCAGGCACGATCTGATCAACGATGATGCTCATCCTGGCGAGCTCTTCGTCGAGTTTCCCGCTCTTCATGGCGGTGTCTTCTTCTCGCCTGTAGTGTGTGAAGAGGCCCGCGCAAGTATTGGCGCAGAAAGACTCGGCTGGCACGAACATACCGCACTGCATCATCAATTGCGCCAGGCCGATACTGCGCAAGAAAGTGGATTTGCCGCCCTGGTTGGCGCCCGTGATGACGACAAGGTCCTTGCCGTCGGCATTCACATCGTTGCCCACAACTCGCCGCTTCATGGTCAGCGCCAGGCAGACGTCATATAGCCCCGTAAATGAATGTTTGCGTTGGCTGGAATCAACGGGCAGGGGAAATGAGATCGGCTCTCCCAACTGAGCAAGCTGCTCATGGAGGTTCAAGCAACCGACATAGAAGGCTAGCTCAATCCGGAGCATCTTGAGGAAGCTATCAATATGGTCAGCCGACTGGGCAGCCGCGTTGGCCACGAGGTTAATGCCCCTGTTGCGCAAGGCAGAGAGCGCCCTGGCGCCGTGCTCGTCGCGGGGATGGATGCTGAAAGCGTAGACCGGGCGCCTTAGCGCCAAGGCCTGCCTCACCCAGTTACGCCGTGTTCGGCGCGGCTTGTGAAGCACATAGTTGGCGCCTTCATTCCCCTGCCCCAGTTGGGCGCTGAGCAGGACGCCGTTACGGAACCTCAACGTTTTGAGATGCCCCTCCACCACCGTGAAATAGTCGTCGTCCAGCTCTTGCGCAATCATGGCAAAGAACCTTCTAAAGCCCTCCGATTCGAAACTGGCCGCGTGCTCGTCGGCGATTTTCCTTAGCTTTCTGAGCAGCTCCACGAACATCTCCAGCATTCCCACCGCACCGCTGAGTACACTACTCGGGTAGGAGGTGCCGAAGATGCCCAGATACCTGTTCCTCTTGTTCTGCATCGATTCGATCGGGATCTGGTATATTGCCCTGACGACGGCGCTATTCTTCAGACAATCGCGCAGGATGTCCTGGCGATAGCGTATCGCCTCCGGGTCATGCAGACTGGTCAATACCGCTTGCCTGGCCATCCTGAACAGGAACTCGTCCCCGGCCGCCATCGCCTGGAACAAGGTGTTGAGTTCCATGTCCTGCATCAGCGCCTGCTCATGCAAGGGCAGTTCTTGCTCCGGGTCGAAATCCCGGTCCCGATACATCAGAAAAACCCTCATAACTGGATGCGCTCCATGATTTGCTCATAGGTCACGCAGTGCTTTTCGGCAATAGAGAGAGCATAGGCAAGCCCATCGGCAGGCTTTCTCACGATCCGAAAGGTGCGCAGGGCAGGATTGTCGGGCACGACCGTGCTGACCATGCTGACCACTTTCTCGCTAAAGGAGGCCATCTCATCCACAAACGTGACCCAGACGCACAGGCAATCCATCTCGACGATGCGCGCCATGACCTCTTTGCTTAGAAAGATAGCATCCTGTAGGGTCGTGGACGAAAAAGCCTCGTTGATGATGAGGACGCTACGTGGGGTGGTTTTCTCCAGCATGGCATGGGTTCTGACCAGGTCATCCTGCAGTTTCCCATGCAGGTCCTTGATATCTTCTTCCCTCTCGAAATGCGTCAAGATCCGGTCACAAAGCCAGAGCCGGGCCTCCCTGCCGGGGACGGGGCAGCCAATACCGGCCAGGTAGTGCAATTGCCCAAAGGTGCGGGCGAAGGTGGTCTTGCCGCCCTGGTTCGGGCCGGAGACGACGAAGATTCGTTCCTTGCCTCGCAAGAAGAAATCATTGCAGACAACAGGGGTATTTTCTGCGATGAGTCTGCGCGCCAGGGCGATGTCGAAGCCTTCGTAGTTATAGACTTCCCCTGTCTCGCCAATTTGCGGGTAGCAGAACTTGAGGCCCGCTTGTTTGAACCGCGCAATGAACTCGAGATAGGCCACATAGAACTGGATCTCCCGGTCGAATGTGCGGATGGTCTCGTCCAGAAAATAGGCATGGCTCGCGCAGAACTGGTGCAGGCCGGCAAACACATCCGGGTACAGTCTGGCCACACAATCGACGATCTGGGCTTCGACGTGGTTCATGCCCGCCTCCACGTTGAGCTTGCTTCGGTAGTCCCGGACTGCACCCTGTCTGAACTTGGCGAAGGTCTGCTCTACCTCTGCGCTATAGTCTGTTTCCGCTTCATACTTGTGGACCTTGACCTTGAGGCCATTGATCGTCACACAGTACCTGATGCGAGATAGATCGGCTTTGACTCTCGTTGCGTCGGACACGAGCGACCTGAAACCGTCCGAGTTTGTATAGCCCGTCACGTAGCTATGGAACGCTAACAAGCCACGCGCTTTCAGGTGCGCGTGGTCCAGGTCACGAACCAGACCCGTGACCGCTTCGCAGTAGACGAGCGCCGCCTCCAGGAACCATCCTTCTTTGTGATGCTCAAAGTCAAGTTTTTCCACCAGGGCAAGGTAGCGACGCACGACGATCATTTTCTGCGCAAAGGCCTTGATGCGCTCCAGCAGAACCGCGTCCTCAAGATTCTGCATGATCTCATGACGATAGTGGATGGTGTCGATATCGTCCAGGGGGGCGAAGAAGAACGGTTTGAGGTCATAATCCTCTCTTCCCGTTGTGATGGCGTCGATGACTTGACCGAGGTTCAAGTCGGCGAAGAAGGAAGGCGTTTCATGCGTTTCCTGCCTTGTGTTGCCTTTTTCATAGAGCATGCTGTGGAACGTCATTGGGAAAACACCTCACTCGTCGCCCACGAAAAAGCGCACGATGCGCCACCAGGAGTCGCGCTCCGGCCCCCAGGCCTCATCGCGGTGGTCCCAGTTTACTTTGTGAATATACAGGGCAAGCTCTTCCTGTAGGCCCTGCAGCCTGGCCAGTTGGCGCCGGCGAACCGTTCCTGCAGCCTCGGGCGGTGCTTTCCGCAAGAGCGCCTGGGCATGCGGCAAGCATACTTCCGCCAGCGTAGCCTCGGACTCTGGCTTCTGAGCCAGCAGCGAGAGCTCCTGGGCTATCCAGCCATCTACAATTCTGGCCTGGGCAGCACAGATCGAGCAGGAATGGATGATCTCTGCGGTGGGCCGGGGCGAGTGCCTGTTCCGTGGCAGCAAGGCCCATGTGTGAGCTGAGGATCCTGCCCCCGAAACGAGCAGGCGCAACTCGCCTGCTGCAGCCTGCGCCCAGCGCCGGGACCACTGATCGATGCTGGCCTGGCGCAGGCGGCGCAGGGACAGGGCGTAAAGTTTCCAGGCATGGTCTGAGCAGAGCCAAAGCACATCGCCATTCTTGGCCGCGTCAGGCGCCAGCAACGTCTCGAGTTGTTGCTGCTCGGCCTCGCGCTCCAGTGTGCAGGCCCTGCACGCCTCATCTCGCCCGTCAGTCATTTTCCATTCTCGTGCCCAAGGCTGCACATAACGGACGTGGTCAAGCGAGCCAGGGAAAAAAGGCGGCGGGCCCATCAGGAGGCCCAGCCGATGGCCAACCTCAGGCGGGGCAGCCATCATGTATTGGGGTGGCGGGCTGGAAACGACTGGCGCTTGCAGTGAGGTTTCGAGCTTGGCAGCCTTGTCGGCTAGAAGCATGTCCCTCTCCCTCGGGCCAGCGAGGGCAAGCACCTGGTCAAGGTGGGCCAGGCAGAGACCATCGGATTCCTGGTAGCGGCGCACAAAGCTATCGACCCTACAGTAGCGGATGAACGAGTTGACATAGTTACGTTCGATCCCTGCCCTGGCGGCGCAGGCCGGGCAGCCATGGCCGGGCACAGCGGCATCAAGATTTCCTGGGTGGCCCATGGCGATATGATTGCTGCCATTGCGGGCTTGGAGAGAAACCTGGCAATGCTGCAGGAGCAGCGAGGCCAGGCTCTCGTAGATGATCGCGGTAGCCAGCGGGCCGCCCAAATCAGTACGAGCGGCCATAGCCCAGGCATGGCGGCGGCAAAAGCCCCACGAGGCGCCGATACGCCTGCGAATGCCCAGGTCAACCACGCTCTCTGCCAAGATAACAGTCAGCCACCGCTCTTCCTGCTTGAGGAGAAGCCGGCACATGGGGCAGCCAGGCTCTTCAAAGGCGCCCTCGAGGGAGGCCTGCACAATGCCTTTGCGTGTCCCGATCTTGTCTCTAAAGAGTCCACCATCTATGATGCGAGATAGCATCATTCGTCACCCACAATAGGCCTAAGGCTTGCCGTTGGCATCCTGCCTATGAACATGGAGCCCAGGGCGCTGTTCGCGTAATCCCTTGCCCCCGGCTACCTGGACGATCGCATCCCAGGGCGCCCCCGCCTCTTCACCAATGGGTTCGTGGCGAAAGCGGTAGTCCTGCTTGCGGATGTATTCGCTCAGGTTCCACTGCAGGGTGCGCAGGGCAGCCGTCTCGCTCTCTACAACGGGGGCGGCCTGGCCAGCGGACGATGCCAACATCAACGCCAGCCGAAAGTGCTGGACGCAAAGCGCCGAGTGATCTTGCCCGGCAGAGGCCCCTGCGAGGATAGCCGTCACCGTCTCGTTCTCCACGGCCGCCTGCAGCGCGCAGGCCGCACAAGGCGCCTCGGGCAGCAGGGTCTGGGCCGCTGCCTTCATCGCCCTGCGCATGCGCGGCCGCCCCAACAGGGCCTCCAGCCGTCCCGCATCGCCAATCACTCGCACATCGGCAGCCTTGAGCCCCTGCAGCCTTTGGCTGGCGCGCACAGCCTGGGGCGCCAATACGCCGGCAACCCCGGGGCGCTTGTTGACCTGGAGCAGGCGCCAGGTGTGGGTGTTGCAGAGGTGCCGAGGGGCAGTATCCGCTGAGAGCGCCGCCAGCCAGGCATCCACAGTAGATGCCACCCGCGAGCACACCGGGCAAGGCGGCTGGCCAGCCTGAGGATCAGCCTTACCCATCAGCCGGTCCATATCCCAGGCGCCTGTATCACCCTCCAGGCTGGGCGCCTCGAACGAGTGCACAGCTCCGCGCGCGCCGGCAAGGGCCTCGGCGAGAGTGGCAGCATCGGCGCCTGCAGGGTCAGCCAGGGCAGTTGCACGTTGGGCAAAGGCAGAAGCCAACAGGTCGAAATCGCGCCACGAGCGGGCACGTTGGAGCCCCTCTACCAGATGGGGCAGGCAAAGCCCGTCGCAGGCTACATAGTGGGCGCGGAAGCTCGGATCACTCATCTGCTCCAGCAGGGTATCGAGATAGCGCCGGCATGACCGCTCCAGGCCCCGGCAGGCCGGGCATTCCTGTTGTGGGGCCAGTTGGGCGGCCAATGAGGCTGGGCGCAAATCCGCGGCGCCCAGCACATGCAGCATTGTGTTGGTGATATCGCGGTAGATGATGGCCGTGCCCAGGCCATCATGGATCTCATCGGCAAACTGCCAGGCATGATAGTTGCAGAAACCCCGCGCCGCCCGCAGCTCAGCACGTGAGACCGGATCATTGACGCACTCGTAGGAGAGGGCATCCAGGTCTCGCCAGACTGCCTTGAGCCCCAGGCGGCAGACGGGGCAACCGCCTTCGCCCAGGGCCTCGAACACCTGGTGGGCAACGACATGCTTATTAGGAAGGGGATTGGCCATAGTTCATTACTCGCCCAAAAAAAAAGCTTCTACCTGCAATTCACATTGCCAGTAGAAGCTATCAGCCGGCCTGACCGGCGCTCGTTGCGGCAACAGCCGCTGGCGCTGCGAGCTTCATCGCGACGCCTTGCAAATAGTATGGCTTCACTATAGCACAGGCTACTCGCCTCGTCAACGCTTCCACCTCCTGCAGTAGGTGAGCCAAAAGGCCAGGCCGACAAGGCTCGCCCCCAGGAGATTACCGAGAGTCACCGGCGCCAGGTTGGAGAGCAGGAAGTGAGGCCATGACGAAGCAGGCATGTGCACAGAGACCGCGCCCGCCGCTCCGCCGGTGCCAAAAACCTGGGCCAGGAAAGCGAATGCAAAGGTGAACAGATTGGCGATACTGTGTTCAAAGCCAATAGCCACGGCGGCCGCGACCGGGAACAACGCAGCCAGGGCCTTGCCTGCAGCGGATTGCGCATCGTAGCAGAGCCAGAAAGCCAGGCAGATGAGGCTGTTGCACACTACGCCGAGGGCAATAGCCTGCACAAAGCCCAGCGAGCCCTTATCGGCCGCTGCCGTGAGCACGGCCCAAGCTGCAAGCGGCCTGCCCTGGATGCCCCCAAAGGCAGCGACGGCAACCACAACGGCGCCCAGTGCATTCCCCACGTAGACGATTGCTTCGTGGGCCAGCACCTTTCCGGCAGGCGCTTGTCCGCTCAAGCAGGCTACGATGGTTTCGGGGGTGGCAAACAACTCGGCCTTGGCGACGATGATAGGGATGACACCTGCGACAAATACCACCCCCTGGAGCAGCCGGGTCACACCAAAAGGCATGTCGCCGAAACTCGCCACGATCGTGACCAACACCATCGCGAGGCCAAAGTAGGCCCCGGCCAAAATCGCTCGCCCCAGTGTCGTGAACGCCCCGAGATTGGCCCGCGCTATGCCGTCGTGCTCGGCCTGCCAGGCTATCAATGCAGGTGCCAAGTGGTCTGTCGCATCGGTCATCGTTCAGCTCCTCATGATGGGTAGCCGAAGATCCAGCGTCTGCACAGCCTCGGTGATGTGGCCAGCGCAACAGCGGTGCCGCAGAAACAAAAAAAGGCTTCTACCCTGCAGCAAAGCAGTGGGTAGAAGCCATCAGCCGGCAACGCATGCTGGCAAGCCGGCGGCCGGGCCGCCCTCTGCCGCGAGCTTCATCGCGGTAGAGCCTTACCTTGTTTATGGAGTACGACTATACCACACTGCAGGCACATTGTCAAAGGCCGATTCTTCGCTCCCTTGACACCTTGCCTCTATAGTGCTAAGCTTGAGTGCAAGGCGATGGGGCTCGCCGAAAGAGGGTTACCCTCTGAACTGTCGAGTGGTCAATGGCCTGCAGGCCATGCAGGCTGCTCATGACCTCTCATCTGTCATGAGCCGTGTCCGACTGATAGCCTCTACTCCCGCAAGTTTGCCGGCGGGTGGTAGGGGCTTTTTTCGTGCGTCGGCGCCCCGTACTGGTGGATTTTCACCAACTGCACTGCCCCTCTACCACGGCTGAGATATAGTATGGAGCGATTGCAGATATGGGTAACTATGATGAGGCTTATCGCCTGCGGGATTTCACCCTCCTCAAACAGGATGTGGCGGCGCTGGTGCGCTCTGCCAAACAACTCTACCATGAGGCAAGCCAGAAGGATCATGAGGATCAGTGCCAGGCGCTCGTCACCCGCCTGGCAGCGGACCGATTCAACCTGGCCGTAGTCGGCCAGTTCAAGCGTGGCAAGAGTTCCTTGATGAATGCGGTGATCGGGCGCGCCCTGTTGCCAACAGGTCTTTTGCCGTTGACGTCGGCGATCACGGCCCTCTGCTATGGCCCGCAGGAAAGGGTGGTCCTGCGGCGGCGAGGATGGACACTGCAACCCGAGATTGGCTTGGATGAGCTAGCCGAGTATGTCACCGAGGAGGGCAACCCGGGCAACGAGAAGGGGTTGATCGAGGCCAGGGTCGAGCTCCCCGTGCCCTTTTTGCGCGGAGGCCTCTACTTTATCGATACCCCCGGCATCGGCTCGGCCCGGCAGGAAAACACGGTCACGACCTATGAATTCCTGCCAGAGGCCGACGCGATCATCTTCGTGACGAGTGTGGAAGCACCGCTGAGCGAGGCCGAGGAGAGCTTCTTGCGTGACATTCGCCAGCAGGTGCGCAAGCTCTTTATTGTAGTGAACAAGCTGGACCTCTTGGAGGCGCCGGAACGGGAGAACGTGTATGGGTACATACGCGCAGGCATTGAGCGCGTCGTAGGGTCTGACGGGCTCCGCCTCTACCCCCTCTCGGCGCAGCAGGGCCTGGCAGGCAAACAGCACGGAGGCGAGGCACTTTTACAGGCAAGCGGCCTGAAAGAGTTTGAGCAGACGCTCACGACCTTTCTGGCAGAGGAAAAGAGCCAGGTCTTCCTGGTATCCATCCTGGACCATCTACTGCAGGTCCTGGCGCAGGGGGCTGCGGGTCCGCGTATGCAGCCGGGCAGAGGGCCAGCGGTGCCGCCCGAGATGGAAGAGAAGGTGCAGGAACTGGCGACGGCAGCTCGCTCGCTGCGTGCCATGCTGTTGGGCACAGAAGTGGAGGTCGCTCCCGCACTGCCGCAATCCGTGGACCGGGCAATCCTGGACCGCGCTGTAAGGGCCGGGGCCGCGCGACAGCAGCAGATCGGCGGGCGTGCGCTGGCCAGCGATCGCACCTGCCCCATCTGCGCAGTGCAAAGCCAGGTGCTCTTTGACTTT
Source organism: Anaerolineae bacterium (assembly GCA_034436375.1). Classification (GTDB taxonomy): domain Bacteria; phylum Chloroflexota; class Anaerolineae; order SpSt-313; family SpSt-313; genus DAOTVS01. Next base: position 1,427 of record DAOTVS010000237.1, on the reverse strand, counting down.
TACGCACAATGGCAGTACACGCTGAGCACCGATAGCAGCGCCCAGCAAGCCTTCACGGCTGTGCGGGGTTTTTGCCCGCTGCACGCCTGGCAGTTCCAGCAAATTGCCAATGCTCAAGGGGTCTGTGCCGGCTATGCATCGCTCGTCGATGAGGCAGCCGCTGAGTTGCGCCGGTTGGCGGAAGACCATACTGGGAACGCTGGCGCCGCTATCGGCACTCTCTTTCCAACGCCAGAGGCCTGCCCTGCCTGCCGGGTCCTGCATGCGGCGGCGCTCCCCCAGGCCAGGCTGCTGCTGGCTCAACTGGCGACAGCCAATGGCCAGCAGCTCTATGCCCGCTCGCCAGGCCTGTGTCTGCCACACTTGAGGCTGACTCTGAGCATTGCCGGCCCTCAGGAAGCCGCTTTCCTCCTGCAGGAGCAAGCCCGGCACCTGGAGCAGACTTCTGAGGACATGCAGAGCTATATGCTGAAGCGAGAGGCTCTGCGGCGAGACCTCTTGAGCAGCAGTGAAGAAGGCGCGTGGCGGCGGGCCCTGGTGCAGCTCGTGGGTGAGCTATCGGCGCAGAGCCCGGGGGGAGAATAGCTGCCGTCCGGGTGTTGACAAGCCCATAGGGTAGACTTGGGCACACTTTGTGCTCAGCGGTTCATAGTGCGTACTGATGTGTGCACTATGAACCGCGGGGGTATCGGCGCACGCGGGGGGCGGATGACGCAAGTGATTCTCATCGGTCTGGGCGGCCTTATTGGGGCAGTAGGCCGCTATGCCCTGGCCGGCCTCGTGCAAGATTGGACCCAGAACTTTTCCTTCCCCTACGGCACCCTGGTGGTCAACGCAGCCGGGTGCCTGACCATTGGCTTTGTGAGCTACCTGGCCGAGGCGCGGGGCTTTCTCTCCGGCGAAGCGCGCGCAGCTGTCTTTATTGGTCTACTGGGTGGGTTCACGACCTTTTCAACTTTTATGAACGAGTCCTTTCTGCTGCTGCGCGAGGGTGAGATTCTGCCTGCGGCCGCCAATATCGTGGGCCAGGTGGTCCTGGGCCTGGGCGCCGTCTGGCTAGGGCGCGCTGTCGCTTTTGTGATTTGGAGGTAAAAAGTGGAACTGCCCAAAGAGGGCTGCCTGCTTCGCATTTATATCGGTGAGAGCGACCGGCATGGGAGCCAGGAGCTCTACGAGTGGCTCGTGATGCAGGCCCGCGCGCAGGGGCTGGCCGGAGCGACCGTCTTGCGCGGCATCATGGGCTATGGCGCGCACAGCCGCATACACACGTTCAAGATCGAGCGGCTCTCGACCGACCTGCCCATTATTGTCGAGATCATAGACACCCGCGATGCCATCGAACGCTACCTGGATTCCGTGGAAGACAGCATTCATGAAGGTCTGGTAACCCTGGAGAATGTCCAGGTGCACGCATACCGCTGGCGCAC
>DAOTVS010000236.1:0-9876 GCA_034436375.1 Anaerolineae bacterium | reverse complement strand
CCCCTGAGGGGTGCGGCGCACGACCTGGCCCAGACAGTGGCCTACAACCACTTGTCGGCCAGTTTGTCCAGCCACCCCTCGCCGCGCAGGGTGTTGAGCGCGGCATTCACCTGGTTGAACAGGCCCGGGTTATCGCGCCGCACGGCGATGACAAAGGACTCATCTGTCAGGGGCTTGCCGCGGATGGCGAGCCCCCCTTTGTGCAGTGCGGCGCGCGCGGCAATGCCATCGACGATGGCCGCATCGGCCTGGCCCGCGCGCACGAGGTCGAGGGCCTCATCGCTCGAGTCGGCGGTAACGATCTTGAGGGCTACCCCCTGCTGATCGTGCAGTCGGCGCGCCTCCAGGTGCGCCTGAGAGCCCATCTCCACAGCCACACGTAGAGATGCCAGGTCCGCGGGCCCAGAAACCCGCGTATCATCCTGGCGCGAGACGATCACCTGCCCGGCATTGAAATAGCCGCCGGTATACGAGACGTCGCGGGTGCGCTCGGCCTCGTAAGGGAGCGCCGAGATCAAGATGTCACAATGCCTGGCCTGCAAGGCATCATACAGCCCGTCAAACGACACATTGACGAACTGCACGTCGTATCCCAGGCGACGGCCGATCTCCTGCGCCAGGTCCACATCGAACCCCCTGGGCGTGCCCTGCTCATCGGCCACCTCAAAGGGTGGAAAGCTCATATCCATTCCCACCCGCAGCACACCACGCGCCCGGGGCTGGCCGGCGGCTGCCCCCAACAGCCCCCCGTTGGGCGCCCCCCCACGCAGCCACGGGAGCAATACGGCCAGCGCCCCCAATATCACCGGCGCCACAAGGAGATACCATCGCCTCCGCAGCAGGGCCCTCATGGCGCTTGCTCCCCCATGTCCAATGGCTGGCCGTGCGCGTAGCGCTGCACCTCCAGGTAGATCGGCTTGGGCGTGAAATCGGGCGCCACGAAGGTAAAGTAATCCTGATAGGTACCCTGGGGCCAGGGGAAGCGGAAAGCCCACAGGGCCACGGCCCTGCACCAGGGCCATTCCTGCTGCGCCTTTTCATAGGCCCGCACGGTGTACTCGATGCGCTGTGCGGGCGTGACGGCGCGCGTCCAGCGTGGGTGATCGTTCCAGCCGCCTTCGGTGATCAGGCAGGGCTTATCGCCATCTCCGTTCTGCACCATCACCTGATGCACCAGCTCGGTCCGCGAGAAATTGATCACCGCCGGGTCGGGCGGGTCATCAGGCGGGAAGGTGCCGCCATAGGCATGGACGGCCACCCCATCAAAGAAGCCCTTGGCCCCCGCGTCGTACATCTGCTGCAGATAGACCAGGTCATCCATGGCCTGTGCATTGCCCGGCGGCGCGGTCGTGGGCGCAAGGCCCGCGGCCAGCACCTGCACGTTGGGGTCAGCCTCCTTCGCCTGCTGATAGCAGAGCTTGAGCATACGCGTGTAAGAGGCCGGGTCCGGCGGGCGCATTCCCCACTCCATGCTCAGGTTGGGCTCATTCCAGATGACGATATAGGGCACCCGCCCTTTAAAGTGAGAGACAAAGGCATATACAAAGTCGGCCAGGTCGGCAAAGTGCGCCTCATCCAGATAACGGTACGAATCTTGCCCGGGCCGCGCCCAGGCCGGCACATAGTCGATGCGCGCCACCACGGTCAGCCCCTGGTTCACGGCGTGGTTGACCACCATATCGGCGTGGCTCCACTCGAAATGGCCCTTTTCGGGCTCATAGTAGCCCCAGGGAAAATACTCCACAATCCAGGGGGCGCCCATCTCACGCACCATCTCCAGGCTGCGCTGCACCTTCCACTCCTCGACTTCATCGGTCAGGCGGGTGTGCACCCCCATCTTCGGGTTCACCGTTGTCACCGTTTGCGGCTTGCCCATCCTGACCACCGGCTGAGGCGCCCAACCCAGCCAGGGCAATACCAGTAGCACCGCCAACACGCACAACGCTGCCCGCGCCCAGCCGCCCGGCTGCTGCCGGAGTGAAGCAAGAAGGCGGCAAACGCCGGTTTGCAGCAGGCGCCTGAGCGCCATCGGCGTAGCCGCCTGTTGTAGCCAAGATCGCCAGCATCGCCATATAGACCGCGGGGTTCCCTTATGCACGGGCATAGCCCCCCAGGAATGTTCCCACCAGATCACCGATCCCTTCCAGGCAGGGCTCGCTCATGTCGAACCAGTGGATGCGCGGGTCCTGCAGGCTGAACCAGGCATACTGATGCCGGATAAAGCGGCGTGTGTGCCGCTTTATCAGCACAATTGCCTCCTCCAGGCTCAATTCTCCCTGCAGGAAGCGGGCAATCTCACGATACCCCAGCGCCGAGAGTGCCGGCAGGTCCAGGCTATACCCTCGCGCTGCCAGGTTGCGCACCTCATCCACCCAGCCTGCGGCCACCATGCGGTCCACTCGCTCGTCGGCGCGCTCGTAAAGCGCCGCCCGCGGCAGGGTCAAGCCGATCCAGAGCTCGTTGTAGGGCGGAGCCTGCCGCATTCGCTGGCTGGAGAAGGTCCGCCCCGAGCTCTGGTAGACCTCTAGCGCCCGCACCACCCGGCGCACATTGCGCGGATCGATGATCGCCGCCGCCTCGGGATCTACGGCCTGCAGTTCGGCATAGAGGCTCTGAGCGCCCTCCCGCTCGGCCCGCTCCAACAGCGCCTGCCGGATGGCCGGGTTGGGGGCTACCCGCGGCACCGACCAACCCTCAGCGACGGCGCGCACATAGAGGCCCGTGCCGCCCACCAGGAAAGGCACCCGCCTGCGACTGGTGATTTCGGCAATGGCCGCCTGGGCCCTCTCCTGGTACTCGGCCAGAGTCAGCAGTTGATCCGGGTCCACTACATCCAACAGATGATGGGGGGCCAGTGCCCGCTCCTCAGGCGTGGGCTTGGCGGTGCCAATATCCATATAACGGTAGATCTGGCGTGAGTCGGCCGAGACAATCTCGCCGTTGAATTGGCGCGCCAGCTCCACGCCTACCGCCGTCTTGCCCACTGCCGTCGGCCCCACAATCAGCACCAGGGGAATCTTGTTCATCCACTCACCGCATTGCGCAGGATATCCAGGCGTCTGACCCGGCCGCCCGGCGCCATATCGATCGCCACCACATCGATCCGCCAGTCCACATCCAGGATCTCATGCTCCGACAGGTACGTTTCGGCCACGCGCATCAGGCGCGCCTGTTTGCGCGCCGTGACCGACTCTTCCGGTGTGCCGTAGAGGTCGCCATTGCGCGTACGCACCTCGACAAACACCAGGCAATCGCCCTCCTGGGCCACCAGATCCACCTCGCCGGCCTGGGAGCGGTAGTTGCGGGCCAGGATACGATAACCCTCCGCCTCCAGCCGTCGCGCCGCGAGCGCTTCCCCCCGGCGCCCCAGCCCTAGCCGCGTTGCCCTAGCGGAAGGCATAGGGCATCTGCCCGGCAGCAATATACTCGCGCCGCCCCGTGTCACGGTAGCCCAGGCCGGCGGCCAGAGCGCTCGACACCTCATCGGCATCGGCCACCACGTAGAGGGGACGGACCCCCTCGGCCAACAGGGCTGACGTACAGGCCGCCGCCACCGATTTACCCCAGCCACGCCCGCGCACCTCGGGCTCAGCGTACACATAAATCTCGGCAAAATGCGGCGAGCGCCAATTTACGCCTGCCGCCGCCATGACCTTGCCCTTCGAGCGGATCTCAAAGCGCAGGCCGCCATCCGCCGCCGGTGCCTGCACCACCAACACATTGATAATCGGCTCAAAGCTCCGCACATCCAGCTCCAGCACCTGGCCCACATGCTCCTCGTCGCGCTCAATCTCCTCCTCTAAGATCGAGGCATAGAAGAGCGGCGTCACGAAATGGTAGGGCCGCCCGGGCACGAGATGTGTGTGCAAGAGTGCACGCAACACCTCATCACTCTGCGCGCGCATAACCACCAGTGGCCGGAAGAGATCCGCCCCCGTCGTGCAGACGGCCAGGAACCCATCCACCCCTCCCGATCCGCCCCGATGCACAAATAGTCGCGTCAGAGCCGGCGCATGGTAGAGGGCATAATACACCGTCAGCGCATCGCCCGGGTCCGACAGCGATACCAGAGGCCGGATCGCCTCCCGCTCCCGCTGCAAATCCCCTGAAGCCATCCTCTGCCCCCATATAAGCCTGCTGTTGACCGTTATCCTACGCGAAACCCCCGCCCCCGTCAACACCCCATGCTCTCCCAACTCCAAACCGGCATGTTGCCGAATGGCGCAGGTATTGTATAATGAAAGTAGCGGCCTGTACAGGCCGGCAAATTGGCCTCGATCGCCTACCGCTGCAGAGATCGAGGCATTGACGCCAGGGCAAGGCCCTCTGCGCCGCCATGGCCACAGACAAGTGCATTCGTAAGGTGGCGCTGAGGGTTATGGCCGTGTTACCAGCCATGCGCCGCACAGGCGTTAGCATCACCTGGAAAGCTACGGGAGGGAGAGTTTTTCGCGTGGCAACCAACGAAGCCAGCGAGCGCCAACACGAGACCCTGCGAGAGTCCGAGTGGAGCTTGAGGGCAATCATCGAAAATGCCCCCGAGGCCATCATTGTCGTCGACCGTGAGTGCCGGGTTGTGCTGACCAACTCGGCCGCCCATTGGCTCTACAAGCCCCCCATTCCCGATGGGCAAGAGCTGCAGAGCCTCACCGGGCTGGGAATCTGCCACCCCGACGGCACGCCCTGCCACCCGCAGGATTTGCCTCTGGCACGCTCCGCCTTGTACGGCGAGAGGACAACGGGCCAGGAAATGGCCATGTTCCTACCCAACGGCCACCGGCGCGACCTTTTGGCCAGCTCGGCGCCCATCCGCGATACCCACGGGCGGATCAGCGGCGCTGTCGGCGTTTTCGAGGATGTCACCGAGCTCGAGCAGGCCCGGCGAGAGGCCCAGCAGAGGACAGCCCAGATGGAAGCCCTGCGCCAAGTCGGGCTGCAGTTGGTTGCCGAGCTCGATCTCGATCTGTTGCTCCACTCCATCGTGTCTCAAGCCGTCCGTCTGCTGAATGTGGACGCGGGGGCGCTGTACCTCTACAAGCCGGAACAGGATGCCCTGGTATGGGCCGTCGGCATCAATGCCGAAATCCTGACGGCCCGGTCGCTGTCACGAGGCCAGGGGCTGGCCGGCAAGGTGTGGGAGCTGGGAGGCCCCCTCGTCGTCGACGACTATCAGCACTGGGCCGGACGGATCGCGCAATATGATGGCCGCCCCATTGCTTCGGCGCTCGGCGTGCCCATCAGCTGGGGCAAGGACTTTATGGGGGTGCTCAACGTGATCCACAGCACACCCCGGGCTTTTGGCCCCGCCGACACGCAGCTGCTCAGCCTTTTGGCCACCCAGGCGGCCATCGCCATTCGCAATGCGGGCTTTGTCGCCGAGCAGAGGAAACGGCGACGCCATGCCGAGGCCCTGGCGCGGGCGACTGCGGCCCTCACCGGGACGTTGCAGATGGGGCAGCTCCTCAAAGACCTCCTGGCGGCCGCCATGGAAGCCACGCCAGCAGCGGAGCGGGGGGCTGTGTTGCTGCTCAACGACGAAGGCAACGAGATCCGCGTCATGGCGCAGGTAGGCTATGATCACACCGGCGCAGAGCCCGCGTCCTTTGGGCGCCACGAGCAGCCCTTGCTCTGGTCGGTGCTCAATGGGGAGTCCATGCTCATCTCTGAGCCAGGACCCATACCGAGCCACATCTTGGATCTCAACGGCGGCCACAGGCCCGCCCAATCGGCAGTCCTGGCGCCCCTGCGCTGCCGCGACACGGCTATCGGCGTGATCGTGCTCGCCAGCGTCAGCCAGCAGGCCGCCTTTACACCAGCGGACCTTTCGCTGCTGACAACTCTGGCCGGCCAGGCAGCGGTGGCGGTCGATAACTGCCGGTTGTTCGAGGAAACCCGGGGCAAAGCCACCCTGGAGGAGCGACAGCGTCTGGCCCGAGCATTGCACGACTCGGTCACCCAATCGCTGTACAGCCTCACCCTTTTCGCCCAGGCCGCATTAGAGTGGACCGGGGCGGGCGACTTGGGCCGCGTGAAGGAGAACTTGCTCCACATCAGCGAGGCCGCCCAGCAATCGCTCAAGGATATGCGGCTCCTGGTCTATGAGCTGCGCCCGGCCGACCTGCAACAGGATGGCCTCGTGGGGGCACTGCATCACAGGTTGAATGCGGTGGAGAAACGCGCCGGTGTAGAAGCCCGCCTGGTGGCAGAGCCATCCATCGCGCTCCCTGTCGCCATCGAGGAGGTGCTCTACTACATTGCGCAGGAGGCCCTGAACAACGCGCTCAAACACGCAGCGGCGGGGTCCGTAACCGTCTACCTGCGGGCAAGCGACGGGGATGTCGAGCTGGAGATTGTCGATGACGGCCGCGGCTTTTCCCCGGACGCCGTCCGCGAGATCGGGGGGCTGGGTCTGATGACCATGAGGGAACGGGCAGAGCGCTTGGGCGGCTCTCTGACCATCCAATCTGCCCCCGGCCAGGGCACAAGAGTGTTGGCGCAAATCCATATCACCGGCGGCGCAGCCGCACATCGAGGCGAACCTGAAGAGGTGTTTTGAGGTGACCGATCCGATCCGTATTCTGATTGCTGATGATCATGCCATTGTGCGTGAGGGTTTGCGCGCCCTGATCGAAACCAAACCCGACATGGAACTGGTGGGGCAGGCGGCAGACGGCGCCGAAGCGATAGCCCAGGCGCGCGCCCTGCACCCCGATGTCATCCTGATGGATATCGTCATGCCACACGTCGATGGGATTGCCGCCATCAAGGCCATCAAGGGCGAGGACCCCGCTGCCCGTATCCTGGTTCTCACCAGTTTTGCCGAAGACGAAAAAGTCTTTCCCGCCATCAAGGCCGGCGCGGTAGGCTACCTGCTCAAAGATTCGCCACCGCTGGAACTCATACAGGCCATCCGCGATGTCTACCAGGGCAGGGCCTCTCTGCACCCCACCATCGCCTTCCGGGTCATTCATGAGCTCAGCCGGCCATCAGACCTGCCCCCCACTGCAGACCCCTTGACGGAGCGTGAGGTGGAGGTTCTGCGCCTGGTCGCCCAGGGCCTCAGCAACCAGGAGATTGCCCAAAGGTTGATGGTTGCCGAGCGCACAGTAGGCACCCATGTCAGTAATATTCTAGGCAAGCTGCATCTGGCCAATCGCACGCAGGCAGCCCTCTACGCGCTGCGGGAAGGACTGACCAGCCTGGATCAGAGCTAGACGCGCTACGCCATTCTACGTATATCAACAGGCATTTATACCGAGCCAAGGCCGCCAAAAAGGCGGCCTTGACTTATTCCAAATTGCGCATTATTCCCGATGCGCTGCCGCCCGTTGCGCGCTATAATAGTCAGAACGCGGATCGATGCCTGCATGAGCGCTATCAGAGTGGATGCGGATGGCCCAGTGAATCAAATGGAGAGCATTGCGGCAGAGAACGGCATAGTGAGAGGCGGCATCTGGGTGTTGATCGTGGCTGAGCCCTGCTCGCTGCGCAACAGCCTGCAAGCCCTGCTGGCTACCATGCCTCGGCTGCGGGTCATCCAGGTCGATAGCATCCAGGCCGCCTGGGTCGCGATCGAGTGTTATCACCCTGCCCTGCTGTTTGTCGACCTTGACCTTCCTGGCGACGAAGTCCAGCACCTGCTGCGCCAGCTCAGCGCGCGAGCATACGCCGTGCGCAGCATTCTCTTGGCCAACGATGTGCAACAGCAGAAATGGGCAGAGGCCGCGGGGGCCGACATGGTGCTGCTCAAAGGTTTCCCGGCCTCCAGGCTCACAGCCACTGTTGGCAGGCTGCTGCCATGAAGAGGCAAAGAGGCGTACTGTGCCAGTATGGATGGCGCGTTGGGAGGTCGAAATGGCGGAAGAACGATCGGGCAGCGACCCGGCCAGGGAGGACCAGGGACCTGCCGTCAGAGCTTTGATCGCAGCCTTGCACAGCCCTGATGGGATGGAACGCACCGAAGCACGCCGGTTGCTGGTCAGGATCGGCCGGCCGGCTGTGTATGCTCTCATCGCTGGGCTCAGCAGCCCCAGCAAGCGCATGCGCTGGGAAGCGGCCAAGGCCCTGGCGGAGATTGGCGACCCCATTGCCGCCCCCGCCCTGGTGATTGCTTTGGAAGACAATGAAGCAGACATCCGTTGGCTGGCTGCAGAAGGGCTGATTGCTTTGGGGCGCAGCGGATTGGCGGCCCTTTTGGGAGCACTCATGGGGAGCGATACCTCCGTCTGGCGGCGCGAGGGCGCCCACCATGTGCTGCACGACTTGGCGCGAGGGGAACTCCACGACCAACTGGCCCCAGTGCTGGCTGCCCTGGAAAGCGTCCATCCCGATAGCCAGGTGCCGCAAGCGGCGCTCGTGGCCCTCTCGTCCCTGCAGGAATCTGCGCCCTCGCAGGCCAGGTTAGGCCCATCAGCGCCTGTTACACGGAAATAGAAACAGAACATAGCCGGCAGTGCCCACTGGAGGATTGCTTGAGGCAGGATGAGGATCTGATTCGGCAGATTGTCGATATTGAGAGCCAGGCTCAGGCTATCGAGGATGCGGCTGCCCGCGAGGAAGAGCAATTGCCGATCCGCGCGCAGCAGGAAGCCGAGGCCCTGCTGCGGCAGGCCCGGGTCGAGGCCGAGGCCGAGGCCCAGCGGATCGTTTCCCAGGCCAGAGCGGACGATGGGTCTGCGCGGCTCCTGGCCGCCACTGAGGTCGAGGTTGGGCGTATGGAAGCGACGGCCAAGGATCACTTGGCGCAGGCCGTGAGCTATGTGCTTGCACAAATCATCGGTAGGAATTGAGCCCCATGAGCCTCGGAGTCGTCTCGCAGTATTCCATCGTACACGCGCGGGCCAGGGCATTCAGCTCCACTTTGCTGGGGCCGGAAGTGTGGGAGCGGTTGTACGCAGCCAAAGATTATGCGGCTGTCATTGGCATCCTCAGGGGCACCCTCTACGGCGCCCACCTGGCGCCGGTGGAGGAGGCTGCCCTTTCCCCGCGGCGGGCGGTCTATCAGCTCAAGGGGCGCCTGGCCCAGGTCTTCAGCGCCATCATCCGCCTGGCCCCTCGCCACGCCCAGCCGCTGTTGGCGCAGCTCTACCGGCAGTTCGAGGTCGATAACCTCAAGGCCGCCCTGCGCGGCCTGATGATCGGCGACTCTTGGGACCATGTGCGCTACTTTCTCTTCCCTCTGGGCAAGGACACGCTGCTGCCGATCGAGGCCCTGGTGCGCGCCGGCAGCATGGCGGCCGCCGTCGATCTGCTGCGCAAAACGTCCTACTATCCCACCCTCGCGCACGCCATGGAGCGCTACACAGCCGAGCAGAGCCTCTTCCCCCTGGAAGTCGCTCTCGACCTGGACTACTGGCGGCAGCTGTGGCGCGGCATCAACCAGCTCAAGGGCCGCGACCGGGATTGGGCGCTGCGCCTGGCAGGCCGGCTCATCGATATGAGCAACCTGATGTGGGCCCTCCGCTACCGCGTCTACCACAAGCTCTCCGCAGAGGAGATCATCGACTATACTCTGCCCTTTGGCTATCGTCTGGCAGACGAGGATGTGCGGGCCATCGCGGCGGGGGCCGACATGGCCGGCATCGTTACCCATGTCTACCCGGGCATAGCAAGCGTGAGGTCCTATTTTGAGCAGCCCGAGCAGGGGCTGGCGCAGTTGGAGGTGCGCCTCCAACAAGACCTGGCGCAAGAGTGCCACGCGGCTTTTATCGGTTATCCCTTCCACATCGGTATTCCCCTCGCCTACCTCCTGTTAGGCCAGATGGAGATCCATGATCTCACGGTGCTCATCGAAGCCAAGGCGATGCAGATCCCTGTGGAGAGCTTCCAGCAGCACCTGGTCATCGGGCGCCCGCTACCATAAGAGCGTGCTGTATC
>DAOTVS010000235.1:0-2555 GCA_034436375.1 Anaerolineae bacterium | reverse complement strand
ACGTGGTAGCCAGCGCCAAGTCGCTGACGACGCGGGCGGACCTGGCCGTGGGCATTTCACGGGCCATCGAGGGGCTGGAGGGGATTGATCGCAGCGCTATCGCCCTGACCTGCCTTTCGACCACGCTGGCCACTAATGCCATTGTGGAGGGCCACGGGGGGCGGGTGTGCCTGCTCTTGATCGGCTATGATGCAGAGCTGATCGAGGCCTTTGGTTTTCAGCGCGACCTGGTGGTGGATGACTATGTCTTTATCCCGGGCGGCCACGACATCTATGGCCGCGAGGCGCAGCCGCTCGACGAGGGAGCACTACGGCGGGCCGTGCAGCAACGGCTGGGCAAGGTCGATGCCTTTGCCGTATCCGACTATGTGGGTGTGCGCAACCCCGAGCACGAGCTGCGGGCGCGCGCGATCATTGCCCAATTGACCGACCTGCCTGTGACCTGCGGCCACGAGCTGGGCGAGGACTTGAATTCGATCCGCCGCGCAACAACGGTGGCCCTCAACGGCCGCCTGATCCCCCTGCTACGCGATCTGCTCTTGGCGCTGCAGCGGGCCCTGGCCCAACAGGGCATTACCGGGCCGCTGATGCTGATCAAGGGCGACGGCTCGCTGATGAGCGCGGAGATGGCCCTGCAGCACCCGGTGGAAACAATCCTTTCCGGGCCGGCGGCGAGCGTCCTCGGCGCCAAGTATCTGAGCAAGCGGGATGATCTGCTGGTGGTCGATATGGGCGGCACGACTACCGACCTGGCGCTCCTGCACCAGGGGCGGCCGCGCGCCAACCTGCAGGGCGCCTGGGTCGGCGGCTGGCGCACACTGGTACAGGCGGTGGATACGCGCTCGGTAGGGCTGGGCGGCGATAGCCACGTGGCACTCGATCGCTCGGGCGAGCTGCGCGTGGGCCCTGAGCGCGTGGTGCCCCTCTCGCTGGCGGCGCAGGAGAGCCCCAACCTCATCCCCGGCCTGGCGCACCTGCTGAGCCCGCAGCGGCAGCGCCCCGGTTATCCCCAGTTCTTTATGCTGGTCGGCCGCAAGCCGCCAGAGGACCTCACCGTGACCGAGGCGCAGTTGCTCGAGTTCCTGCAGGGTGGGGTGCGCTCGCTCGAAGAGATCGCCAAGAATGTGAGCTGGGCGCAGGTCTACCTCTCCTACCCCAACCGGCTGGAGGGCGGCGGCTTTATCCAGCGCATTGGCTTTACCCCGACCGATTGCCTGCACGTGCTGGGCGTCTACACGCCCTGGAGCCGCGAGGCGGCGCTCCTGGGGGCGACGATCCTGGGCAAGCGCATGAACATGACCCCCCAGGCTTTTGCGGCCCACGTGCGAGACCTGGTGACAGATCGCCTGGCCAGTGAGATCGTGGCCCAGGTGGCGGCCCACGAGGCAGGCGAGGACAAGCTCCTGGAGGCTAAGGGCACGCGCTTTTTCCTGGAGCGGGCCCTGCACCCCAGCCGCAACGGCTCCGCCCTGGGCGTCAGTTGCCGGCTGCTGCCTCCCCTGGCGGCCATCGGTGCGCCTGTGGCCGCTTACTTCCCACAGGTGGCGGAAAAACTGGCTGCGGAGCTGGTGATCCCCCCGCATGCCGGGGTCGCCAATGCCGTCGGCGCCGCTTCGGGGAGCGTAGTACAGAGCGCCGAAGTGCAGGTGGATCCCCAGTACACCGTGGCCGGCATCAGCGGTTATAGCGTCTACACGAGCGAGGAACGGCGCGAGTTTACTGATCTGGAAGAGGCGCTGGCCTATGCGCGCGAGGCGGGGCGCCGGCTGGCCCTCGAACTGGCGCAGCGGGCCGGCGCGGGCCAGGTCGTGGTGGAGGAGGAGCGCCACGATCAGACGGGCTCAGTGGCGTTGGATGCGGGCGATAGCCTCTATCTGGGCACCCGGCTGCGCTTTACCGCCGCCGGCCGCCCGCGCATGGCTATGGAGGAATAGGCCAGGCCTCCCCGACTTGGCCTGCATGGGAACCATGGCGCGATAGAATCCCGCCCTACACTCTTTGAAGAGAAAGGATGCAATCCAGTGGCAGAAGAAAACAAGGTCCTGATCCAGGTTTTTGGCACAGATGTACCCCTGATAAGCTGTGGTTGAGGGTCTACTCCGGACCCAAGTTTTGGGTCTGAGGGGGACTGCGATTCCGAGTGTGGGGCCACGGCTACCCTCCCCATGGAGCAGCAGACAGCGGCCCTGCGCGAAGCGCTCACTGGGCGTTACGGCGATGCCGTAACGGTAGAGTACATCGATATCTACTCGGAACAGATGCCCGAGTATCCGAACGTACTGCGCCTGCTGCTGCGCGGCGATATCGCTGTGCCCATTATTAGCTTGAACGGCGAGCCAACTTTTGCCGGCGGCATCGCGCAGGACATGATCGAGGAAGAGTTGCAGACCCGGGGGCTGCAGCCGCTGGCCTGATCGTACAGGCGGGCCAGTTGTCGGGTTTTTTGCTGCGCATTTCCCCCGGCATGAACCTTTTGAGGGGGTGTAGGGGTGCTGGAGAAGGGGCCGCCCGCACCGCGGGGCGGGCGGCCCCTTCTCCAGCACCCCTACACCCCC
>DAOTVS010000234.1:0-11568 GCA_034436375.1 Anaerolineae bacterium | reverse complement strand
GCATCAGTGTGCGCGGCGGCTTGTCGATGGAGGTGAAGGTGAGATTGGTGCGCAGCGCGCGGTAAGCCTCACTGACCGGCGAATTTGGGTCACTGAGGGTTACAAGTGCCTTCATATCAACGCTCATGATACCTCCGAGCTATCAGCTATTAGCTATTAGCTTATAGTGATTGCACAAACACCGCGAGCATACGGCTCACAGCCGTGGTCTCGCCAAGCGTCCACCTTGATCCTCGACCGAGAGAACAGCACCCTCTACAGCGAGCGAGAAAGCTGAAAACTGATAGCTAATAGCTAGTTCTCTGGAATCTCCCCCAGTACCGTTATCCCCGTAGCACGTTCGAGATCCGTACTCGAGCGGATGATCCCCGAATTGAGCCACTCCAGGACGAGGACAATCACTGTCCCCAGGAGCACACCGAAAATCCCTCCCGCGAGGGCGTTGATCTTTTTCTTGGGCGATTGTAGATAGGCCGGCTCAGCCGCATCTTTGGCGGAAACACCCACCCGGTCGGCCTTGTCCTGATCTTGCATGGAGATATTGACGTTCTCGATGAAAACGTCGGCGACTGACTGGGCCAGTTGTTGCGCCACGACCGGATCGTAATCGTCCACATCGATTTGGATCATAAAGTCCGATTCGATGGATGACACCTTGACCCGGCTGCGAAGCATGTCGGTGGTCATATCCTGCCCGGTGCGGTCGATGACCTCTTGCAGGGTCTTGTTGGAGACGATGTTGGCGGCATAGTTGCGCATCAGGCTTTTGATCGATTCCGTCAGGCCCAGGTCCAGGCGCGCTGGAATGACATTGATCTGGATGCTGGAACGGTAAACGGGACGCTGCAGCATGCTGAAAACTACGGCGCTGGCAGCCGTCACAAAGGCCATGACGATGATGATCCAGCCCCGCTTCCAGAGGATCCGCAGGTACTCCTTCAGGGGCACAGCCAACCTCCTCGCAGATCATAAAAGAACGGGGGCATTGTACCACAGTCAAAGAGGGGCCACAAACTCGTACACCTGCAGGGGTATGAGGCCGGAGAGAGGTACAACCGTACCGCCCTCTTCTGCTCTCATATCCCTAGATGATTCCCATCCTCTCCAGGATGTAGGCGGGCGACATGGGCAATTGTTCCATGCGCACACCGGTGGCGTGATAGATGGCGTTGGCGACCGCCGCGGGCGCGGGCACGATGGGCACCTCGCCCGCACCGCGCACGCCAAAGGGATGGGTGGGGCAGGGCACTTCCACGATCACCGGCTCGATGGGGGGCGCATCGAGGGCGGTGGGCAGCTTGTAATCGAGCAGGGTGGGGTTGAGCATGGCGCCATCTGGCCCATACTGATAGCCCTCGTACAGGGCCCAGCCGATCCCCTGTACCACACCGCCCTGGATCTGCCCTTCCACGTTGCCCGGGTGTATGGCGCGCCCCACATCCTGCACGGCGGTGTAGCGCAGCACCCTCACCCGGCCCGTCTCGGGGTCCACCTCCACATCGGCAATGTGGGCGCCATAGCCCGGGCCCACGCCATAGCGGTCGCCATCCACATTGCCCCGCCCCGTTACCGGCCCGCCCGTTTCCAGCAGGAGCCCTGCCAGCTCAGTGAAGGTCATTTTGCGGCCACCCGCGGGGTAGGAAAGCACCCCTCGCTCGAATGTCACCTGCTCCAGCGGGGCCCGCCACAGCTCCGCCGCCCGCGCGCGCAGCTGGGCGATCACATCGCGCGCCGCCTCCACCGCCGCCAGGCCGCTGGCAAAGGTCGTCCGGCTGCCCGCTGTGACCTCGGTAAAGCCGATGGAGCCTGTATCGCCGACACTCGCCTGCACCCGATCGATGGGCACTCCCAACATCTCTGCTGCCTGCATGGCGATGCTTGTCAGCGAGCCCGAGAGGTCCACCGAGCCGGTGAGGAGGCTCACCGTGCCGTCGCTATTGACCTGGATGGTGCAGCTCGATTGCGCCCCCCAGTTGCCCCAATAGCCGCAAGCCACCCCCCGGCCACGGTTGGGCCCACCCAAGGGCGCCCGATAGTGGGGGTGCTCACGTGCCCGGTGCAGGACTTCTACTGTGCCCATGACCGGCGCGGAGGAGCCGTTGACGCGCACTGTGCCCTCACGCGCCGCGTTCAGCAGGCGGAACTCGATGGGGTCCATCCTCAGGCGCCCGGCCAGCTCATCGGCCACCTGCTCCATGGCAAAGGCGGCGGGGCACGCGCCGGGCGCGCGGTAGGAGGCGGTGTGCGGCTTGTTAACGACCACGTCATAGCCCTCGATCCGCGCGTGGGGCACATCATAGCCGCCCAGCAGCACCTCGGCCCCCGAGCCTGCAATCGAGCTGGGGAAGGCGCCCGCCTCGTAGTAGAGCTCGGCGATCACCGCCTGCAGGCGCCCATCAGGGCCGGCCGCCGCTTTGATGCGGATTATCGTCCCTGGGGTTGGCCCGGTCGCCTGCAGGACCTCGGCGCGGCTCATTACCATCTTGACCGGCAGGGCCGCCTTGCGCGCCAGGATGGCGGCCACCGCATCCAGGTAGCTCACAGTCTTGCCGCCAAAGCCGCCGCCAATGGCCGTCGGCACCACCCGCACGCGCGATTCGGGCAGCCCCAACAGGCGCGCCACCTCGCTGCGCACGGGAAAGGCCCCCTGTGTACAGGTCCAGATCGTGAGCGAGCCATCGGGGCTCCAGGCGGCCAGGCTGGCGTGGGGCTCGATGTATCCCTGGTGCACCATGGTGGTGCGGAACTCGCGCTCCACCATCACGGCGGCCTCGCGCAGCGCACGGTCGGGGTCGCCCTTGACCATCTCGAAATGAGAGGCCACGTTGCCCGCCTCGAGGTCCGGGTGCAGCAGGGGGGCGCCGGGCTGCAGGGCAGCGCGCATATCCAGCACCGGCGGCAGGGGCTCGTAATCCACACGGATGAGGCCCAGGGCCTCTTCGGCAATCCAGGTGTCATCGGCGGCCACGGCAGCGATGGGGTGCCCTACGTAAAGCGCCTTGCTGCCGGCCAGCATGTTTTCCCACCCGTTGCCGGCGGTGAAATCGGCTGCTGTCGCCACCGCGCGCACGCCGGGCAGGGCCTCCGCCGCGGTCGTATCGATCCTGTGGATGCGTGCGTGAGCATGAGGGCTGCGCAGCACCCGGCCATGGATCATCTGCGGCAGCCTGACATCGGCCCCGAACACCGCCTGTCCCGTCAGCTTTTCCACCGCCCCATAAGGCACCGGCCGTGACCCGATCACCTCATACTCGGCCATCAGGCACCTCCATCCGCCCTTTTGCCTTCTGAATAGCCCGCACGATGCGCTCATAGCCCGTGCAGCGGCAGAGGTTGCCCGCCATCCAGGCGCGGATTTCTGCTTCGCTTGGGTGGGGGTTGCGGTCCAGGAGCGCCTTGGCCGCCAGGAGCATGCCCGGCGTGCAATAGCCGCACTGCAGGCCCCCTTGATCCAGAAAGGCCTGCTGGAGGGGGTGTAACCCCTCTGGCCCGGCCAGGCCCTCCACGGTCGTCACTGCCTGCCCATCGATCTCCACGCCCAGCACCAGGCAAGAGTTCACCAGCCGCCCGTTGAGCAGCACGCTGCAAGCGCCGCAGTTGCCATCGTTGCAGCCCTCTTTGGTGCCTGTGAGATGGAGGATATCGCGCAGACACTCCAGCAGGCTCTGCCGCGGCTCGCAGAGGAACTCGACCTCGCGCCCGTTCACTGTCGCGCGCACCCGGGTCTTTTCTACCATCGGCTCGCCTCCTTGACAGGGCTACTCATTGCAGTCATCCAGCAAGTCACCAAGGACACAAAGAAGCACAAAGGATATGACCACAGCTCTGTGCGCCTTTGCATCTTGGTGATTATCCGGCCTACCTCCAGGCTACAACGACGGTGAGATTAACCTCTTCTTGCTCTCTCGATGGCCTGCTCCAGCGCCCGCCGCGTGAGGACGCCGATCAGGTGCCGGCGTTGGGCGGCGGTGCCACGCACATCGCTGATGGGCTGCGCTGCCTCTTGCGCCAGGCGCGCCGCCTCGGCCATCGCCTCCGCCGAGGGCTCCTGCCCCGCCAGCGAAGCGCCCGCTTCTGCGGCCAAGAGGGGCGTTGGCCCCACGGCGCTCAGGGCGATGCGCGCCGCCTCGATGCGATTTCTCTCGGGCGAGAGCTGCACCCAGGCCCCCGCACCGGCCACGGCGATATCCATCTCCCCACGAGGGATAAAGCGAAGGTAGCTGCTGCCGGTGTGCGGCGGTGGGGGCGGCAGATGAATGGAGACGATCATTTCCCCTGGGCGCAGGGCCGTCTGCCGCGGGCCGGTGCAGAGATTACCTACCGGCAGACGGCGTATCGCGCCATCGCTGCTAACTGTAGAGACGGACCCGGGGGCCGCTTCGGGTCCGGCCACGGTAAGCCACGCCTCCAGCACCATCAAAGGTGGGATGGAATCGGCGCTGGGGGCGGCATTGCCCAGGTTGCCGCCCAGGGTGGCCCGCTCGCGGATGGCCGGCCCGCCTATGAGCGAGACGGCATCATGCAAGGCGGGGTAATGGGCTGCCACCTCCGGGCAATCGGCGACCTGCCGCAGGGGTACAGCGGCGCCGATGGTGAGCCCCGCCTCGGGCGTGTAGGAGAGCTCGTTCAGCTCGGGGATGCGCTTCAGGTCGACCAGCATCTCCGCTGATAGCAGCCCGTGTCGCATCAGCACCAGGAGGTCGGTGCCCCCGGCAAAGGGGCGAGCGCCCGCAGACTGGGCGCCCAGCAGGGCGACCGCTTCAGCAATGGAGGTCGGCGCTCGATAGGCAAATGGTCGCATGCTCATTCCTCCCCTCTCAGCCCGGCGCAATCGGACATGAAAAGCGTAGTGCAAAACAGGGAAGGAGTCAAACCCCACCGGGCAGGGAATAACCATACTTTACCACTCTTTTTACTCCAGCATCAAGCGTAGTATACTATTTGCTCCGCAGCACGTTGGGTCGCGACAGTATCCCAGAAAGGAAGGGTACGATGAAAGCCAAGTTGCTTTTCCTGGCCACGCGTCCGGGTTTCCTCAGCGCCAGCCTTGTCTGTGTGCTCATTGGCCTGGCTGCCGGCTGGGCCCGATCGCACCGGGTCGATCCCCTTGCCGCGCTCGTTGTCCTGGTCGCTTCGGTGCTGGTGCACGCGGCGGCGGATATGCTCAATGACTATGACGATCACCTCAGCGGCGCGGATGAGGCCAACCACGACTATATCAGCCCCCTTTCGGGCGGCAGCCGGTTCATTCAGATGGGCCTTCTGCGTGCGGCAGAGGTGCACTGCGCTGCCCTGACGCTGTTGGCCATTGGGGTAGGCCTTTTTCTGCTGCTTGCCCTGCGCTCTGGACCATTCATGCTCCTCATCGCTGGGGTTTGCGCCTTTTCGGCCCTGGCCTATACCGGCAACCCTCTGCGCCTGGCCTACCGCGGCCTGGGCGAGTTGCTCGTGGGGCTGGATTTCGGGCCCGTGCTCGTCTCGGCCGGGTACTATGCGCAGGCGCGCACCTTCCCCGTAGTAGCCCTCTGGGTCACCCTGCCCATGGCCTTTCTGGTGGCGGCCATCCTTTATGTCAATGAGATGCCCGACTATGTGGGCGACCGCGCGGCCGGCAAGCGCACTCTGGTCGTGCGCCTGGGCCGCCGGCGCGCCTCTTATGGCTATGCACTGCTGATGGCGCTCACCTACCTCAGCATCATTGCCGGGGTGATTGCCCACCAGGCGCCCCTGCAGGCCCTGCTCGCCCTGGGCTCGCTGCCCCTGGCCGTGGCTGCCTCGCGCACGGTGTTGCGGCACTATGATGACCCGCCCGCCATGTCGCCTGCCAACGTGCAGACCATTGCCAACCAGTTCCTGACGGGGCTGCTATTGGCCGTGGCCTACTGCAGCGCCGCCGTCGCCCGTCCCTTCTGGCCTCTCCTCATTGGCAGCGGGCTCGCTGTCTTTTTGACCGTACGCACCTATGCAAATGTGGATGGTATGCGGCGGGCGTTCCTGGCGCAGAAGGCGGCCATGCCCCAGCCCTGACGGGAGTGTAAGCGCCTAGCGACGCTTTACCTTTTCCCTGTCTCCAGCTATAATATGCTGTCACGTTAACGGTAACTGGAGGCCAGTGATTTATGGATATTACCTGGTATGGCCAGTCTTGCTTTCGGCTCAAGTACAAGGCGGCCGCCATTATTACCGATCCCTATGACCCGGAAATTGGGCTTAAGGTTCCGCGGCAGCGGCCCGAGATCGTGACAATCAGCCACGAGCACGCGGACCACAACTACATCCGCGCCTGCGGCGGCGAGCCGCGTGTTTTCCGGGGGCCCGGGGAGTATGAGGTTTCGGGCATCTTTTTGTTCGGCATCCAGACCTTCCACGACCGGCGCAACGGCCGCGACCGCGGCAACAATACCGCTTACCTGATCGAGACGGAGGGACTTGCGGTCTGTCACCTGGGCGATCTGGGCCACGTGCCGACACAGGCGCAGCTCGAGCAGCTCAGTGGGCTGGATGTGCTCCTGATCCCTGTCGGCGGCGGCGGCTCGCTGAATGCGGCCCAGGCAGCGGAGGTGGTGAGCCTGCTTTCCCCGCGCTATGTGGTGCCGATGCATTATCAGCTGCCCGGCCTCAAGATCAAGCTGGATCCTGTGGCTAAATTCCTGCAGGAGATGGGCTCGCCCAAGGTGGCGCCCCAAGAAAGCCTGCGTGTTGTCTCCACAAGCGAGCCGCAGGAGACGCAGATCGTCCTTCTGGAGCTCAAGCAATGACCCACAAACCCATCGATCGCGAGCGAATCGAGCGTGCTGTGCGGGAACTCATCGAAGCGATCGGCGAAGATCCCGAGCGCGAAGGCCTGGTAGATACACCGCGCCGCATTGCTGCGATGTATGCAGAGATTTTCTCTGGCGTGGGGCGCGACCCTGCGCAGGAGCTCTCCGTCACTTTTGAGGAGAACCATCAGGAGATGGTGATCCTGCGCGATATCCCGTTCTATTCTGTCTGCGAGCATCATTTTCTGCCCTTCCATGGCGTGGCCCACGTGGGTTATATCCCCCGTGGACGCATTGTCGGCATCAGCAAGATCGCGCGCGTGGTCGAGATCGTGGCGCGGCGCCCGCAGTTGCAGGAGCGGCTGACCGGCCTGATCGCCGATACGCTCATGAGCGCTCTGCAGCCGCGGGGTGTGGCGGTGGTTGTCGAGGCTGAGCACCTGTGCATGACCATGCGCGGCATCAAAAAGCCGGGCAGCACTGTGGTCACTTCGGCCAACCGCGGCCTTTTCCGCGAGCGCCTCGAGACCCGGCAAGAGTTTCTCTCCCTGATCGAGAACGGGAAACGACATTGAGGTTGGGCGATGAGCACATATAACGCCCGGCTGCTGTCGCCGGTTGACGATGGTATGCTCCGGGCTGAGATGGCGGCTTTGGGAGCAGACCCGGCGGGCATCCGCATCATGGCGCCCAAGGGCCTTTGGCGGGCGGTGCGGCTGGATGGCGTGCCGAATATGGCAGCGAATATCCTGAAGCAGGAGATGCTCTCCAAAGGCGGTGAGGCGGCGGTGAGCCGCGACATCTACCGTGGTGAGGGGGGGCGCACCGGGGTGCTGATTCTGGGTACAGCGCTCCAGTATGAGCGCCTGATTGCCAAGCTGCGCCTGCAGCCGATGCGCAGCCTGCACGAGATTGCCGACGAGCTGCAAGCGCTTCTGGCAGCGCTGGTTGGGGCGCTTCCGGCGCTCCAGGTGGGGCCTCTGCTGTGTGAGTGGGGCGCCCGCACGTATGTGATGGGCATTCTGAACGTCACGCCCGATTCCTTTTCCGGCGATGGGCTGCTGGCGCGGGAGCCGGCAGGGGGCCCCGCTCTGGTAGAGGCGGCGTTGCGGCAAGCGCAGCGCCTGGTGACGGAGGGCGCTGATATTATTGACGTGGGCGGCGAATCGACCCGGCCGGGCTCGCAACCGGTGCCCGTGGACGAGGAACTGAAGCGCGTAGTGCCGGTGATCGAGCGGCTGGCGCGCGAATGGCCGGTGGCGATCTCGGTGGATACGTACAAGGCGGCCGTGGCCGAGGCGGCGCTGGATGCGGGCGCGCACCTGGTGAACGACGTCTGGGCGCTCACGGCCGACCCGAAGATGGCGGCGACGGTGGCGCGCCGGGGAGCGCCGGTGGTGCTGATGCACAATCGCAGTCGGCCCACCCACGCGACGGTGGATGCGCAGTTGGGCGGGCGCTATCAGGGCATGGAGTATGCCGATTTGCTCGGCGATATCATCCGCGAGTTGCGCGAGCGCATCACGGTTGCCCTCGAGGCGGGCATTGCGCGCGAAAAGATCATCATCGATCCGGGCATCGGCTTTGGCAAGACAGTGGAGCAGAACCTCGAACTGTTGGACCGCCTGCGTGAGCTCACCTCGCTCGGCTACCCCATCCTGATCGGCACCTCGCGCAAGTCGTTCACCGGCTATACCCTCAAGCTGCCCCCTGGTGAGCGGGTGGAGGGCACGGCGGCCAGTGTGGCCCTGGCCATCGATCGTGGCGCCGATATCGTGCGCGTGCACGATGTGCAGGCCATGGTCCGTACGGCGCGCCTGGCGGATGCGGTGGTGAGACGTAATCCGTAAAACGTAATGCGTAAAACGTAATCCGTAAAACGTAATCCGTAAGGCTACCATGGCGTAGCGAGTCTTGTTCTGAGCCAGGCTTGCATGGAGCAGCATGCTGTGTAGCCACAGGCGCTGCACCAAACGACTTTACGTTTTACGTCTGAGGTGGAGCATGCCAACTGTCTATCTCGGCCTGGGCAGCAACCTGGGCGATCGCGAGGCGAACCTGCGGGCGGCGCTGGCGCAGCTGCGTGCAGGCGGGGTGCGAGTGGAGCGCTGCTCGTCGCTCTATGAGACGGAGCCCTGGGGAATGACAGATCAGCCGCGTTTTCTGAACGCCGTCTGCCGGGGCGAGACGGACCTCTTGCCGCCGGACCTCCTGCGCCTGGCCAAACGCATCGAGGGGACGCTGGGGCGGGTGCAGACGGTGCGCTATGGGCCGCGGCCGGTGGACATCGACATCCTGCTGTATGAGGCAAAGCCGACTTTGCCTGGCGAGCAGATACTGGAAACCCCCGAATTGACCATCCCTCACCCACGGCTGCGCGAACGGGCGTTTGTGCTGGTCCCTCTGGAAGAGATTGCCCCCGACCTGCCAGTGCCTGGCACGGGGCGGACGGTACGCCAATTGCTGAGCGCCCTGGGTGAGATTCACGGTGTGGAGCGAGTGAGGAGCGACTGGGCTTGTGATACGTAATACGAGTCTCAGAAATGGAGCCAACATGTATCAGATCACTACCCTGGAGAACCAGTTGCGCGTTGTCACCGTGCCGCTGCCGAGTGCGCGTTCGGTGTGCGCGGGCGTCTACCTGGCTGTGGGCTCTCGCTACGAAACGGAGAGTGAGAGCGGCGCTTCGCACTTTATCGAGCACATGCTCTTCAAGGGCACCAAGCGGCGCAAGGCGAAGGATATTGCCAATGTGATCGAGAGCGTGGGTGGCTATGCCAATGCGGCCACGGGGCGTGAGGGCACAACCTACTATGCGCTCATGACGCCCGAACATCTGCCGGTGGCGCTCGATCTCTTGAGCGATATGCTCCTCAACTCGAGCTTTGCACCCAAAGAATTGGAGCGCGAGCGTGGCGTCATCATCGAGGAGATCAACCGCACGCTCGATACCCCCGACGACCTGGTGTTCGAGCTGATCACTGGCCTGGAATGGCCCGCGAACCCGGTGGGCCGGCCCATTGCCGGCACGCACGAGACCGTCTCGCTCATGTCGCGGGCATCGCTGCGCGGGTTCATGAAGCGCTTCTATGTGCCCAATGGCGCGGCAGTGGTGGTGGCCGGGCCGGTGGAGCACCGGCCGGTGGTGGATGAAGTCAAGCGTTGGCTGAGCGACTGGCAGCCGCTCCAGCCGCCCGAGTGCGAGCCCGCTGCGACGAGGCCGGCTGAGCCCCACATTGCTGCCGAGGTGCGCGGCACCGAGCAGGCGCAGATGTGCCTGAGCCTGCGCGGCGTCTCGCGGCGCGACCCTGACCGCTATGCGGTGGACATTATGACGGCGGTGCTGGGTGACGGCATGGGCTCGCGGCTTTTCCAGGAGTTGCGCGAAAAGCGCGGCCTGGCCTATAGCGTCGATGCTTCCAGCACGCACCTGAAGGACACGGGGGCGCTGGTAGTTTATGCCGGCGTACCCCCAGAGAAGGCGCCCGAGGCGCTGCAAGTGATCATTGAGCAGCTCGACCGCCTTCGCAAGCGGGCGGTGACAGCCAGTGAGCTGGAGCGAGCCAAGGAATACAGCAAGGGCCGCCTGGTGCTGGGGTTGGAGACGCCCGCCTCCAACGCCGGCTGGATCGGCTCGCAGCTGGCGCAGGGGTTGGATATCATCCTGCCCGAGGAGTGGATCGCCTCGCTGGATGCGGTCACAGCGGATGACGTGCGCCGTGTCGCGCGTCAGCTCTTCGACGGCGCCGCGCCGCAACTCGCCCTGGTGGGGCCTTTCGAGGATACCGAGCCCTTTCAGCCCCTGCTGAGGCTATAAGGTTCGCAGGCGGGCGCTTTGGCGCTCTTATCTATGCAGATGATGGCCACGTTTCTAGAAAAACTGCTCAATCGGCCAACCCTGTCGGCTGGCATGGCGCCGCAGCCGGGCATCTGGGTTCACGGCCACCGGGTGGCCCACGGCCTCAAGCATGGCCAAATCTGTGTAGCTATCGGTATAAAAGTAACTCTCGGCCAGCTCCAGCCCCCGGCGGGTGCAAAACTCCCTGGCCCAATAGACCTTGCCTGGCCCAAAGCAGATCGGCTCGATGCACCGCCCGGTGAAAAGGCCATTCTCCACCTCGAGCCTGGTGCTGATATAGGAAACTCCTGCACCGAGGCTATGGGCGGTCGGCGCCGCAACATAGGCTGTTGAAGCGGTCAGCAGCGCCACGGTATGCCCCTGCGCCTGGTGTTGGTGCACCCGCTCGCGCGCAACAGGCGCAATATGGGAAGCCACCATTTCCTCAAACCAGCGCTCACACTCGGCGATGAGCTCCGCCTCACTCTGCCCGCGCATCGTAGAGGCCATGAGGCGCATGATGCTGTCCATATCGATAATGGCCAGCTTGTAGCGCAGGGTATACCAGGCCATGGCAGCCATTTGCACACGGCTCATGCGGCCTTCACGATACAGATACTGCGCCCAGAGAGTGCTCGAGCTTGCGTTGAGCACGGTGTGGTCCAGGTCGAAAAAAGCGGCAATGGCGGGATCAGCGGTCATCAATGCACAATCCTTAGCACATGTAATGGGTTCATGGTAGCACAAAGGCGCACCTGTGCCAAACGAGAGCGACATCGGCGTCATATGCGGCGTTGAGAGAGCGAGGCTTCCGCGGGGTGGCTCATGGTCCATATCGTAATGGCGACTCGGCGGAAGCCTCGCCTCGGCCACGTCGCCGCAGCTTAGAGTGCCTGACAAGACCTGTGGTGCAGATGGCGCTACATGCAACGCCCATCCCCCCGGCCCCTTTCCCGCCCCCTGCAGGGG
>DAOTVS010000233.1:0-28776 GCA_034436375.1 Anaerolineae bacterium | reverse complement strand
GCCCATGGGCGACGGCCGGCCTGGGGGGAGTGAATGTGGAGATTCGACGATAGCAGTGCATTGAGAGGGCGAGGCTCCTGCCACACTCGGCAGGAGCCTCGCTCTCCCTGCGTAGTGTTATGCCAAGCCAAACAGTGCTCGCCTACCGGCGAAACTGCGGCAGGTAGGGCGCCTGCACCGTCAGGAGCTCGTCCAGCATCTTCACCGCCATCTCATAGCTCCACACCACGGGGTCCAGCAGCAGCGCCTGCAGCGCCGCCTGCCGATCGCCGTGCAGCGCGGCCTCTACTGCACGGTCCTGCACGGCCACTTGCTGCGCCAGCATGGCAGTGATGCCAGCCCCCAGGTAGGGCACGCTCATGCCCTGCACGCCGGCGCCCGAGACGACGCCCGGCAGCTCGACCGCTGCCCAATCGGGCAGCCCCGGGATGCAGCCCCGGTTGGGCAGGTTCAGCGCTACTTCGTACTGGTTCTTGTTGTGCAGGATGGCGTCGATGACGGGGATGACCCGCTCGCCGGAGGTGCGGCCGATATACTCCTTAAAGGCCCCTGGGCTGGCCACGGCCTGGCGCAGGCGCTTCTCTGTCTCACCCTCGCCGCGCTCCGCGCCCGCAAAGTCAAAACCCTTCATGGCGCTGGTCTCATAAGCAAAAGACACGTACTCGCCCGCATGGCCATCGCCCGTTGCCGGGAAGAGGCCAAACGCATCCAGCAGCCGCCGCGAGAGGGGGTGAAAATCGGCTGGCATGGCCGCAAGGCGGCGCCGGAACTCGGGGTACAGGTCTTCCCCGGTCTCGTTGTCACGGATGTCGTAGATGAAGGTAAAGTGGTTCAGCCCGGCCGCCTTGAGATCGATCTTCTGATGCACGCGGGCCATTTGCTCGCGCCGTTCATTCCAATCCTCGGTCTCGCTCATCAGGCCCAGGGTCCGCCCCACAATGTGATAGCCCTCGCCGATCTGATGGCAGAAGCCCACCACCTTGAGCGAGGTCGCGCGAGTCAGGGCCAGGCACACGCGGCTCATCGGGTTGGTAAAGTTGAAGAGCCAGGCCTGAGGGGCGACCTCCTCCACGTTGCGCGCGATCCCCATCATCAGGTCCACCACGCGCAGGGTATGGCTCAGGCCGCCGGGGCCGCCGTTCTCCCCCAACACATGCTTGATGCCATACTTCAGAGGTATGGCCCAGTCCCGCTGCCAGGCAGGGTAGCGGTCTACCTCGACCGCTGTGATCACAAACTCAGCCCCGTCCAGCGCCGCCCGCTGATCGGTCGTCCCCTCGATAACCAACCCTGCCTCTGCCTGCTCGTTCAGTGCGCGCGCCACCTGCAACATCAGGTCCAGGGCTGCCGGGTTGACATCGTTCAGCATCACCGTCGAGCCGCGCAGGCTCTCGCGATGGGCGATAATATCCAGGAGCGTGCCCAGGCCGAAGCTGTGGCTGCCGGCGCCGATCATGACAATCTTGGTCGTGCTCATGATTCCCTCCCCTTGTGGCCCGGCTGTCCGTGACCGGCGTTCCTTGGAGCCGCTGGGTCTAGCCGGGTGATCTCTTGTCACACTTGCTCTGTTCGCTATTCACAGAAACCCCCACGCCTTTGGCGGCCTGACGGGCATGCACGGCGAGGGCAAGCGGATTTCTGTGCAACAGCGCTGGTGGCTTCCCGCACCGGTCTTGATGGGTTGGAAGTGTCCATCTGCAGGGAACGGGTACTCAGCAAAACCAGTGCAGGGGCCCTATTCGTACCGTCCGTAAATGCGTGCGGCCTCATACATGGCTGCCAGGTTTCTGAGGGGCGTGCCCGGCGCCACGTCGTTGGCTTCCTGCAGGATAAAGCGCCCGCCCTCCATGACCCCTGATTGCAGGATGCGCCGTGCCTCGGCGGTGACCTCCTCTGGGGAGCCGGCCTGCAGGATTTGCACCCGCACGCCGCCGGCGATCTCTACCTCTGGCCCCAGCTCCCTGCGCAGCCAGCCATGGTCCACGGGAAAGCCCGTGTCGAAGGAGTAGACGCCCATCTCGTCGCGGAAGAGCCTGAAGTGGCGGGTCGCATCACCGCACAGGTGGATGCCGATGTGCTCGGCTGTCGTCAGTGCTTGCTTGAGCCGGCGGTGGGCTGGAAGGACGAACTCACGAACCATTTCGCCAGAGACCATGGCAACGGCATCATCGGCGTAGAACCAAGCTGCGCTGACCTCGGGCAAGCCGAAAAAGCGACGGTGCGCCTTGATGCGGGCGATAGTGCCCGCCACGATGAGGTCCAGCAGGTGATGCACATACTCGGGATCCTCATATAGATCCGAGTAGAGCTCGGCGCCGCGCAGGTTGGTCGCCACGGTCAGCGGGCCGTCGGTGTCGAGGCCAAAGGGGGTGACGGTTACCGGGCAACCGCGGAAGGTGAGGCCGTGGGCCACACGCTCGGCCATGGCATCATAGAGCCGGTGGGCCTGAGCGAAAATGCCGCCGGTCAGGGGGTCGGGCAAGCCCTGGTCGAAAAGCAGATTCTTGCGGTCTCCCGCCAAGAGGGGGCGGACATCAGGAGTCTGCCCAGGGCGGAACAGCACCTCTGCGCCAAAGAACGCCGCGTCAAAGTAGCGCTGCAGATCTACCGTCACCTCGTACTGCTGCGGCGGGCCGGCCTGGTCGTCACAACAGAGGGCAACGTTGAGGGCGCGCCATTCCTGATTGTGGAGCTGAGCTTGCATCATCGTCTCGGCATCGGTCGAGTACTGCTCGAAGGTGATGCCTTGAGGATTGGTTTCCTCGTTCAGTAGAAAAAAGCGGGTGTCGGTGCAGTACCTCACTGGCACGCGCACGGGCCGGCCGGTGCGATACGCATCCCAAACCTGCTTGGCCTCTTCGTTGTGCTGAGTATAGGCATCTCCGGGCATCAGACAATCCTTCCATTCAACATGGTTGACTGGCACGCGCGACGTGGGTGAGAAGACAGAGCGTTGCAGGCGGCACGGGTTAGCAAGCCAGTGGAAAGCGCCCATAGGCTTGCACCACCTCCGTCACCGCACGGAGGTTCTCCAGGGGCGTGCCATGGGCGGTGGCATCTCCGGTGCTCAGAATAAACCCGTCCCCGGGCGCGGCCCGACACAGCACATCCCGGGTATATGCCCGGACCTCGTCAACGTGGAGCATGGCCAGGCTCTTGGGTTCCAGCCCCCCGATGATCACTTTGTCGGGCCAGGCCGCCCGTGCTTCGTCCACGGGCATATTGCCCGTCGTGGGCGGTGTCACGGAGTCGATACCATCCATGCGGCCACGGGCAATCAGCGAAGCCACCCCCTTGAGCAAGCCACACATGTGCGTCAAGTAGAGCTTGCCCTCGGCATGCACAATGTCGGCATAGTCATCCAGATAGCGCAGGGTAAAGCGTTGATAAATGGCGGGCGAGGCCGTGCTCGTTGATACATCTTCATAGCCAATGACCACCAGCGCTGGTGAGCGGGCCAGCAGGCGGTAGGCTTCTTTGTACTTTTCATGCATGGCCTCAACCAGCGCGGAAAGCTCAGCCGGGTAGTCGTAGAGCGCGTAGGTAAAGCGCTCCACACCCATATCTTCCCCGATCAGGAACTGCACCGGGCTCTGTGGCCCGCTGACTGTAGCCAGGCCATCGGCGCCAATCCGGGCGTCTTCCGCAAGGAAAGCCTCATAGTCGGGCACATACTCGGTGTGTTCGACCCAGTAGCGGTAGGGGCCGAAGTCGGTCACGCTTTTGATCAGGGGCTCGGCAATGAAGGTGGTCACCGGCGTCACCAGGCGCCGCTCGTGGAGCACACCCAGCGGGGTTTCGATAGTGCGCAGGATCTCGTTCCCATCCTGCCGCTCGGTCATAACCACATCCCGGTGGAGGGTGCGCATGGCGGGCACATGCCGCTCCAGAATATCGGCGCCCACAGCGCGCAGGGCGCCTGGCACATCCAGCGGCTGGTCGGCGGGCAGCGAACTGGTGAAATAGTGGTCGAAAAGGGGCGCCCAGGGGACGCGGTCAACAGGCTGGCGGCGCAGGGCCGCCAGCAAGCGCTCGCGGCTATTCATTAGTATTTCATCCCAGTCAGCACAATGCCTTCCACAAATGCGCGCTGGAAGATAAAGTAAAAGATCACCATCGGCAGCATCACCAGGACTGATCCGGCAATCACCAGGTTGTATTGCACCCAGTGCAGGAAGGAGAAGAGCGCAACGCCGATGGGCAGGGTGCGCGAGCGGTCCGTGTCGGTGACAATCAATGGCCAGAGGAAATCGTTCCAGATGCCGATGAACTGGAAGATCAGCAGGGCGGAGAGCGCCGGCCGGCAGAGCGGCAGCACGATCTGCCAGAAAGTGCGCATGTCCCCCGCCCCATCGATGCGCGACGCATCCAGCAGCTCATCGGGGATGCTCTGGATGAACTGGCGCATCAGGAAGATGCCGAATGGGCTGACCAGGGCCGGCACGATCATGGCCCATATCGTATCCTTGAGCTTGAGGAATACGGCAACGATCATGTACGTCGGGATGAGCACAATGGCGAATGGGATCATCATCGTGCTCAGAACCACCAGGAACAGCACATTCTTGAGCGGAAAATCGTATTTTGCAAAGAGAAAACCGGCCAAGGCGCTGGAGAAGACGTTGCCCAGCACGACGAAAACAGCCACGATGGTCGAGTTGCGATAGTAGATGGGAAAGTTCGCGTGCCAGGCCCTGGAATACCACATGGACGTGATCTTGGACGGGATCCAAATGATTGGAAATGTCATGGTCTCAGAAGGGACCTTGATCGAGGTGATCAGCGTCCAGTAAAAAGGTAACAACATGATGACCGCGCCTGCAAAGAGCACGGCATAGACTACCACAGAGCTCACCCTGGCCTTGAGCTTATTCGCACTCAACATAGCTCCAGTCCTCCTCCCTATCTCCTGCGCCCCTGTCACCCAAGGGTAGCTAGTAGCTCCAGCGAGTCCTGAGGTAACGCAGTTCGATGACGGTCAGGATCAGGATGATGATAAAGAAGATGTACGCCAGCGAAGAAGCATAGCCCATGCGGAACTGTTGGAATCCGGTCTGCTGGATCCACATGACCACGGTTCGCGTGGCGTTCTCTGGGCCACCGGTCGTCAGGACATAGGGCCAGCCGAATACCTGCAGCGCGCCAATGGAGCCAGTAACCGTGATGAAGAGCACGGTCGGCCCCAACAGAGGCCAGGTGATGCTCCAGAACATGCGCCAGGCGTTAGCGCCGTCAATCTTGGCTGCCTCATAGAACTCATTGGGGATGCCCACGAGGCCGGCCAAGAACAACACGACATTGTAGCCCATGCCCCCCCAAATGCTGACGCCTATGATGGATGGCATGGCATGGAACTTTTCCACCAGCCAGGGCTGCGCCGGGATGCCGAACGGACGCAGGAAAGCATTGAGCATGCCGAACTGCGACGGCTCCAAGATGAACTTCCAGACGAACGCCGCCCCAATGAACGGAGTCACTACTGGCAGAAAGTATGCCGTGCGGAAAAAGTCTTTGAAATGCTTGCGGCTGTGGATGAACTGGGCCACTAGAAGGGACGCGGCCATGCCCACAGGCACCGAGACGAAAGCAAAGTAGAAGGTGTTCCCCAGCGAGGTAATAAACACTGGGTCCTTGGTAAAGGCGTAAATGTAATTGCCCAAGCCCTGCCACTTGAGCGGTTGCAGCATCTCATAGTCGAAAAAGCTATAGTAGAAAGAAGCGAAAATCGGAAAGACGTTAAAGGCGAAGAGAAGGCCCAGGATCGGTATCAGCCAGAGGACGATCGGTCGAAAGCGCTTGCTTCCTTTCCGCCCAGCCCCAGCCGTTGCCGCGGTGCCGGCACTCGTTGCGACAGCCATGGCTCCCTCCTCAAAATTGAGCAACCGTGGAATGATGCGGGGCAGCCCGCATGACCTTGCGGACTGCCCCGCTGACATGCCTTATGCTTCGGGCGTGATCCAGAAGTGAGTCTGCTTGAGCATTTCGTCGTACAGACCCTGGTACTGCTTGAGCACGTCCTTGATGGGCTCCCTGTTCAGGAGGATGGCTTCCTCCATCTTCTTCCACATGTCGTCGAACGGCGCCGCCACCTCGCCAGGGAAGACCATGCCGCCCTGGAACTGCCTGGCCAGCACGCCCAGCGACTGCGTCCGGCGCTGCTCCTGCGTCGGCTGCTCCACCGCCGCTACATCGCTGAACATCTTCTCATAGTCGGGGTGTGGCACGGCGGTAAAGATCGAGCCCTCGGTGTGCGCGCTGTCAACCAGCAGCTTGTACTGGTGAGCGGTGAATTTCATCAGCTCATAGCCGGCCAGCATACGGTCGCCCTCGGCCAGCGTGGTCACCATCCAGCTGATACCGTCATAGTCGAAGCGACCGTAAGGCCCCTCGCCCGTGAAGGTGGGATAGGTGACGGGCACCCAGTCGACATCGGGATAGTTGGCCTCCAGCGTGGCGCCGAACCAGGTCCAGACCTGGGTCATGGCTGCTTTGCCTGTGCCAAACGCCTCGTCATAGTTGAGGAAAGTGCGGTCGTTCACTTTGAAGCGATCGTACATGTCGACCAGCATCTGCCACGCATTGTAGCTCTCGTTCGAGTCGATAAAGCTCTTGTCCTTGGTGTAGACGTGGGCCTTTTGCTGGTACATCATGTCGTCCCAGATGTAGCGCGCATAGCCGTTAAAGGCAAAGCCGGCCTGCGACATCTGGCCCCCGGAGGCCTTGGTCAGCTGCTGGGCGAACTTGCCGAACTCTTCCCAGGTCTTAGGCACATCGGTCGGCTTGAGACCCGCCTCCGCCAGCAGGGCCTTGTTCGCATAGATGATGGGGCCCATGGCGCGGCAGTGAATCCAATAGAGCTTGCCATCATCCAGCGGGCGTACCTGATAGAAGTTGTGTTTCTTGATAAAGTCCATGGGGATGACTTCTTCAGGGATATCCCGAATCACGCCGCGGCGGGGATACTCGGCCTCGCGGTCGCTCTCATAGAGGATATCGGGCCCCTGCTTGGCCGCAATGGCTGCATTGACCTTGGTGTCCAGGTCCGTGGGCGTCGGCTGGATATCCAGCTTGATCTCCGGGTACTTTTGTTGGAATTCCTTGAGGATTTCCAACTCTGACAACACCCAGGGATCCGTCTGGTCGCCAGACCATGCCCAGACCGTCAGCGTGACTGGATTGCTTGGGTGCTGGACATCGTACCCACCAAAGGCCTGCTGCCCGATGTCCCACGTCTCAGCAATATCAGCAGCATTGCCACCGGCACTCGCTGCAGCATTGCCGCCTGGGGTCGGCGTCGCTGCCGCGGCGGTCGCCTCCTCTGGGGCCAGCGTTGGCGCAGCCGTCGCCTCCGCCGCAGCGGTCGTTGGCGCTGGCGCAGCCGTCGGGGCCGCCTGCGGGGCGCATGCGCTCAAGATCGCCGTCCCAGCGCCAATGCCCAGGAGCTTGAGTAGTTGACGCCTGCTGATACGTCTGTTGAGGGTTGTCATTTCCAATTCCTCCCGGCACGTTTCCGTACCCTTCCCCACAGCGGTACCGCTCTCACCGTCTGTGGGGCCTTGGCTGCTGTAGCAGCTCGTCACAAACCAGACAAACTCAGGGAAGCCGACTGACGACGAAATACTCCATGGTCGCGTTCAGCACCAACATGATCGCGCCCATGACGGCAGCTCGCAGACCCAACTGCGAGACCACCAGACGGGGAAGGAAAGGCACTGCGCCCTGGAGCCGTTCGCGGATGGGATCCACCAGGAGGTCAGCCGAGCGTACCACACTGCCTCCCAAGATGACCACCTCCGGATTGAGCAGTGCACTCACACTGGCAATGGCCAAGCCCAGGTAGTCGACAGTTTCACTCACCACGCGCTCGGCCCAGGGTTCATGCCGGCGCGCTGCAGCGAAGACATACTCGGCGCTGAGGTCCTCTGCAGGCTCAAGCCCTTCTGCCTGCAGCGCACGGCGCCCGCGCTCGGCGATGCCGCTGCCCGAGGCCAGGCCCTCCAGCGCGCCAAAGCCCTCATAGCGCCGCCCCAAGAGGTCCGCCCCCGGTAGCAAGTAGCCGATCTCACCCGCCGCCTGGTCGTGACCCCGGTAGAGGGCGCCATCGACAATGATCCCCGCGCCGATTCCTGTACCAATGGAAATGCAGACCAGGTGGCGCGCGCCGCGCCCGGCGCCGAACCCCAGCTCGCCCAGGGCGGCGAGGTTCACATCATTCTCCACAAATACGGGCAGACTGAAGCGCTCACTGAGGATGTCCTTCAGCGGCAGGTTGTGCCACCCGAGGCTGGGGGCCAAGGTGACAATGCCCTTGGGGTGCAGGGTGATGCCGGGGGCGCCGATGCCGATGCCTCGGATGCGTTGCCCAGCCGGCCGGGGGGCGGCGAGTAGCCTCTCAATCAGGGTGCAGAGGCGTTCCAGGCTATCGCCGTTTCCCTCACAAGAAGCGTGAGGTACATACAGCTCGTGCTGGATGTTTCCGGCCAAGTCCGCGATTGTGCCGAACATTTTGGTGCCACCCAGGTCCACACCGACC
Source organism: Anaerolineae bacterium (assembly GCA_034436375.1). Taxonomy (GTDB): domain Bacteria; phylum Chloroflexota; class Anaerolineae; order SpSt-313; family SpSt-313; genus DAOTVS01. Next base: position 20,243 of record DAOTVS010000233.1, on the reverse strand, counting down.
ACGGCATAAGCGCTGCCGTTGAACTCGACCAACGAGCGCGGCCGGCCCCCGGTAGATTCCGCACTGCCACGGCAGCACACCAGGTCCTCTGCCACCAATTCATCGACGATGCGCATAACAGTCGGCAAGCTGATATGCAGCTGGTGGGCGATTTGAGAGCGCGCAATGGGGCTGTGCCGCCGGATGAGATCGAGAATGGCCGAGCGGTTGATGCTGCGCATCAGGCTGGCTGTGGCCATCTGGGCCACAACTGCTTCGGAAGCTATGTTGGGGGCCTGGTGATGTGAGGCCGAGGATGCGCGACTGGGCACTGGGACCTCCTGGCGAACCGATCGCCGAAAGCCACAGAAAGGACACACTCTCGCAAGGACTTACTTCCTAACAGTTCGTAAGTCCATTCTACCATGAAACTGGAGTACTGTCAAGAGGCCAAGAGGGACCCCAGAGGGGCATCCAGGATGTGTCAGTTCAGGCTGTGCGGGCCGTTGCGCGTGGGCCAGCGCAGCCTGATGGGCGGCGGCAGCGGCCTGGGGCAGGGCGGCTGGAATAGCGGAGAGTCGTCGGTGACATCGAGACGGCTGAGATAGTCGTTGATGGCCCGAGCGGTTTCGGTGGAGATCGCGAGGTGCGCGGGAGCGCCCTCGCCTTCCGCGGGCAGCTCGAGATAGTGCTCCTCTTGGCGCCCTCTGAGGCTGGCTACGCGGAGGGCGCGGATGGCCTCACCGGGAAGGCCCGTATCGAGGACCAGCAGGCACAGCGCATAGTCGCGCCGGCCTACTTCGCGCTCTCGCTGGCAGGCGGCAAGGCGGGCCTGAGCTTGCTCGGGCGTGGGGACCTCGTCAATGACCAGGGGAGAGAAGGAAGGGGGCGCGAGGCCGGCGGCCGGGTTGGCGGCCAGCAGGCCGTCGGCGCAAGCCTGCTGGTAGAGATGGCCTACAATGCGCAGCCAAAGCGCGGCCCTGGCTGGTGGATGATACTCCAGTAGCTCGCTCTGATAGTTCTGGAGCAAAGTGCGATCGGCAAGGAAAGGGTCACGCTCGATCCACGCCAGGTAGTGCGCCAGCACCTTTTTGTAGGTGCGCCGGGCATGATCGCTGGCGAGCTGGCCGAGAAGCGTTTCTACCGGCATGGGTGGGTGTCGCATCACCAGCTCGTAGATACCCAGTTCCACCAAATCGCTCATCGCAACCGCCATCGTCCGCTTTGCATCGCTTCATGGATATTCGCGCACCGCTTGCTGTTTGAGCAAGGCATGGAGTGCGAGGCTGTGTGGAGCGCCGCGAGATCACGCTTGTTGGTATTCTGGCGGACGATGTGCATCCAGCATATTCGGTGCCAGGGGCATTGGCTTACTGGCCATGGGCAGAGGCGCGGAAGCCGATGGCAGCGCCTGCGAGTGTTAACAGCAGACCCGCCATGGCCGCAAGAACGATCTGCGCGGCCTGCGCATTCCGTGCAGAGAGCCAGGCAGAGGCATCTCGGGCCCAGATGGGGTTCAGCCAGGTGCTGGCCAGGACAGGATCACTGCCTGGCAGGGGGGCGACAACCCCATTTTGGAGCAACAACGCACCGGCGACCAGGGCGCAAAGCGTGACGATAGCGCTGATCAGGCAAAACGCGCGCGAAAAGGGTGGGGCAATCTCTTCGGGCTGAGAAGATCGCTCGATGCCGCGCATCACTGCCGGCACGAACTCGGCAGTGGGCTGGGCCAGGGGGCGCGCATGCAGATCACTGTCGACCCACTGCAACGCCTGCTGGAATGAGCGACAGGCCGGGCATCCCTCCAGGTGACAGCGCGTCAGGGGATCGAGGGATTGCTCTGATGTACAAGGGTTGAGAGACAAGAGCCAGCGAACGCGATCACAGGTCATTTCTGACCTCCTCCATACCAGCCAACCGTCCAGCCAGCATCTGACGAGCACGCGCCAAATGGGTTTTGACAGTGTTAACCGGCAATTGCAGGATGCGCGCGATCTCCTCGTAGGAGCATTCGTGCTGATAATAAAGGGTGATCACCAGCCGATACTTGTCGGGCAGGGTATCAACCTGGCTCCAGATATACTCGCGCCGCTCAGCCGCATCATGGATCTCCTGCGGATTGGCGGCCCACGCCGGATGCTCGTGCGCAGGCAGCGCATCGGCATCGGCCAACTGCTGCTCTCGCCGCAGGCGCGCCAGGCGGTTGATTCCCAGGTTCACCACCACCCGGTAAAGCCAGGTGGTAAAACGAGAGTCGCCCCGGAAGGAAGGGAGCATCTGCCACGCCTTGATCAGGGCTTCCTGAGCGAGGTCAGCAGCTTCCTCGGCCTGGCCCATGATGCGGTAGGCCAAATTGTAGACATAAGCCTGTTGCTGGGCTGCCAGCTGGCTGAAGGCTTGCCTGTCGCCCTCTCGGCAGCGGGCCAACAACCGAGCCGATGGTTCCTGCATCTCTCAACTCGACCATCTCATCGCCGAACCGCATATCAAAGGCTGGCACCTCACCTGGGAGCGCGCTCAAACCGAGCCTGCCTGCGAGCTATCGGGCGAAAGTGGGTTTTCCTCTCCTGTAGCCGGCGCCTTTTCCGTGCCGGGATGGCTGCTGGCCGGGCCCCGCGTGAGATAGTAGATGGCCATCAAACCCAGGCCGACCGACAATGGTACAAACCCGGCAATGAGCCACACCCCGCGCCCCAACATCCAGAGCCCCAGCAGCACACCAAGCCCGGAAGTGGCTGTGATGGTGCCGGCCCATAGCACGCCGCGGTTACCCTGCTTCCCCAAGCGTTGATTCTGTAAGAGCCATTGGATATCAGCGCCACGCTCGACCAGGGCGACTCGCTCTTTATAGGCGATGTAGCGCATTACGGCAGCAAAAGCCAGCGCGGCAATGATGAGGACGCTTGGACTGAGCAGGATAAGAAAGTTGTACAAGTCCATGAAACCTCCGTTACCCTCTTCCTGATCCGGCCCCGAAGATGCCCGGACACTGGGCCAGAGGATGCGGTTACCTTTTAGACAGTCGGAATGGTCCGGATGTTTCAGGGGACAGTATAGGCCGTTTGTCGAGAGGTGCAAGGTCGGTGCGTGTTTGCGCGTTTGCCAGCCGCCACAGCCACCGGTATACTGCTGGCGACCGCATCGGAGGAGGGGCGAGCGATGAAAGCAGACCTGGTGATTCTGAACGGTAGGATCTATACCATGGATCCCGAGCAGCCGATGGTCGAGGCCGTGGCAATGGCCAGCGGGTGGGTCATGGCCTGCGGGGATACGGAGACGGTGCGCGCCTGTGTGGGCCCGCACACAACCGTGTTGGATCTGGCGGGCAAGACAGCATTGCCTGGCCTGACGGATGCTCACTTGCATTTCGCGGCTTATGGCCTGGCCCTGCAGCATGTTGACCTCACTGGCGTGCGCTCGGCAGGCGAAGCCGCCGAAAGAGTGCGCGCCCGGGCCGCGCAGACGCCGGCTGGTCAATGGATCGAAGGGCGTGGCTGGGATCGTAATTTGTGGACGCCGCCCGATTTCCCCACGCGTGAGTTGCTTGATGTGGCGGCGCCCCGACACCCAGTTGCTTTGAGCTCCAAGGATTGCCACGCGCTCTGGGCCAACTCGCTCGCCCTGCACCGCCTGGGCATCAATGCGTCTGGCGTGGACCCGACAGGGGGGCAGATTCGGCGAGATCCGCGTACCGGCGAGCCGACGGGGATTCTGCTGGAGGATGCCGCCGCAATGGCCCTGGAGCGGATGGGGCCGCCGGACCCGCAGGCCCTGCGCCAGGCGATCCTGGTTGCCGCGGCGCATGCTCACCGTGTGGGGCTGACGGGGGTGCACGATTGCGAGGGCGGTAATGAGATGGCCGCCATGATGGCGCTTTGGAGTGAGCGAGCCTTACCGCTGCGGGTGTATATGCTGATCCCGCGCGATGGCCTTGACGCGGCGGTGAGGCTCGGGCTGCGGAGCGGTTTTGGCGATGCCTGGCTGCGTGTGGGGCACCTGAAGCTCTTTGCGGATGGCGCCCTCGGCTCGCATACCGCGGACCTGTACGAGCCCTACGAGGGGGAGCCGGGGAATTGCGGCGTGACGGTGCTGGACGATGAAGCTCTGCATCGCCTGGTGGAGCGGGCGGCGCAGGCCGGGATTGCGCCGGCCACCCACGCTATCGGCGATCGAGCAAACCGGCGGGTGCTCGATGCCTACCAAGCGACCCGCGACCTCTGGCAGGGCCAGGGGCTGCGGCCGCGTATCGAGCACGCCCAGCTGTTGCAGCGGCAGGATATCCCCAGGTTTGCGCAGCTTGGTGTGATTGCCTCGATGCAGCCCATTCATGCCACCTCCGATATGGACATGGCCGAGGCCTACTGGGGCCGGCGCTGCGAGGGGGCCTATGCCTGGAAAAGCCTGCTGGCGGCGGGGGCTGTGCTGGCCTTTGGCTCCGATTGCCCGGTGGAATCGCTCGATCCCCTGGCTGGCATTTATGCCGCGGTCACGCGGCAGCGGCCGGGCGGCGCCCCTGCGGGAGGATGGCGGGCGGCCGAACGACTCTCCGTTTACGAGGCCGTGCGCGCCTACACGTGGGGGGCTGCCTACGCAGCCGGAGAAGAGCGGATCAAGGGCAGCCTGGGCGTGGGCAAGGTCGCTGACCTGGTTGTGCTTTCGCAGGATATCTTTCACGTGCCGCCGGAGGCGCTGCTGGATACACGAGTGCAGTATACCATCTGTGGCGGGCAAGTCGTGTACAGCGATTCTATGGGATGATCAGCACCTGCCCGACAGTGATTTTGGTCGTCTGGAGGTGATTGACCTGCATGAGCAGGCCCACACTGACGTTGAAGTGCAGTGCAAGTCGGAACAGGTTATCTCCGCGCCGAACGATATAACAGCGGACGTCGGCGGCCCCGCAATTCACGGGCACAGGAGCTGAGGCGCACGGCGCACAGGTGGGTGCAGGGGGCGGTGTGGGGGTATGGCAATCGACCTGCTGCGGGCAGGGACCGGCCGGGATCAACAGGGTCTGGAAGGCTTTGATCTCCAGGCCTGGTAGGCGATTGACGGCGACAATGGTCTCGATGGTTGTGTTGAACCGTCGGGCAAGGCGGAAGAGGTTGTCGCCCGGCTGCACGACATAGCAGATGGTATTGGCGGCCTGGGTTGGCTGCACAACGGGGGCGGCGGTGGCGGCCTGCGTTGGGTGAGGTGTGGCTGTGGGGGGAACGGGTGTAGCCGTGATGGCGCTCAACGGTGTAGCCGTGGCGGGTGCGGCTGTGGCTGCGCCCGCTGGCGAGACGGTCTGCAGGAGTTGCTGCACGAGCTTTTGGCCCTCCTGGGCTTCCCATCCGCCTGGCTTCACCTCTGCGGCCTGGGCGAACTGGGCGGCGCATTCCACGAGCTTTTGGTTCGCCATAAGGAACCAGGCATAGTTGAGGCGCGCCTGATAGAGCCGCTCGCGCATCGCCGCATTGTCGGGCTGGATGAGGAGCAAGGCGCTGATCGACTCGATCGCCTGGGGCCAATCGTTACGGCTCCAGGCATCATTGATCTTGGCCTGCAGAATGTCAAGTTGCCCCTGGCTGGCCCGCGAGGCCGTGACAACGCTCTGCACCTGGCCGGCAGGGACGAGGGCGGCGCTGCTGGCAGCGGGGCGCCTCGATGCCGTGGGACTGCCGCCTGGCACGACCTTTTGCATAGCTCCCGAAAGGAGGGCGCTTCCAATGCCGGTCATGACAAGCAAGACGGCAATGATGGCCAATGTGGCCGTCTTCCCGCTACGGGATAGTGTGCCGAGTGTCTTTGCCATAATCGCTATTACTCCTACTCTCCCGGTGGCTTTCTGCACCGGCCCTGCCCTGCCGGGTTGTGCCTCTGCCCCTTGCCAGCGCTGTACCTGCGAGACCAGCGCCGGGGCTTACCGGTGCGAGTTGGAGGCCGCTATCTGATCCGGCGCCGGGGCTTCTGCCAGCGGCTCAGGTGGGCGCACCGCGACAATCAGATCGAAGGAGAGCGTGTCAATTGTTGTGCCACGGGTGACGGTAACATTATCGACGCGAGCGGTGGAGAGCGGCGCCCGTGAAACTTGGCTGACGAAACCCAGCAACTGGGGCCACAAGCCCTGGGCGTGGACGGTAAAACAGCGCACGGGGACGGCTGAGGGCGGCGTGGATTGGGGGATGATTTCCGTGACGGCAACCCCCATCAGCGCCCCTTCTGCGCGCAGGTCGGCAACATAGCCGGCCAGATCGGCATCGGTAGGCAGAGCTTGCCGGGCTATGGCCATGCGGTCCTGTGCGGCGCCAATCCCTTCGCGCAGCTGGCTGGCCATGTCCTGGTTGCCTGTGCCCTGTTCACGATCCACGTCGCGGATTTGTTGCCACTGATCGCTGATTGTAGCTCGGCGCCAAACTGTCCAACCGATGGTGCCCAGGAGCGCGATATTCAGCATGGCAACCAGGAGCAAAGCAGCGCCGAAGAGCGCTGGCAGCCAGGGGGTAGGCCGTCGCTTTTCGAATCCGGTTGTCATGGCGTATTCTCCCTCAAGCGGCAAGTCAGCATGAAGAGAATCAGCGGGCTCGCCTGCGTCACGGGCTGGAGTTGGGCCGGGCCGGATGCCGGCCAGAGGTACGGAGGCGCCAGGATGCTGCGGGGTCGGCTAGCGCGCAACGGCGTTTCTGAGTTATTGGCTGCACCTGTGCTCACTTCTTCGACAGTGAGGATATAGGTGGCATCGGGAGCAAAGCGGCCATGATTGGTGACCAGGATGTTGACCGCGACATCGCCCTGGGCGGGCACGGAAAACTCGACACGCGAGCTGAGATCGCCGGCCGCGCGGTTATCATTCGTATAGGTGATGCCGCCGGCGCTGACGAGCAGGATGGTATCTACCCCCGGGGCGAGCTGAGAAGTGTATATGCGATAGCGGTGTGACGCCTTGCCCGTGAATTGGGCACGGTCCACATCGCCTACTGGATCAAAGCTATGCACCTGGGGCGAGCCCAGGTCAATGGGCCTGGGCAGGGTGTCATCGGGCTCATAGGGATCGCCCGGCGCCGGCGTGCGGGTGGGCGTTGGGCTGGGCAGCGGCGTGTGGGTTGGCACCGCAGTCGGCGCCGGCGAGGGCGTAGCCGTGACCTCGCTCGATGTGACCTGGACATCCATGAACAAGGGTGAGCCGCGCAGATGGGCCGTGTAGGCCACGAGGGCCTCATGGCTTTGGGCCAGGCCCTGCACAATCAGCGTGTTCTGGTTCTGGTGCAGACTGGTGATCTGGACCTCTGCAGGCGCCAGGGGCGCAATCTGGTCCAGGACCGCCGCCCAGGGGATGCGCTGATGGGTCGCTTGCAGCAGGGCATCCTGCAGAGCATCCTCCTGGTCGGCAACCGCTGTGGCTGTGGCAATCAGAGGCGCCAGATCCCCCGGCAGCAGCGGCTGAACCTGGGCGATGCGGGCCTGATCCAATGCGATTTGCATGCGCCTGACGTCTGACTGGAGATTGCCGAGCAGGGCAAACAGGGGCAATGACAAAAGCGCCAACGCAGCTGCCGCCAGCCAGAGGGCGAACAAGCTGCGCGGAGAGTAAGGAGGCACCGGAGTTGATCGTCGTTGTCGGCCTGAATCAGGCTCCATACCTCACCTTGCCATGCGCTGAGTTCCACGGCTATCCTCAATTCTAGCACATTCAGAGGTTATCGCCAAGGCGCAGAAGCCATGGGGAAATAGAACCAGGGGCAGAGGTATTTCAGAGGGCGTTGGCTGTCTCTTGTGGGGTAGGGGGATCGCCGGCCTGCTCGGCGAGGATGGAACTGACGATCTGGCGCCAGCGGGAGACCATGAGGGCATCCCACTGCTCGCCCGCGCCGGCGTTGAGGATGGCTACCGCTTCATCTGTGGAACGTCCGCGACGGTAGGCGCGGGTGGCCGTGATGGCTTCGAAGGAATCGGCAATGGCCAGGATCCGGGCGCCGTAAGGGATCTGCTCTCCCCGGAGCCCATCCGGGTAACCCAGACCATCGTAGCGCTCCTGGTGGTGCATGATCAGCGGCACGGAGGGGCTGAGCGACTGCACGCCCTCGACGATGCGGCAGCCCATGGCGGGGTGTTTTTGGATGATGGCCCATTCTTCGGGCGTGAGGGGCCCCGGCTTGTTGAGCAGAAGGTCGCTGATGCCCACTTTTCCTACGTCGTGGAGCAGAGCGGCGATGCGGAGGTTTTCAATTTCGTTCGCGGCAAGATCCAGGCTTTTCGCCAGGGCGACTGCATAGCGGGCGACGCGCGCCGAGTGGCCGGCAGTGTAGCGGTCGCGCATTTCGACGGCCCGTACCAGGGCCTGCACCGTCTGCAGGCTGACCTGGCGCAACTCGCGTTGGGTGGAGGCCAGCGAGCGCCCGGTCAGTGAATTGTCGAGGGCGATGCTGATTTGGTTGGCTGCTACCTGCAGGAGTTGGGCCTCTTCTTTGGAGAAGGGCAGTGCCTCAAGGGTGCGCGATGCCTCGATCAGACCGGTATAGCCGTGGCGCGAGGCGGTCAGGAGCACGGCCGTAAGGGCGTAGGTGCCTGGGCCGTGAGCCGCCCCGCTATCGTCCTGGAAGGATGATCGGCCTCCGCCTTCGGCCCGCAACGCTTCCTGCCCCGTCTGGCCGCTGATGATGCGCAGGCGTGTCTGGGCACGGAGCATGGAGGAAACGACGTCGGCGGCGCCCTGGGCCGTCTGCTGCAGGTCGGCGGTGGGGTGGACGAGCACCCGCGTCAGAGCAGCCAATGCGGTCACTTCCAGGGCAGTGCCGGCTGCGGCCCGGAGCGGCTGCCCACGCTCCAGGGTATGACGCACGGTGCGCAGGAGTTCGTCGATCACGATGGGCTTGGTCAAATAGTTGTCAGCGCCCAGCTTGGTGGCTTCGACGGCGCTCTCAATGGATCCGAACCCGGTGAGGACGATGCCCTTGGTGAGTGGCCGGCACTCGGCAACGCGGCGCAAGAGATCCAGCCCGCTCATGCCCGGCATGCGCAGGTCAGTGACGACCAGGTCGTAGGCGCCTGCCCGGAGCGCTTCCAGCGCCTCACTGCCTCCCGAAGCAGTGGAGACAGTAAAGCCGGCGCGCTGCAGGGCCATGGCCAGCAGCCGCCGGATGTCTTCCTCGTCGTCTACGATCAAGATGGAAGCCGTTACGTTCATAGTTGATTGTTGCAGATGGTTTGGCATTGACGATGGGTCCGGATATACTATACTATTACTATCGTCGAGGTAAAGAGGCGTTTCCCCGCAGGCGTTGGGCCTTTGCGGGGCGCAGTGATCGCCGGTCCGGCCGGATCGCAGGCAGTTGGGCGCTTTGGCCGGACGTTGATTTGTTTCTTGTCTGAGGCGCGAGATTGCGGGCAGCAGTATATAAGTTGAGAGCGTGGGGCGCCCGTCACCGCACGTGGCTCTTTCTGCTGGGCCTGGGCGGCGTTTTGGCGCTGCTCTACTGGCCGGCAGTCACGATGCAGGGTGTCTTCTATGTTGGCGATATCTACCGCCTGGGCTATCCTGCCCGGCTGGCGTACGCGCAGGCGTTGCGGCAAGGGCACATCCCTCTATGGACTCCCGATGCCCTGGGCGGCTATCCGGTGCTGGCCGAGGGCCAGACGGGAAGCTACTATCCCCTGAATTTGCTTCTCTACCGCCTGCTCCCCATTACCCTGGCGCTGAACTATTCGGTGTTGCTGAGCTTCTGGATTGCTGGCGCCGGCGCCTTTGCCTATGCCCGGACGGTCGGCCTGCGGCGGGGCCCCGCCTTCCTTTCGGGCTGTGTCTTTATGCTGGGCGGCTTTTTGCCCGATCATCTCGATCACCTGAACATGCTGGCAGCAGCCGCCTGGCTGCCGCTGCTTCTGTGGGCGTTGGAACGCGCGCTGCAACGGCCCGGCTGGCGTCCATGGACCCTGGTGGCGGTGATCTTTGGCGTGCAAGGCTTGGCCGGGCATCCGCAGGTATCGCTGCTTACAGCGCTGCTGGCGGCCGGGTATGCGGCCTTGGGGCCGCTCGCCCGGGCGCAGGCGCCCTGGAGTGTGCGGCGGCAGGCCCGCAGCCTGGCCTTTTGTGTGGCGGCCCTGGGCATGGGCGGCGCGCTGGCCCTGGTGCAGTGGCTCCCCTCCTATGAGCTGACGCACCTCTCGCAGCGCGGGCAAGGCCTGGATAGTGATTTCTTTACGTCGTTCTCCATCAACCCTCTCTATTATATCGCTCTCTTGTGGCCCTTTATTCGCGGCAACCCCTACCCCCTGACTTCATTGGAGATGATTGCCTATGTAGGGGCGCTGCCATTGCTCTTTGCGGGGCTGGCGCCGGTGCGCCGCCGCGACCGGTTGGTGCTTTTCTGGTCTCTGGCTGCGGTGGCGGCGTTGCTCTTGGCTATGGGGCGCTTTAACCCTGGCTATCGGGTTCTGCGCCACATACCGGTCATCAACATGTTCAGGGCGCCGGCGCGCTACATGGTGTGGTTCGACCTGGCGGTGGCAGTGCTGGCAGGGGTGACTTTTGACTCACTGCTGTCGCTGACCCGGAGTACGGTGACCCGGGTCGCACGCTGGTCGCCGGTCAGCGGCATATTGCTGGTGGGAGTCGCCGGGGTGGCTGTGCAGCGCGTATCGCTGGACACGCTCGTTGCAAGCTGGAAGTGGCTGCCGCTCGTCTGGCTGGGCGGGGCCGTCCTACTGATCCTGTTCCTGCGCCGACGCCCGTGGACGCCATTGTGGGCCAGTCTGGTGGTAGGCCTTGTGTTGGCGGACCTGAGCGCCTTCAACGGAGTGTACAATCAGACGTATAACGCAGTCATGCCGCCGGCCGAGATGCAGCAGCCGCCGCGGGCGCTCAGTTTTCTGCAGAGCGATTCCGGAAACGACCTCTACCGCATCTACACGAGCGAGGAGATCGTGCCCTGGCTGCCGGGAATGCGGGAATCGCTCTATCCCAATATCCAGGTCCTATATGGTGTGCAGAGCCTCAACGGCTATTATCCACTGGTGCCGGTCACGGAGCAGCGGCTGTTCGAGAACCTGAACTCTCGCCTGCTTGACCTGCTCAACGTGCGCTATGTGCTCATCCCCCAGGTGCTGCCCAATGAGGCGGCGGCCGAGTTCTATAACCTCGAGGACCCCTTTGCGCCTTCGATCGTTGGGCGGGCGTTCTCCATCTCGCCGCAGCCGGTGGCTGCGCTTGAGGTCGAGGGCTACCTGACCCAGTCGGAGAACCTGCCAAATGGTGCGCCAGTGGCGGAGATCACGCTGCACAGCGTGAGCGGCCAGGAGGTGACCTGGACGCTGCGGGCCGGCAACGATCTGGCCGAATGGGCCTATATGCGCGATGATGTGCAGCCGGTTGTGCAGCACAGCCTGCCCACAACGCTGGCAAGGACCTGGCCGGCCCGGTCGGGCTCTCCGCCTCGGGACCATCTGGGGCAGACGGCGCTGGCCCATTTCGATCTGCCGCAGGAGATGCAGGTGGACCGCATCGAGGTGCGCCCGATCATCGCACGCGGCAATGTGCGTCTGGAGCGCCTGCGCCTGATCGATGCCAACGGGCGGGCGCAATTGCTTTCCGACCTGGTGGGCGAGGGCGATCATATCCTGGTCTACCGGAGCGATGACGTGGCGATCTACCGCAATGAGAACGCTGGCCCGCGGGCCTTTCTTGTCCATCGCAGCCGGGTGGTGCCCTCGGATGATGAGGCCGACCGTATTCTGCAGGATACCAGCTTTCAGCCCCACCAGGAGGTCATTCTGCAACAGGGGAAGGCGCTGCAGGGGCAACCTGTGCCCGGCGACAGTGTCGTCATTCAGTCCTATCAGGCGGAGCGTGTGCACATCCTGGCCAAGACGACGGAGGATGCCTACCTGGTATTGGCCGACAGCTACTATCCGGGTTGGCGCGTCACGGTCGACGGGCAGCCGGCGACCCTGCTCTGTGCCGATACGGGCTTGCGTGCGGTGTTCCTGAGCCCGGGGCAGCACGACGTCGAGTTCCAATTCCACCCCACGAGCTGGATTGTCGGTCAGTGGGCAAGCATCGTGGCATGGGCCGCCGTTTGTGTAGTGGCAGTGACCGGGGCCTGGCAGGTATGGCGTCAGCGCACTGGACGTGGATGACCACTTGGCAGTATAATACGAATATCGTCGGACGACAGACCACTGCAAAGAGTGAGGGATGAATGATGAACATCTTTAACCGCATCGTGACTGTTCTCTGCCTTTTGGGTCTGATCGTCGTGCTCGTCGCCGGGATCTTTCAGCTTTCGCCAGCCATCGATGCGTTACACAATGGGCTGAACCTTCTGATGGATCTGGCTCTGGCCAACCAGATGGTGTTCTGGGCCGTTTTGGCGGTGCTGCTCTTTGTGGCGATACTGCTCCTCATCCTCGAGTTCAGGCGGCCACAACAGTATATGGTCAAGGTGCAACAGGCGAGCGGGGGCACGGTGGAGCTGAGTGTGGAATCGGTGGCCGATAGCCTGCGCTACCATATCTCTCAGGTGCCGGGTGTGAAGGCGGGGGAGCCGTTCGTGACCAGCCGCGGCTCTTCGGTGCGGGTTATGCTTGACCTGGAGCTCGACTCGGATCTCGAAGTGCCTGCCAAGAGCGAGGAAGTCCTGCAGTTGGCGCGCGAACTGGTAGAGACCCGGCTGGGCCTGAAGCTGGCTTCCATCAAGGTGCACATTCGGCAGACCGCCTTTCAGCAGCAAACGCCGGCTGCAGTTCTGACACAGGGTCCCTTGGACGAGCCGCCGCAGGAACGACGCACCGACTTGCCCACGGCTGGCACGCCTGCTCTGCAATCCTGATCCGCGCTGCCAGCGTTACCGGGTGCGGCCGCTGATCTGGATTTGTCCTGAGCGGATCTCGATCTTCTGTATGTCTATGGAGCCCCGGCTGTCATTGGCCATCTCGGTGAGGCTATCGGAGATGGAGGCGAGCAGGAACCGCGGGATGGCCACCCTGCCGATGCTGGCCTGCTGCACCGATATCTCGATTTGGCCGGCAACGATCTGCAGCGTACCGGCAAGGCGCATCCGCGCCCTGATGGGCGCCGTGAGATCGCCCTCCAGAACGATCTCGCCCGGGAGAAAGCGGACCTGGGGGGATGCCAGGGGGAATTGGTTGCCGAGGCGCAGGGCTGCGTATGAGGTCGCCTCTTGCTGGTCGATCTGCAGCTGGAACCCGCCAGCAGGCAGACCGGCCAGCTTGGCATCCAGGCGCGCGGCGGCATCGGCCGAGACGGGGATGGGCGCATCCTCACCCGGAATATCGCTCGCCGGAGCGCAGGCGGTGCAGGCCAGCAAGAGGATTATGGCTGTCAGGCTCAGAATGCGCCGATGACGATAAGCCATGGATCACATCTCTCCCTCTCACAAGTGGGCAATTGTGCCCTTGTTCTTAGTATATGGAGTTTAGCGCTGAGTGGAAACGCAAACCATTGCCCGCATCCTCCCCGGGTTGCTCTTTGTTGCAGAAGGCCCCGTCACCGTGGAGCAATTGGCGAACATCCTGGATGTCAGCCCCGTCGAGGTTGAGCAGGCTTTGGGCACGGTAGAGTCATGGCTGGCGCTGGGGGGGATGGCGTTGCAGCGGCAAGGCAACAAGCTGCAGCTCGTCACCGCGCCGGATATTGCCCCCTATGTCGAAAAGCTTCTGGGGCTCGACCTTTCCAGCCGGCTGTCGCCGGCAGCGCTGGAGGTGCTGGCGATCATTGCTTACCGGCAGCCGATCACACGGGCCGAGATCGAGGCGATCCGCGGCGTCAACAGTGATGGTGTGCTGCGGACACTGAGCACGAAAGGGCTGGTTGGCGAGGTTGGGCGCCTGGAGCAGGCCGGCCGGCCGATCGTCTATGGCACTACGTTCGAGTTTCTTCAATACTTTGGCCTGCACGGTGTGCAGGATCTGCCGCCGCTGCCGGCGGCCCCCAGCGGTGAAACCCCTCCGTCTCCACCCGCGGTGCCACTGAAGAGCTGAATATGGATCTCACGCGGAGGCGCGGAGCACAACGCACGATGGAAGCATCTTCGTGCCTTTTCGTCTTTGTGGTCAGGCGATGTTGCTCCAGGCGGGCACTGTTTCTATGTTATAGGATTTGCCCGAGGCCGCTGTAGACAAAGTAGCCGCCCAGCCCGACGAGGAAGAGGCCCGCGAGGGCCAGGAACCCCTGCACAGCTTTCTGCGGCAGCCAGCGCCGTCCCGACGCCATGAGGAACGAGAGCAGGCTGTTCCAGCTCAAGTCCGAGAGGATGTGGCCAGAGTAAAAGGCGGCCAGGCCGCGCGGGCCCTGCTCGAGGGAGATGACCACGTAGCTGGCCCCGACCGTACTCCACCAGAGGAACCAATAGGGGTTTGCCAGGCTGGCGAACAGCCCGGCGAAAGCCGGCCCCAGGCGTGTTTGCTTGCCCTGCTGCGCGGCCGCCAGGGGATTGCTGCCCCGGCGCAGTGCATCCCGTAGCGTACCGATGCCCATCCAGACGAGGAAAGCGCCGCCGACCAGGGCGATGAGCGGGGTGATGCGCGCATTGGCCAACAGGCTGCGCAGGCCAAAGGCCAGCCCCAGCACCAGGGCGAACTCGGCCAAAGCATGCCCCAACGTCAGGAGGGGCCCAGCCCAGAAGCCGCGCCGGCCCGACTCGGTGACGACCAGCGTGGAGATGGGGCCGGGGGCCGCGGCGCCGGTAAAGCCGACGACCCAGGCTGTGAGGAAGAGGGCGACCAGAGACATGTGTGCCTCCTGGGGGCTCGGTTCTGAGGGGGCGAGTCTACGCAGTGCGATGGGGCCAGTATAGGCGAAAACGGTCCCCCGCCAAATGGCGGGGGACCGTCAGCCGCTAACCCGCGCTGAGCTCGCGCACGAGATCCGCGTGAGCCGGCCGACAATGGTCAGGGGCAAGTCGGCCACATCGTGCAGGCGCAGAGCCGTTTTGATGGGCACATGGATCACCAATCAGGTTTCGAATCACGCCCAGGCCAGGTCCATCTTGGGCGCGCCTCTTGGCCGCCAGATGCGACGGATGAGGTCGAAGGTTGCCTTTTTCGAGCCTTCATCATCACCCCCCGCGATGTAGAGCGCCGCCGGGCACTTGTGAAAGCCCAGCAGCCGCTCGCGCATAGAGCAGTCCCAGGAGCCGATATAGTCGCCCAGAGGCTGCTCGACCCATTGCACGAACCCTTCGCCAGGCTTGAGCGAGTCGGCCTTACGCTCCGGCGGGAAAGTGAACTCGATGAGCTGGGCGATAAAGTTGAAAGTTGGCCGGCCAACGATGATCAGGGGCTGATCCCACACTTCCTGGATCATGAACCACGTCTTGATGGGTATCGAATTTCCGGTGAGCGCCTCCAGCACGATCTTGAGGCGGAAGCCCAGCTCCATGTCCCAATGGCTGGTGCCGGGGCCGACCACGATGGCGCACTCGTCCGCGTAGCGCGTCAGGAAATCCTGCACGGCATCCATGCCGGGGAGGTAGCGCACGTCGGGGACTTCGGTCTTGCCGCGATCGAGCACGGCGGCGCGGGGGCGGACGACCATGCCCCAGCCATAGTGCACCTGGCCCAACGCCTCGACGCGAAGGAAGACGTGGTTGTGGGTTTCGGGCAGGGCGCCGACTTGCAGGGCGGCCGGCCACTCCCGCGTCTCGCCGGGCTGGAGCGTGAACGCGAACGGCGCCGTATCACCGGAGAGGCCCGCGGGCAGCTCCAGGGCGGCGCGGCCGTCGATGGGCTCGCCGGAGCGATTGGCCAGAGTAAGGGTGACCGTTGCCTCGTGCGTTGTATCGTCGATACGGGCATCGCTGACCCGGATGCGCAGTTTCCGCAGGATGCTCTCTGCCGGGGCATACTCCTCGGCCAGCTCACGGAAGGCAGAGGTGAGCGGCGTAGGTGCGCCATCATAGCGCACTGCGCCAGCCTGAGTTACGCCAGCTTCGACCGAGTGCATCTTGTCGGTGAACCAGCACCAGTAGATGCGCGTGAGCTGCTGGCACTGCGCGAGCGCCGTGATCCCGTTGCGCCAGGCTTGAGCCTCTGTATCATCCTGGACCAGGGCCGACCAGCAGCCGTCACCCGTGGCCGCCGTCTCGGTGATCCACAGCTCGCGGCCGAAATCGGCGATTCCCAAAAAGTTCTGCAGCCAGATGCGCGTGGGCGCGTCGGGCAGGTCCGCCGGCCAACTGGCGCCAGGCGTGTGCACGGCGACCAGGCCGCGGATCCACTCCTCCGTCCAGCCACGGTGATCGATGTTATAGTACGGGTGGGTGTTGAGGATCTCGAGGTTGTCGAACAGCTCGGGCAGCTTCTGCCGGCAGTACTCGATGTCGGCGGTGGTCATATCGACGGTGAACTTGACGGTGGGGTCCAGCTCGCGGGCGCGCTTGATCAGGCGGAGGTAGTGATCGTAGGTGTCGGTGCGGCCCTCGATGCGCTCTGTGCGAAAGGCGCCGTAATTCTCGTTGGCGAACTGGTAGCTCTCCACCATCCCGCGGTAGCGCGGAATCCAGCCCACGAGCGACTCCTCGCTCACCTCACTCAGAGCTGAGCCAATGTCAAAATGTACCTTCATGCCCAATTCGTGCGCCGTCCTGACGATCAGGTCAGTCATCTGCAGATACTTGGATCCGGAGATGGGCACCGTGCGGCGGTCGTGCAGGCGATCATACGCCGTTGCGCCAGGCAGAGGCGGTGTGATATGCACCCGGAGGCACCCGGCGCCGATCGCACGCATGATTCTCAGGTCCTCCAGCGTCCGCTCGCGCGTGTAGCGATCCTGCACCCAGTAGGGAAAAAAGTCCTCCACGCGGATGATCTGGGGCATGTAGCAGAAGCCGAAAAGCATTTCGTGGGCCATGTGGTTTCTCCTTTGGAGCGGAATTGAGGGAACTGCTGCGACAGCGGGAGATTCCGCAGTAACGACTGGGCAAGGATGGCGCACGGATCCACTGCCGGAGCTGCAGACAGCCCCTCAGCCTCCGCAGTCCCATCAGTTGCCAATTCTCGCAAACAACTCCCGTCGCCGCTCACAGTAGTAGACGTAATCCTGGAAAGAGACATCTGGCGGCACAAAGTGATCGAGCTCGGGGATAAAACCTCCCTCTTGTATCAGAGGCAGAAGCCGTCGTAGCTCGGCATCGATGCCCTCACGGCCGGCGGCGATGAGGCGCTTATCCATGCCGCCCTGCAGGGCGCAGCCCGGGTTCTGCCGGCGGATGAGGATGGGGTCGGCCCCGGCGGCGATCTCACAGGGATGCATGCCGTCAATGCCGGCCTCGCGCCAGAGAGGGACCAGCGCGTTGGCCTGCCCGTCGCTATCGACCATGATCAGGCGGACGCCGTTGCGCCGGAAGAGCTGCACCAGGTCAGCATAGCCGGGCGAAAAGTACTCGCGCACCAGGCGCGGCGAGAGCAGGGGGCCTGCCTTGTAGGCCATGTCCTCCCAGATCTGCACGAAATCGAGGGCCCCTGTAGCAAAGAGGCGCGGCAGCAGATCCCGCGCCAGTTGTACCCGGTCGGCAACGATACGGCGCACCAGGTCTGGCTGATCGTAAAAGGCCATGCACCAGTTCTCCAGGCCCATCAGACCGCGCCCAAAGCCAAAAAAGCCGTGAAAGTTGAGGCCCACAATCTCGCCGCGCTCCTGTCGCCAGTGCAGGTCCTCGTCGAAATCGGCGGGGTAGCGGCCGGGGTCGCGGCCGTCGAGCCGGGGTCGGAGCGCCTCATAGTCGGCCTCGGTCTCGACCGGGAAGCGGATGAATTGGGGGATGCTCTTATAGTGTTTTTGCGTGCGCAGGGTGACCCCTTCCTCGTCACGCACGATCTCCTCATTCTCCGTCTCGGAGAGCACCTGGCGCTCAAAGCCTGGGTAGATGCCCTGATTGATGTCGAGCCAGTTGCAGTTCCAGGAGCGGTCGATCTGGAGATAATCCTCCACATGGCGCTGCTCGGTCACCCACTTGGGCAATCCCTCGTGATGCCAGCGCTCAATCGTCTCGGGCCAGTAGCCCAGGTCCTGCACGGGGATGCGGTCGACCGGCTGGAAGGTCAGGCAGTTGATGAAACGGTTTCGGATGTTCAAGGGTATGGCTCCTGCTGCAGCGCGTAATCCGTAATCCGTAATGCGTAAGGTTGCCATTCCGGAATGCCCGATGCTTTGCGCAGGCTCTGGCCGGGAGGGCATCCTGAACAGCAGCGCGCACTCCACGCGGGCAACCTTACGCATTACGGATCACGGGTTACGCATCATATCGTCCAAACTCTTCGGCCGTCTCGAACATGGCCACGATGTTCTCCCAAGGCACATCGGGCTCCAGGGTGTGGGTGGGGGCCAGGATCAGGCCACCCCCAGCACCAACCGTCTGGATGCGCTCGCGGACCACGCGGCGCACGTCGTCGGGTGTGCCGAAGGGCATGGTGGTCTGTGTGCCGACGGTGCCCGAGAAGGCGAGCCGGTCACCGAACTGCCGCTTGATCTCCGCCGGGTCCATGCACTCGGGTTGGACCGGGTTGAGCACGTTGATGCCGATCTCGATCAATTCAGGGATGAAGGGCTGGATGGAACCATCGGAGTGGTACTCGACGATGAGGTCGGGCTTGACGCGCCTGGCGGCGGCGATGACCGCGGCCAGGCGCGGCTTGAACCAGCGCCGCCACATGGGGAGCGACATCAGCAGGCGGTCCTGCATGCCGATATCGTCGCCCGTGTGCAGGATATCGACACCAGCTTCAGCATAGCGCGTGGCCTGGAAGATGCGGGTCTGCATCATCTTGTCGAGCAGGGCGGTGGCGAAATCCGGGTTGTCATAAAAATCGGCGAACAGATTGTCCATGCCGCGCATGTGCCAGGTGCGCTCGAACATCGTGCCCCAGAGCGAGCCGGTGACGGCATAGCCCAGGTCGTGCCAGCCCTTGACCTCATCCTCAAAGTGGGCGTGGCAGGCGTCGGGCGTGAAATCGGGAAAGGGGAACTCGTTCAACTCGGCCACGGTCTTCAGATTGCGCATGGGGTAGACATAGTCCGTGGTATCGTACTTGAAGCCGTGCACGACGACGTTGCCCCATTCGTCGACGCGGCCCGGGCGCTCGAGGGGCGGCAGGTAACGCGAGAAATCGCCGGGCTCCGGAGAGCGGAAATCGATGGTGCGCCGGTCGTAGCCGAAATAGGCGGCGGGGTCCGTCTGCCCGGTCTTTTGCATAAAGGTCTCATAGACGGGCACGGTAAAGCTCGCCTCGCGCGGCACATAGGCGGGCTGTTGCCGGCGCATGGCGCGCAGGATGTTCTCGCGGGGTGACATGCTGGTCATAGTTGTGGATAGCCTTTCTCGAATCTGAGGAATTAGGGGTCTATGGCGTGCCCGCATGTTCGAGGGTTACGGCGAACAGCGCCAGGCACAGCCGCAGCGCTTCCACCCGGCAGGTGATGCGCTCTACCTGCCGCCCGCCTGCCGGAATAGTGTAGAGCAGCGCCTGGTATTGCTCGCGCGCCGCGTCCTTGGCGTAGACAAGCGCGCGCGGCGCCCGGCTGGCGATCGGGTCCACGCGTGTAGCATCCTGGATCAGGTTGGCGCGCGCCACCTCGTACCCGTGCCGTAAGGGGACCTCCTCGACCGTTCCGTCGGTGTAATGCACGCAGTAACACCCCACCCGTGCACCGAACTCGAACCAGGGCAGGTCAGCCTCGTCGAACGCGCGCCGGCTGCGATCGCGCCAACGCAGGTGCGACCCCAGGAGCACCCCTCGCCCCGGATATCCTGCCGGCAGGGTGACGTTGCCCAGGATATGGATGCGCGTGCACGCTCTGCCCACCGGGATCTCAACCTCGGGCGTGACCGGCCCGGCCACCACCGGGCGTATGCGCCGCCCGATCTTGGGGCTCACGAACGTGACGCCGCCGATGGTTGTCTCGGCCGGCTCCCAGAGCTGCAGCCCGCCGCCGGTGCGCTGCCACTGGTCGTTCGATGACCCTTCCCAAAAGCGCTGCATCCGCTGCTGCAGGTCCGTCCAGGCTTTTTCGCCCGCGGCCGATGCGGCCAGGGCCTGCAGGTCGAGCGGCGTGAACCGGCTCTCCGCCGACCACGGGTATTCCGCGGTCAGCACGACCGAAGGGCGCGCCGGCTCGCGCTGCCCCGTGTAAAGCCGCGCGAGCTGGGCCACCATGGCCGGACGTGGCTCCCGGGTCTCGGTGACCACCCCCGATTCCAGGATGCCGTTGTTCATTTCGCAGCAGATGCGGGTGAACTGCGGCAGGTCATTCCAGGACCAGAAACAGTGAC
>DAOTVS010000232.1:0-3609 GCA_034436375.1 Anaerolineae bacterium | reverse complement strand
GAGCTCTGCAGCCTGGGCCTCCAGGCTGTGCGTGCTTCCTTCCTGCCGGAGGAGGAAAA
The DNA here is from genome assembly GCA_034436375.1 of Anaerolineae bacterium. Classification (GTDB taxonomy): domain Bacteria; phylum Chloroflexota; class Anaerolineae; order SpSt-313; family SpSt-313; genus DAOTVS01. Next base: position 3,550 of record DAOTVS010000232.1, on the reverse strand, counting down.
AGCCCGGCTGGAGCGCGAGTTCTCCGAGGAGTATGAGCGTCTGAAGCGACGCTACCTGTAGCGATCATTCACAAGCCCGTCAGGGATAGTGAACGACCACCACGGAACTGGACGCTGACTGCCTGGGCCAGGGCAGCGACCATCTCCACCGTCTTGCCGACAAGGCCCGTGTCGAGGCTGTTGGCGCGCGCGACGAGGACCACAATGTGCAGGGGCAGGATCACGCCAGAGCGGGCCCTTGCCAGGATGCCGGCCAATGCCACAGCAAAGACTAACGGGGCAGCTACGTCGGTGAAAACCGTCGCGCCCACGGTGACCGACACGGCCTCGTTGCGTACGACACCCAGACGACTGAGCAGCGGGAATGCGAGCAGGGTGTGCGAGGCATACACCGAGCCCAGCAGCACTGCACCCGGCCAATCCAGGCCCAACAGCCGGCCCATGCCAACCCCAGATATCTGCGGTATGCTGAAGGTCAACAGGCCAAAGAGCAGTGCTTTACGGCGCACGCGCCCAGACTGTTGCAGGTCGATATGAAATCCAACAACATGAAGCCCACGCAAGCGCCCTTTGGGTGCGCAGCCCGCGACTTACGGGCGCAGGCCGCCATTATACGCATCCATAGAACTGCTATGCGAATCTTCGCATGCCGCCGAGGCTGCCCGCACCGGGAGGCACTTTCTTGACATACCCGGAGCGCCGGCTGCCAGCCCAATGGCGCTAACTTTTCGACTTATGATAGATCCGAACGCGCGGCCAAAGGTAGCGACATAGAGCCAAGTCCGTCACTACGGCAGGCGACGGGGGCCTGTCGTAGTAGCGGGCTTTAGCCGCTCAAGGTGCGTGAGTGCGCTATTCTGGATTGGGCGGCTGCTCGACGGAAAGCTCGCCATGCGCAGTTTGAGCGGCTAAAGCCCGCTACTACGAGGTTTGCCGTCACCCGCCATAGAGCGACCCGGGTGCAGGTCGCACCGAAGGCAGGCTAAAAAGCCCGCCCCACGGCATTAGCGAGTTTCTGCAGCGATGCCATGGGCATCCCCAGGGCTGGCCATGTTTCAGAGAGCTTCGATCGCCAAGAGTTAGCGCCATTGGGCAATCTGCCGGTGCTCCCCCTATGTCATCAAGAACAATCCTGAAGCGGCCATAGGAGTTTTTGCCAATCGGTATCCCCTCATGGAAATCGATCTGTCATGCCTGCTGCGCCGCCCGGCCGACCCTCAGGTACTGATGTATCGTCAGCGCATAGGCCGAGTGGCTCCAGGTCAAAGGGGAAACGGAGACCGGCTCGCCGGTGTGCGGATCGACCTGTTCAGGCAGGATGCCTGAGGGGAGCGCCCGGTCGGCCACCCAGTTCAGGAGCTCCAGCGCACGCGGCAATTGGCCCAGCGCTAAATACCATTCTGCCAGCCACAGGGTTGTGATGATCCAGGGATTGCCTGGTAGAGCTGGGTCTCGCTGGTAATAGCGGTCGTTGGGGTAGCGCGCTACACCGCCGATGGGGGTCGGCACCCAAAGCTCTCGTTCGATGGCTTGCATGGTTCCCACGATGCGCGGATCGTTGGGGGCAAAGCCGCCAAGGGCCCACAAGCCGAAGAGCGAAGCATCGACATCAGAAACCGGGTGCTCTCCCTGCTCGTCAATGCGCAGCCCGGTAATGAAGCGCCTCGCCTTTTCATCATAGAGCTTGCTGGCAGTGGCCTCTTGTATAGCCTGGGCTGCCTGCCGAAAGCGGCTCTCTTCCTCCTCTGTACCATAGGCATGGGCCATGGCGGCGGCGCCATTGAGCCCCGCTACGACTGCAGCAGTGGTAAAGGTCCAGATGCCGTAGGATTCCTCCCACAGGTTGAAAGAGGGCCGCGGCAGGCCATCGCGGCGCCGGTAGGTTGCGAGCCAGTCGGCCACGTTGCGCGCCCAGTTGGTGTACAGCCGCTCCACGCAACCATCTGGGCAATAGTGGGCATGCTCGGCCAGCGCCCAGATCACCAGGGCCGTCTCATCCTCTTGGGTCTGCATCTGCGGAGCGCGCAATTGCGGGTTGAACATGGCGTGCCAGGTGCTGCCGCGTGAGCCATCGGGGTTGTACTTTTGCCACAGCCAGGGGACGCTGCCAGAAAGCGCCTCAGCGCAAAAGCGGAAGAATCGGTGGCTTTCTTCGGTGTGGCCTGCCACATCCAAGGCGTGAGCGACCAGGGCGCCATCGCGCGGCCAGGCGTACTGATAGGTATCACGGCTGGGGCGCTCGATGGTCGAGTCGGGCGAGGCAATGATTGCCCCTTCGTGGCCTATGGCGCTGCGGATGACCAAAAGGCTGACCTCGTACAGACGGGCCAGTTTTGCGGGCAGGCGCTGATAGTCCACGGCATGCGCAGTCAGCCAGCCTTGCATGGTCACGGCCGCATCATCCAACAGACGTTCAGGCCTGCGGAATGCCACCTGCCGGTGGGCGGCGATTGCTTCTTCCATGCCTGGAGCGACCAGCAGCCAGTAGTAGATGGTATGGCTACCCCGGCCCGGCACCTGGCAGTTGATGCCGCCTACGGCATCGACGTTGCCAGTCGCGACTGCCTGCCCGTTCAGCCAGCCGTCCTCGGCGTCCCGATAGCTGCCTCTGAAGCCAGTGGTAAACTGGGCCAGGCCCAGCGGCTCTCCCTCTGAATAGCCGCCGAGCAGGAACCAGACATGCCCCTTGTAGATGAGGATCGTCCTGGTATCGGGGTGGTAGAGCGCCGTTGTGGCAAAAGGCTGCTCCACGATGTCCAGGTCCAGGTGCCAGAAAAGCCGTACCTCCCGCTCGTTGGCTGCCAGGTTATGCACAACGACCCGGCGCACCAGCACATTGGCATCTGGTGCCATGGCGTCGTTGATCTCAAGCTGCAGGCGAAGACGCGGGTTGACAGCCCGGACGTCCGTTACCAGCGTCTGTGGCCGGTAGCGACGCTCAATCTGCCAAGTGGAGCAAATCCATGCCAACCTCCTGCGGGAAGCGCTTGACCAAATGGATAGTTTGCCCTCTGGGGAGTATTATGTGTGCCCCGTCTGTGGCAATATGGTGCTGGGGCGCCCGCCTGAGGTCTGCCCGATCTGCGGTACGCCTGGCTCTGCCTGGATGCGTATTGTATGAGTCGCCATCAGCAAGGGGTGGGCGTCGCCTGGGAAGCGCCCACTCCTTGCGGCGCCGTTGGCCTTTGCACAAGACCTTAATCCACTTGCACTGCCAGCACCACTGCTCCCGACTCCGGCTCGCCCCGATAACGTACCCGCACCGTGCTCCCCAAGCGAGCCATCGCTGCCAGGCGCTCCAGCGAGATGCTCGCCCCTGCTCCATTCAAGGTAAACAGGAGCGAGCGCCCGTCAGGAGTCTGCAGACGTAAACGGTCTTCCTGCGCGAGCACGACTGTGCCCAGCGCTTCACGCTCTTCGTGGGGCATGCTTCATCTCCCGCTGGTGAAGGTCAGGTAGCCTTGGGGTTCCCGGGCCGACTCGCGCCCCGCCATCACCGTGACCCAACGAAGGATGAGCCCACCCAGCAGCACCGAGAGGCCCGACACGA
>DAOTVS010000231.1:0-14282 GCA_034436375.1 Anaerolineae bacterium | reverse complement strand
ATTCGGTTGCTGCCCCCTCCGGAGGGGGCAGCAACCGAATGCCGTGCCCCACTCACACCCGATGGCAGCCCGAACGCCTGTCAAGGAGAGACCATGGCCGAACAAGCCGCGCCGGGCGCCGGCAGCGCCCAGTTCGACGTCGAAGAACTGAGCGATCGCGTCATCTCACTGCTGGCAGCGGCCCTCATCATCGTCAGCGCGCTGGCCTGGCTGCTGGTGACCCCGGGAGCGGACTTCCGGGTTGATCGCTTCCTGGTCTTCATGTCGCTCTTCGTCGAAGGGATTGCCATCTATATCCTGTGCTCGCGGAGCCGGATTCTGGCTCGCCTCATCCTCCTCTGTGGGCCTGCGCTGAGCCTGGCTCTGGCCCTGCACGTGTTCCCGCAGTATCCTCTGGTGCCCGGCTTTGCCCTGCTGGCGGTGATCGCCAACGCCGCCATCAGCCCCCCGCTCGGCATCGTCGCCGCCGTTCTGAACACCTTTCCCATCCTGTTCCTCAGCTCCTCCTCTCAGAATGTCTTCGTCTCCTTGCTGCTGCTCTGGCTCGGCGCCGCTACCCTATGGATCTCTTCCCACAGCACCCGCACTGCCCTGCACTGGGCCTGGAGCAGCCAGCAGCGGGCCGGCGCCCTGCTGGAAGAGCTCCGTGAGCGCCGCGCTGAGCTGCGGCGCACGGTCGACGCCCTCACCGAAGCGACCCGCCGCTTGCAGCGGACGGGCTATGAGCTGGCGGTAGCCCGCGTGCGCGCCGATGAGGCCCGCCGGCTGAAAGAGCAGTTTGCCGCCAATATCAGCCACGAGCTGCGCACACCTCTCAACCTGATCCTGGGCTTTGCCGAGATCATGTACTTTACCCCCGAGACCTATGGCGACCTGCCCTGGCCCCAGGCCCTGCGCAGCGATGTGCGGCAGATCTACCAGAGCAGCCGGCAGCTGCTGGACCTGGTCAATGATGTCATTGACCTGGCGCGCATCGATGTGGCCCAGATGCCCGTCCACAAAGAGCCTTCGGACCTCATTGCCATCGTGCAGGAGACGGTCTCGATGGTGCAGGGCCTCGTCCGCACGCCGGGCCTGGAACTGCGCGTGCAGGCGCCCGCCGCCATCCCGCCCCTGGAGCTCGACCGGGCGCGCATCCGGCAGGTGCTCCTCAACCTGCTCAACAACGCGATCCGCTTTACCGAGGCGGGCGCCGTCACGGTCACCATCGAGAAGGGAGAGCGGGAGCTGGTCGTCAGCGTCGCCGATACCGGCGCCGGTATTGCACCCGAGGAGCTGCCCCGCATCTTTGACGAGTTCTACCAGGTCGACATGTCGCTGCGCCGGCGCCGAGAGGGCGCCGGGCTGGGTCTGGCCATCAGCAAGCGCTTTGTGGAGCTGCATGGCGGCCGCATCTGGGTCGAGAGCCAGCTGGGCGTGGGCAGCACCTTTCATTTCTCGCTCCCTCTCTCCTCCAGCACCTCCCTGCGCCCCCTGGCCGCGAGCACCCGCATCGCCCCGCCCGTTGGGCTTGGGCAGCCCACGGTGTTGGTGATTGATAGAGACCCGGAGGTCAGCGCGCTGGTGGGCCGACATCTGGCGAATTGCCAGGTGTTGCCAGTGCGCGAGCTGGGCGAGGTCCCGCAACTGGTCGGCGAGCAGCACCCACAGGCGGCAATCCTGAATGTGGCGCCTGGAAGCGATGCGCTGTACAGCCTGCAGGATCTGTTCGCGCTCCTGCCCGATCGGATGCCGGCATTAGCTTGCTCATTGCCCAGCCGGAGCTGGCTGGCCGCGGGAGACTCTGTGTTGGGCATCCTGAGCAAGCCCATCGCGCGCGACCCGTTGCTGCAGGCGCTCAGTGCGGCGCCGGCGGCGAAGCACCTGCTGGTGGTTGACGACGACCGGGGCTTTGTGCAGTACGTGCGGCGCCTTCTGGAGGGCGCCGGTTATGAGATCTCGTGGGCCATGGAAGGTGAGGAGGGATTGGCCAAAATCGCGGCGCGGCGGCCGGACCTCATCCTGCTGGATATGGCGATGCCGGGGATGGGTGGCGCCGAGATGCTGGACCGGCTGCGCGCTGACCCAGAAGCAGCCACGATACCCGTGCTGATTGTCACGGCCACTGATCAGGGCGATACCCTCGCCGCGCAGCGGGCGGGCGGCCTCGCCCTGGGCGTCAAAGGCGGGCTCAGCACCGGCGAGGCGATCAAGTGCCTGCAGGCGCTGCTGGGCGTGCTCGCGCCCGTCAACGGTGCCTGGCCAGGGCCTGCAGCAGATGCGTCCGGCTGACGGGTTTGGCCAGGTACTCGACTGCGCCCAGGGCCAGCGCCAGTTGGGGATCATCGAGCACTGAGCAGACGATGACGGGTATAGACCTGGTCTTTCCGTCACTGCGCAAGAGCTGCAGCACCTCCCAGCCGTCGCGCTCGGGCATCATGACGTCAAGCACGACGATATCCGGCTGCTGCTCGGCGGCCAGGCGGAGGCCCTCAGCGCCATTCTGCGCTGCCAACAGCTGGTAGGGCTGGTCGGCCAGGTAGCGCCGGAAGAGGTCCCACAGGCCCGCATTGTCGTCGATCACCAGCACTCGCTTCTGGGCGGGCTGGCCCACATGCAGGATGAGTGCGGCCTGCCCGCCGGGCCTCGCCTCGACGGCCCAGCTTGCCCCCAGACAGCGGATCAATTGCTGAGCAGCTACGGGCAGCGCGGGCTCGCCCGGTGCGCCGGGAGCGGGCGTATAGCGGACCTCGACCTCTGCTCCCATGTCGCCCGGCCGGGCCAGCACAGTGACGGCTGTATTGGCCTGGGCATTCTGCACGATCCCGCTCAAGGCGCTGATCAGCGCCTGCCGGGCCAGCGAGCGGTCAGCGTGGACAACGATATCCCCGGCGCCCGCCTCTGCCTCGATGCGCACGCCGCATTTCTGGCCCAACAGCGCCACGGCCGACAGCGCACCGTCGAGCACACCCCGCAGATCCACGGGCTCAGCGCGAGAAGCCAGGCGGCCCGCCTCCTCGCGTACCAGCTCGGCGCGCGCCGGGCCTTGAGCCCCATCGGGCGCCCCTCGCCGACGCGCCCAGAGCAGGGCGGCCAAATCCTGCTCAGCCTTGCGCAGATCGCGGTAGACCTGCCGCTCGGAGATGGCGAGCTGAGTGGCGACCTCAGTGACTGCCATGCCCTCTACATAGTGCAGGCTGAGGATATTGTAGGAGCGCGCACGCAGCTCGCGCAGGGGGATGCCGGCGCCGGGGTTCAGCTCTTCAATCGCCTCCAGGACGGTCGTGCGCAGGAAGCGCAGGCGCTCGCGCGGCGAGAAGCGGTTATTGGGGGCCAGTTGCTCGGCCAGGGCATGGGACTGCAGATAAGAGTTATCATAGAGGTGAGCGAGTATGTCGTGCACCTGGCCTGTGAACGACTCATCCGGCTGGCTCATGATCCCTCCCAAAAACGCCAAGCGCGAAATCAGGCGGTCTGCTCTGCCTGGATCGTCGCCTGATTTCGCTCATGTCAGGGAGACGGCAGGTAGACGGCGAAAAGCTATTGCGTGGCTCTCCTTTGCATGTTACCATTATAGTGTAAAGGCCAAAGCTGGCCAACCTTATTCGTGCTTATCTGTGAGCTTCTGTTCTCAAGGAGCCGGGCTGCGGGGCGTTCACACCCGTGGGCTCGAGTTGCGCAGCCGATCCACCCATGACGAGCTTTCACTGACGCTAGAGATGGCCCGGCCCGTGGCAGGAAGGTGGTGGCCATGTAAGAACAAGCGACACTGCCAGTATCCTACCGGATCCAGACATCTTCAGGGCATGCAAAAGGAGCGAACAGGAATGAAGGCACCGATGAATCGCCGACAGTTCATCCGCCTCACCGCGGGCATGGCGCTTGGCGGAGCTATGATGGCTTGTGCCCCCAAGGTGGTGGAGAAAGAGGTCGTCAAGGAATCGACGGTTGTGGTCAAAGAAACCGTCCAGGTGAAAGAGACGGTCCAGACGGTCGCGACGTTGGCCCCCGGCCAGAAGCAGCCCTTGCTCATCCACTGGCGCACCACCGAGACAGAGATCAATTTCCTCAAGAGCATCTTTGCCAAGTTCAAGGAAACGCACCCCAACGTCGATATCCAGGAGACCTATACGAGCTGGGACCAATATGACAACAAGACGGACCTCCTGATCGCAGCCGGCACACCGCCCTGCTTGTGGGGACCCATGGCCCAGCGTGGCGGGCGCTATTATGCATCACGCAACCTCTTCATGGTCCTTGACCCCTTTGTCGAGAAGGACAACTATGACTTTTCCGATTTCTACGCCGGCACCCTCCAGCTCTGCAAGTGGCAGGATCACTGGGTGGGCCTTCCCATGGATATCTGGCCCAGCTTCTTCGTCTACAACAAGACCCTGTTTGACCAGGAGAAAGTCCCCTATCCTACGCAGGACTGGAACGACAAAACCTGGGACTGGGATGAGTGCATAAATCGGGCCAAGGCCCTGACCAAGAAGACGGGGGACCAGAACAGTCAGTTCGGCATCACGGACCCGGGTCCCGATCGTATGGCGTTCCGGCATTTCGGGCAGTCCTATTTTGCCAAAGCAGATTTCGACAAGGGCTACCCGGAAAAGTTTCTCAATACTCCCGAGTTCCTTGATGCCCTCAAGTTCATGTACAGTATGATCGAGCCGCTGGGCGTGGCCCCCACCCCGGCACAGACGCAGGCTATGCAAGCCGGCGCTCCCAGCCTGTTCATGACCGGAAAACTGGGCATGGGCCTTGACTTTATGTGGAGCTTTGGCACCTACAAGGATATCAAGGATTTCCAGTGGGATGTGGCCGTGGTGCCCTATCCCAAATTTGGGTCGCGGGAGCTCGAACGGTTCAACTTTATGTACCCTGATCAGTGGTTCATCATGAGAGGGTGCCTCGCGCCCGATGCGGCCTGGGACCTCCTTAAGGAACTGGCTTCGCCGGAGGGCCTGTTGGGCTGGGGTCAGGCGACTGGCGCCATGCCGGCGCGCAAGTCGGTAGCCGAGGGCGACTGGGTCAAGGGCATCAAGGATCAATGGAAGGTGTCCGACGCGGCGATGAAGGTCATCTTCGACGGGGCGGGCTTCCAGATCGCCAGCGAGTCGCATGCCTTTGTCGCCTTTGAGGAGTTGTACACCAAGGGCATCCAACCCCCGTTCGAGGCGGTGTTCGTCGGCAAGATGGCCCCCGAGGCGGCTGTTAAGCAGATGGAGACTGACGTCAACCGCATCATTGCCGAGACGAATCCCAAGTCGTGACAGCACGAACCTGGCACACCGATTTCCAGGGCGAGCAATCCACACCAATCCTTTGGCAAAAAGCCTAACCGGACTTGTAAATGCCGGGCAATCTGCTTCACCACTAACCGGCAGCCTCCTTTTTGGGGTGTGGGTGGTTGTTGCTGTCCGTTTTGCCGCAGCGCGGCAAAACGGACAGCAACAACCACCCACACCCCAAAAAGGCCCAATGCCGGGCGGCTGCGTAGCCCGTAACCCGGCGCCAGCCAGGCAACAGGTTTTTGCCAGTTGTTATCCCATTAGAGGAATCGATGTGGCAGGTTTCTGAGACCAGTCAGGTTTGTGGATCGTGCAGAAGCACGGACCGGACAGGTCCGGGAGGCCTGTGCGGTCCGTGATCTGGCTGCCTAAGGAGGTTTGGATGGCCAAAGAAATGGCTGCCGCTTTGCCTGGGCTCAAACTCAAGTTCCGGCACCGCGAGGCGATCGCCTTTTATATCCTTGCCAGTCCATGGATCATTGGTTTTCTCGTTTTCACCCTGGGGCCCATGCTGTATTCGATCGTGATCAGCTTTATGCGCTATGAGGTGATCACGCCGCCGGTATTCATTGGCCTGGCCAACTATGACACCCTGTTGTTTCACGACGCGCTGATCTGGCAGTCGCTCAAGGTGACGGCCCTGTATGCCGTAGGCTCGGTCGTGATCGGGATGATTGCCGCATTTTTCGTGGCCCTGCTGATGAACCAGCAGATCCCCGGCATCTATATCTTCCGCACGATCTACTACCTTCCGTCATCGATCTCCGGCGTGCCGGTGGCGCTCCTGTGGATGTGGATTTTCAACCCCGAGTTTGGCATCCTGAACACGGCCCTGCGCTTCTTCGGCATCCAGGGGCCGCAGTGGCTCTTCGACCCGAATTGGGTGATCCCCGCCTTTATCATCATGAGCCTGTGGGGCATCGGCGGCGGCATGGTCATCTTCCTGGCCTCGCTGCAGGGCATTCCGCAGCACCTGTACGAGGCGGCCGAGCTGGATGGGGCGGGGGCGCTTACCAAGCTTCTGAACGTAACGCTGCCGATGATCTCGCCGGTGATCCTCTTCAACCTGGTCATGAGCATCATCGGCTCCATGCAGACCTTCACCCAGGCCTTTGTCATGACCCAGGGCGGCCCTGCCAACGCAAGCTTGTTCTACGTGCTCTACCTCTACCGGAATGCCATGACCTACTTTAAGATGGGCTACGGCAGCGCCATGGCCTGGCTGCTCCTGGTGATCATCCTGGCCCTCAGCGGGCTGGTACTTCGTTCCTCGCCGCTGTGGGTCTATTATGAGGGCGAGATGCGGGGGTAGCGGCATGAGTGTAGGATGGGAACAAGCCAAGCGGCCGCCACGGGCCGTACCTGCGCAGCCACAGCGAGTCGGCTGGCGCTCTAGCAAGCGGACTCAACGGCTGATACAGAGGGTCGTGTCGACCACGTTGATTGTGATCGGGGCCGTCATCTTCCTGATCCCCTTTGCCTGGATGGTGCGCACGTCGCTCATGAGCATGGGCGAAATCTTCCTGCTGCCCATCCGCTGGATACCGCACGAGATTCTCTTTAGCAACTACCCAGATGCGGTGCATGCGGTCGATTTTGGCCTCTATTTTCGCAATAGCGTGTTTGTGACGGCCTTTGGGGTGGTGGGCTCGGCCCTGACCTCCTCGATGGTAGCTTACGCCTTTGCACGCCTGCGCGCCCCGGGCAAGGACTTTTTGTTCATTGTGCTCCTGGCGACCATGATGCTCCCTTACGTGGTCACCCTGGTGCCAGTCTATCTACTTTTCCGCTCCCTGCACTGGTTGGACACCTACGCTCCGCTGATCGTGCCGCAGTGGCTGGGGGGCAGCGCCTTTTACGTCTTTATGCTCCGCCAGTTCTTTATGGGGCTTCCCATGGAACTGGATGACGCGGCCAAAATCGATGGCTGCGGGTTCTTCGGCATCTACTGGCGGCTGGTTCTGCCTCTCTCCAAGCCTGCCCTGGCGACCGTAGGCATCTTTAGCTTCTACGGCAACTGGAATGACCTCCTGGGACCCTTGATCTACCTGAACAGCATGAACAAGTTTACTCTACCCCTGGGCCTGGAGTTCTTTGTCAGCGTGCGTGGCACAACCTACTGGAACCTGCTCATGGCGGCCTCGGTGATCGTCCTGATCCCCTGCCTGGTGCTTTTCTTCGCCGGCCAGCGCTACTTTGTGCAAGGGATCGCCCTCACAGGGCTCAAAGGATAGCGGCTCAACTGGCAAACGGTTCACGGCCCGCAGGTCAGGAGAGCTACTCCAACGTCTGAATCGATACGGCCTACTACCTGCTGGATGGCGGCCGCGAAGGCCTGGTCAGCGATCATTGAGGGCTGGCAAAACACCTGCTATCATCATGCTGAAAGGCGACTGGCGCCTCAGGCAAGCGCCAGCCGCCATTACACTGTGCCATCAAGGAGCAATGACAACATGGCAACGTGGGCATCATCTCCCTGGCCGGCCGGGTGCAAGGGCGCGCTTTCCCTGACCTTCGATGATGGCACGGCCAACCAATTGGAGAAGGCCGTGCCTGTCCTCGAGGATCTCGGCCTGCGCGCGACCTTTTACCTCAACCCGCGCGGCGAGGACCCCGTGAATGACCTGGCGCCCTGGCGAGAGCTGGCGAAGCGCGGCCACGAGATCGGGAATCACACGATCAGGCACATCTGCAGCAAGAGCCTGCAGGATAACCCGGATATCGTCTGCCTGGAGCGCATGACCCTGCAGGAGATGGAGGAGGATATCCTGGAAGCCTCGCGACGCATACGCATCGGCATCCCCGAGCAAAAGGACTTTACGTTCTGCTATCCCTGCTATCTGGATTATATAGGGGAAGGGCTGACCCGGCAGAGCTATGTGCCCGTCGTCGCCCGGCACTTTATCGCCGCCAGAGGGCGGGGGGAGTTTGGGCACAATCACCCGGCGACCTGCGACCTGGCCTATCTCTGGTCCTGGAACGTCGAGGGTCTCAGTGGCCCCATGCTGGTGGGCCTGGCCGAACAGGCCGTCGCCCTGGGCCGCTGGGTCATCTTTACCCTGCACGGCATCGACAGGGGCGGCCTCTCCATCACCGAGGCGGCGCTGCGGGAGCTCTGCCGGCACCTCGACCGCCGACGCAATGAGATCTGGGTGGCGCCGATGGTGCAGGTTGCTCAGCGGGTGAAGGAGTGGCGGCAGCAGGCCCTGGGCCCTGCCCATTGACTGATATGCTGCCCACGCGGCCGCCCTTGACTAGGCTGCCTCCAGGCGTCAAAATTAAAGTAGAGATACTCGATTCCTGGGGGTCAGGAGGCGGCCATGCGCGGGAAGGATTGTTGCAAGGTTCCCAACCAGGGCAGCCGGATGCGGCTCGTCCCCAAGCCCCAAATGGGCAGACCTCACTGCGGCGGACAGGGCAATCAGGCTCGTGAGCTTGCGTATGCTCGCTACAATGCGATGGTAGAAGGCGTCCTCGAGGGTCTCCGGTTGGCCGGTTACCTGTCGCTGCGTCCTCTGTACCGCTGGCCGGGTGAGGAGCGCTGGTGCATTGGCGATTGGGATAGGGTGGCCGCGCGCAAAAGGCCGCTGGTCGAGGTCGATCTTGACTTTGGCGATGACGGCCAGCCTTCCCGCTTCCTCTGCCGCGTTGGCGGGCGCACCGCTTCGGCAGCGCTGACCGAGGCCGACCTTATCCGTGTGCTGATGGACCTGCACTCTTCTCGTATCGGCTGAGCAACCTGCTGTTCAGGTCAGTGGTCGGTTTTTGCTTCCTTCATGGCCCGCGCTACATTGACGAACGGCAGGATAACCAGCCCGCTGATGAAGAAAAAGATCACCGAGAGGATACCCAAGCGCAGACTGCTGAAGAGCTGGTTGACCAGGCCAAAAGCAAAGGTGCCCAGCCACGAGGTGCCGCGCTCGCTGATCTCATAGAAGGAGTAGAACTCGGCCTCCTGGCCCTGTGGGATCATCTGCGCGAACAGGCTGCGGCTCAGGGCCTGGCTGCCGCCCATGACCAGGGCGATCACGAAGCCCAGCACCCAGAACTCGAGCTGGCGTTCTTCCATTCCCAGCACGAGAGCGGTGCCCTTCATGCCAGCAAACGCATAGATCGTCACCGCACTCCAGAGCACAAGGCTGGCGATGATGGTGCGCTTGGTGCCCACCTTGCCGGCCACCCAGTTAAAGCCCAATGCGCCGCCAAAGGCCACGAATTGGATCATCAGGATGACCAGGATCAGCTGCGTCGAGCTCATCCCCAACTCATTGGCGGCAAAGATGGCCGAAACACTGATCACGGTCTGCACACCGTCGTTGTAGAGCAGGTAGGCCGTCAGGTATTTCATGGCCTCGGGCAGGGTGCGACTCTTGCGCACGATAAAAATGATCAGCACGGCAATCGGCCCGGCGCCGGGCAGCAAGGCCCACTGCACGGGCACGCGCAAGAGAATCAGGATCGGGATCAAGAGCGGCAGCAGCATCAACAGGGTGATCAACCCTTGCGGAATGTCCATCAGGGCTGCCAGCTGCTTAAAGCCGACTGTGAGGTAGGTCTCGCCCGCCGGCAGCGCTCGCACTGCATGGCGGGGGCGCAGGCTGCTGAAGGTAAAGAATGAAAAGCCCAGCCACCACACCCCGGCCGATGCCAGGCTGATGCGGGCGACCATGGCGCTATCCAGGCCGATCTTGCCGGCAAAGAGATACATGGCCAGGTTGATCAACAGGAGGAGGCCGCCGCCAAGGTAGCCCAGCGCCCAACCATAGGACGAGACATAGTCGCGCTTTTCCTCAGTGGCGATGTTGGGCAGGTACGAATTGTAGAAAACGATGCTCGCGCCGAACGCCAGGTTGGCGACGATAAAGAGCAGTCCGGCAAGCCAGTGCCCGCCGGGCCGGATAAGGTACATCAGGATCGTCGATGCGGCGCCCAGGGTGGCGAAGAACTGCAGCAGTTGCTTGCGCAGATGCGAATAGTCCGCCAGGGCGCCCAGGATGGGCAGAAAGGTCACTTGCATGAGGACAGAGGCGGAGATCAGGTAGGTGAAATAGGAATCGAAGCGGATGGGGACGCCCAACAGATGGATCAGGCCCTGGGCATCGGCCGCTGCCTTGGTGATGCTGGTGAGGTATGGCCCCAGGAAGACCGTCACGACGGTCGTGCTAAAGGCCGAATTGGCCCAGTCGTACATCGCCCAGCCAAAGATCTCACGCCGGTCGTTTACCATAGGCCGTGCCAGTGTTGCCATGTTGTCTCCTGTGGAGCCGGGGTTACCCGTGCCGCGCTCGCCGGTTCTCCTCTATTGAGATAACCCGCTCTGACTCTCCAGGTTGCGGGGCAGCCTGAGGCGGCCAGAGACAAAAAGGGCAGTACCCTCTCGCGAGAGGGTACTGCCCTGCTGAACACTCATCTCAGTCGTGCAACTGTTGCCTTAGGCATTGCTGTTATTGAAATACGCCTGGATGCCCTGCAGGTAGCCCTGGGCGATAGCCTGCTGAATCTGGGGTTGATGCAACTTGGCCGCATCCTGATCGTTCGTCATATAGAGCGATTCGCCGATGATACCCGGCATCTTGGTCGGGCGGTCCGTGTTGCTCGGCGCCAGCACCGCAAAGTGACCGAACGAGGCGTCGTCCTGGGCGCCCTCATCCTTGGCGTTGTAGCCAGCCTGATGCAGGCTGTTCACGATGCCCTGATCGACCAGCTTAGCCAGGCGGATATTGTCGGCGCTGAAGGACCGGTTGCTGCAATAGTACACCTCGGTACCCTCTGCATTCGGGCTGCCGGCGGCGTTGTTATGGACGCAGATGAAGAGATCCGCACCGGCGGCATTGGCCTCATCGATACGGGCCTGCAGGTCTGCGGCCGTGCCCTGGTCCATCGCCGGCGCGTGGTTGTCGGTGCGCGACATGACTACATTGTAGCCGTTCTGGCGCAGCATGTCGGCCAGCTTCAGGGAGATGGCCAGGTTAACATCGGCCTCGGTCAGGTCGACGTTGCCGTTGGCGTCCTTGTGCACGGCCCCCGTGTCTGTCGAGCCGTGGCCAGGGTCGATGAAGATCGTTTTGCCGTTGGGCTGCGGCGCCTGCGGCGTCGGGTTGCCGCCCGCGGGCGCTTTCTGCGGCTGCGCCTGGGGCTGGTTCTGCACCGGGCCGAAGGTGAGCAACGGCCTGATTGTCTGCCCGGTAATCGTCTGGATCGAAGCCTCGCTCCTCTGTGGCGCTGCCGTCAATGGGTTCGGTTGCGCTGCCCGTGCCGTCCCGGTAAACGTTGCGGTCAGCAGGCCGACCGACACTGCTGCAGTCGCAAAGTACTGCGAGAAACGCTTCATGATAACTGGTAACAATACCTTCCAATAAGTTCTGTTTGCTGGCAAAAGCCAGCGGCGGCGCCCAGTGCGGCCGCCGCCGTTGATGGTCGTAAGTATACATAAGGCCAATGGTTATGTCAAATTGAGAGGAACAGGAAGG
Source organism: Anaerolineae bacterium (assembly GCA_034436375.1). Lineage (GTDB taxonomy): Bacteria > Chloroflexota > Anaerolineae > SpSt-313 > SpSt-313 > DAOTVS01. Next base: position 2,539 of record DAOTVS010000231.1, on the reverse strand, counting down.
CAGTGGCCAGGGAAGCCCTGTTCTCAAGTATCTCGCACGAGGCGCCGCGCGTACCCAGGTGATAGGGTGCAATTGACGCGGGAGGAGTTGGCACCATCCGCAGCGTCTAGGCCTTGCGCACCAGCTTGCGCAGGCAGCGCACCTCCACGGGCGGATTCTGCTTGCTGCCGTACTCGGCCCACGAGACCTCACCCACGTAAATGTCGCCCCGCGAGTCGACCGCAAGGCCGTGGGGGGCGATGAACTGCCCCGGCCCCAGGCCCTGGTGCGGGTCGCCGAGGCGGGCCAGGCGGCGGCCCGTCAGGTCGTGGATGCTGACGCAGGCGCCGATATAGGGGTAGGTCGAGTTCACCGGCAGGCTGGTGTGCAGTTGGCCGATGTAGGCCAGCCCATCCTTAATCAGCAGGCCGCAGGGCCGGAACAGGTTGTTCCACTGGCCCAAGTAGCGACCCTGGTCGTCGAACACCTGCACCCGGTGATTTTCGCGGTCAGCGATATAGACCTTGCCCTCGGCGTCGGTGCAGACGCTGTGCACCAGGTTGAATTGCCCCGGGTCCGTGCCGTACTCGCCCCACGAGAAGAGGTGCCTGCCGTCGGGCGAGAACTTGTGCACGCGGGCGTTGCCATAGCCGTCTGAGATATAGAGGTCGCCGGTGCGCGGGTCAAAGGCCACCTTGGTCGGCTGGCAGAAGGGCTGCCCGCTGTGCCGCGGCGCCGGCTGCCCCGGCGTGCCGAAGGTCGCCAGCACCTGGCCCTCGGGGGTGCATTTGCGGATGCAATGCGCTGCGTCGTCGACGCAATAGAGCATACCGTCGGGCCCAAAGGTGAGGCCGTGCGGCCGTGTGAAAACCCCCTCGCCCCACGAGGTGATGAACCGGCCCTCCCGGTCGAACACGATCATCGGGTGCGTGCCCCGGCTGAACACATAGACCCGGTCGTCGGGGCCGACTGCGACGTCGGGCACCTCCTTCAGGCTCCATCCGGCCGGGAGCTGCGCCCAGTCGGCCAGTTCCTCGTAGACAAAGTCGCCACTGCCCAGTATGGTTGCCAAGGCTCACCATCCCATAGAGAATAGACTTTACATCAATATAGCATTCAGAGGCAGCCAGGTCAAAGGGTTCTGTGGGAGGTCGCCGGATGGCGGCCAAGCGCCCAACCCGGCCTCAAGCCAGAGTCGGCAGCGAGCGTCCTCTGACTCAGAGGCGCTCGATGCGCAGGATCACATTGCCCGCCGGATCGGGGCAGATGATGTGTGACTCTTCGCGCAGCCAATCCCCTTCCGGCAGGGGGCGCTGCTTGGCCGGCAGGAAGGGCAGCACCGCCTGCAGGGCGTAGAGGCAAAAGTGCCGCTCGGGCGGGATGTAGAGGCGCCCGCTACGCAGCAGGATATAGTCGCCCGGCTGCATGCCCGAGGTGCACTTGCCCCGCACTTCCTCCACCACCACGCGCAGGTCGCTGCGCATAGGGTTGGGTGGCTCGTTGGGTGGGGGAGCGGGGGTAAAGGGGAGCAGGTCCGCCTTTTCGTTCGAGCGCACGATGCGCCAGATCACCCGGCCCTTGGGGTCGGGGCACTGCACGTGCTTCACGCGCCACACCCAGTCGTCGCTCTTCTTCTCGCCGATCTTGCGCTCCTTGGTCGTGAGCACGGGCATGAGGCTCTGCAGCGCCCACAGGCAGACAAAGCCCCCCTCCGGGATGCGCAGGTCGCCATTGCGCACGGTGAAATAGTCGCCCGGCTTCATGGCCGGGTCCGCCGTGCAGACGCCCAGCACCTTGGCCACGGCTACTTTGAGCTCGTACACTGGCAATCTCCCTATCAGTATCGAGAGGACGGTTTCACCACAAAGACACAAAGAAGGGTTCGAAGCTGGAAGCAATACGGCTATAACGTCGGGTGTGAAATGGGCGCAGAGCCCTCGTCTGTCGCAGTGACGACTTTAGCCGTTCGTCTCCCCTTGCGCGAGGCGGAGACGAGCGACCAAGGTCGCCACTACGACACTGACCGAGAGCACCGTATCCATTTCACACCAAACGTTATAGACTCGGTTGAGTGTTTGACCGAGGCCGCCCGAGGCTGAAAGCGACACTGTTGGTAAACTCAGTCGGGCGCTTGAGCGAGGCCGCTCGAGGCCGAGGCCATCGGGCTTTGAGCGGCAAAGCCCCTTCAGGGCTTGTGCAAGAGCCGATCTCGCTGTGCAAGCCAGGTTTCCCCTACACGAGTCCGGAGGGCTTTACGCTTTCAAGCCCGGCGGCTTTTAGCCCCGGGCGGCCTCGCTCGGGCACAGCCGAATTGACCAACAGTATCCTGAAGCCATCAGGCTGAGAATACAAAGCCCTGCGGGCTGGCCAGCCCCCTCAAGGGGGCTGGCATTCTCAGCGCGGCGGCTTGAGCCCCGCGCCATGCTTCGGGCTCGTGTTAGTACTGCAACCGTACTTGATCCAGCCGGCTCCCGGTAACAGCCGGCAAAGGTGCTGTGCGCCTGCCCGGCTCTGACCCGGGAGGGGGGATTGGGCGGGTTGCCTGCAGCCGGGCCGCCCG
>DAOTVS010000230.1:0-5566 GCA_034436375.1 Anaerolineae bacterium | reverse complement strand
TGGGCAGAACGCTATCAAAGATATCGATGCCGCGGGCGACGCCCTCGAAGAGGTCCTCTGGCGAGCCCACGCCCATCAGATAGTGCGGCTTGTGTGTGGGCAGGCAGGGGATGGTCGCATCGAGCATGGCCCAGGTCACTTCTTTTGGCTCACCCACCGAGAGGCCGCCGATGCCGTACCCTGGGAAGGGCATCTCGCTGAGCACATAGGCCGATTCCTGCCGCAGATCGGTAAAGCCGCCGCCCTGCACAATGCCGAAGAGCGCCTGATCGGGCCGCTTGTGGGCCGTCAGGCACCGCTCTGCCCAGGCATGGGTGCGGTGCATCGCCTCGCGCGCCTGATCATAGTTCATGGGCGGGGCGCACTCATCAAAGGCCATGATAATGTCGGCGCCGAGCTGCTCTTGGACCTCGATCGACTTTTCCGGCGACAAAAAGTGCTCCGAGCCGTCGATATGCGAGCGGAAGAGCACGCCTTCGTCAGTGACCCGGCGCAGGGTCTCCAGGCTGAAAACCTGGAAACCGCCGCTATCGGTGAGTAGGGGATGCTCCCAGGCCATAAAGCGGTGCAAGCCGCCCAGACGGGCCACCCGCTCGGCCCCCGGGCGCAGGAAGAGGTGATAGGTGTTGGCGAGCACCAACGTGGCGCCCAGATCCTCCAACTCCTGCGGCGTCAGCGTCTTGACCGTGGCCTGTGTGCCTACCGGGGCAAAGACCGGCGTCTCCAATACCCCATGGGGCGTGTGGAATGCGCCGAGGCGCCCCCGGCTCGTCGGGTCCTGATGCCGCAGCTCGAACTCGAACACCTGCACCTCCCACCATGCAAGATCACCTGCCTACGCCGTAGCGGTTATTATAGGCTCAGGGCCAGGAGAGGGCAAAGCGGATTCCTGGAACGCGAAAGGCGCGAAAGGGATGGCTGCGTATCGCCTACTCGCCTGAACTGTCGGAGACGGAGCGGTGGCCCGTGTTGGCGGTCTTAGCGGTAGCCGACGTGAAATCCTGCCACGACACGCAACCAATCCTCGTGCCCTGACCTGGTTGTCACATTCCTCCCCCGCGTCAATCCCTTGTTCGTGTTGCCTTTTTCCTCCATGCTGTATTTCGTTTATAATGGGTGCACTTGCGAGGCGCGGGGAAGGTCCACGGGAGGCAATGATGCAGCACCTGGAAGGCGAATACAAGGGCGAAGGCGGCGTGCGCATCTGGTGGCAGGCCTGGCGGCCAGATGCGGCCCGGGCCGTGCTGGCCATCGCTCATGGCTTGGGCGAGCATAGCGGGCGCTATGGGAATGTGGTGGAGCATGTTGTGCCGCAGGGCTATGCCGTCTATGCCCTGGATCATCGTGGCCACGGGCGCTCTGGGGGCACGCGCGGCCACATCGATCGCTTTACCCAGTACACGGCCGATCTGCACCGCATGATCGAGTTGGCGCGAGAGGCCGAGCACGGCTTGCCGGTGTTCCTGCTGGGCCACAGCCTGGGCGGCACGATTGCGTTGCAGTATGCACTCGAGCGGCCGCAGGGGCTGGCCGGCCTGATTGTGTCATCACCTGCCCTGGGGCAGAGATTTCCCGTGCCGGCCGGCAAGCTGCTCCTGGCGCGGGCAATGAGCCATCTGGCGCCTGCCTTCTGTCAGCATTCGGGGCTGCCGGCTGCCGGGCTTTCACACGACCCTCGGGTGGGCGCTGCCTATGTGGCGGACCCGCTGGTGCACGACCTGGTCTCGGCGCGTTTTTTCACCGAGATGATGGCTTCCATTCAGACTATCCTGGCCCGGGCTGGCGAGATCAAGCTCCCGTTCCTGCTCCTCATGTCCGATGATGACCCCATCGTGGACAGCCCGGCCATGCGCCGCCTTTACGAAAGCGTGGCCGCTGCCGACAAGACGAAACGGGAATACGTTGGCTTTTACCATGAGGGCTTTAACGAGATCGAGCGCGCACGCCCCCTGGGCGATCTGCTGGCCTGGCTGGACGCGCGTGTGCACTGACGTGCCAAACGTCAAGCTTGAATAGCTGCTTAGCCGGAAAATGGTATTGATCTCTGGCTGACGGTGAGGATTGAGTATGGGTATGCAGCCCGCAAGCAAGAAGCGGGACAGCCATCGGGTTGGGCGCGTGACTCTGGACGTAGCGGCGGCGCTTATGGCCGGGCTCTACCTGTCGCGTGTGGCCTGTGAGCTGCGGCCGGCTATGATGGGGCGCGCGCTCGTGGGCGCCTCATTGCTGCTGGGGCTCCTGGCGGCTGCGCTTGCCGTCTGGCTACTGCGCCGGACCGGGCGCCCGACTTGGCCGCTGCTCCTGCTTGGCGCCTATGCTCTCTGGCCGTGGACGGATGGGCGCGTGAGCTTCGCTGCGGGGATCGTCTCTCTGGTGGCCCTGGCCCTGGCCTGTATGCCGGCCCCCCACACGAGTTCGGGTGAGCCCCCGGCGCCCGCCAGGAACGGCCCTGTCGCCCGAGGCTTTGAGCGCTGGCCCGGCTGGCTGTGGGAGGCGGCCGTGGGGGCCGGGGGGTTGGGACTCTATGTTGCGACGCTTGCGCCCTCGGTGCAACCGGCCGACGCCGGCGAGTTTCAGCTCGTCTCGGCGGTGCTGGGCATTGCCCATCCGCCGGGCTATCCCCTCTACACCATGCTCGGCAAGCTGTTCACGCTCCTGCCCCTGGGTGACCCGGCCTGGCGGGTGAACCTCTTTGCCGCTGTCTGCGCCGCAGGCACCCTGGCTGTGCTCGCGCGCACAGTGCGGCAGGCTACCGACTCGGGCGCGGCGGGGGCGCTCGCGGCGCTGGCGCTGGGCGTGACGCCGACCTTCTGGGCCCAGGGCACCTTTGCCAACATCCGCAGCCTGATGGCGCTCCTGACCGTGCTCTGCCTGCATTGGCTCCTGCGCTATGGTGAGGCGCGGGCAGGCCGCTACCTGGTCGCTTTTGCGCTGACCTTTGGGCTGGCCGTCACCCACCATGGCTCGCTGGCGCTCCTGGCATTGCCGTATCTCGCTTACCTCATCGCCGTCGATCCCCGGCTGGTGATCCAGCCGCGGCGCTGGCTGCTGCCCGTCGCTGCCCTGCTGCCGGGCGTGCTGGTACTGGCTTACCTTCCACTGCGCAGCCTGATGGACCCGCCCTTTGACCCGGCGCCCATTCGTTCCGTATCGGGCTTTCTCTCGCACGTGCTGGCGTTGGGTTTCCGCGGCGACATGCTCTACTATGCCTTTCAGCCTGTGCTGGGCCTGCGCCTGACCATCCTCATCGATATCCTGCACACCGAGCTGGGCTGGGGCCTCCTGGCTGCCGTCCTGCTGCTGGGTGTGGTGCTCCTGGCCCGGCGGCCCTGGCGCTGGCTCCTGTTGTGGGGTGGTGTGGCCCTGGTGGACGGCTTTGCTGCGATTACCTACCGGGCGCCCCAGACGGTGGAGTATCTCTTGCCGGCTTATGTGGCACTGGCCCTGGGGCTGGGCCTGGGGTTGGGGCTGGCGTTGCGCACGTGGCCCTTTCGCGCCTGGCCTGCGCTTGCCGGAGGGCTTGTGGCCTGTTGGGCGCTGCTGAACGGCTTGAGCGCCCTGCCGAGCTTCCAGGCGCTGCATCGCGACGATTCTTGCCGAGAGCGGGCCGTGGCCCTGCTGCAGTCGGCGCCCCACGGAGCACTGGTTCTCAGCGACTGGAACGAGGCGACGCCCCTGTGGTACCTGCAACAGGTGGAGGGCCTGCGGCGCGACGTTACCGTGACCTATGTCTATCCGGAGGGGTCGACCCCCAACGGTCAGGTGTGGGTGCGGCGCATCCAGGAGGCGGTAGGGTCTCGCCCCGTGCTGGTCACCGACCTCTTCCCCGAGTTCTCCAGCCTGCCGTACCCGTTGATACCCCAGCAGGGCGCCTGGGTGGTGCAGGCGAGGCCGCTCCAGGCCGCGCCTGCTGGCTTTAGCGGCGGCGGTCAGGTGCTGGGCGGGCGCTTTGCCCTCTCGGGGGTCCGCCTGGGCCAGGGCGAGGTGGCGCTGGGAAAGAGCGTGGACCTGCAGGTGGCCTGGAGAGCGCTGCAGCCGCTGGACCGTGACTATTCCTGGTTCGTGCACCTGGAAGGGCCGGGGGGCATCGCGGGGCAGTCGGACCTGACTTACAGCGCGGATAGAGTCACTCCGGGCGAGATCATGGTCGATAGCTATCATTTCACCCTGCGCCCCGATACGCCGCCGGGCGACTATCGCCTGCTGGCCGGCGTCTACTACACGCCGGAAGGCGGCAATTGGGAGCGGCTCAAGACAGCCGACGGGCAGGATACCATCGAGTTGGGGCATGTGCAGGTGCTACCGCGCGCCCAAGCGCCGGCTACGCTCCACCCGCTGAGCGTCGTCTGGAGCGATGGTTCGCGCCTGGTCGGGGTGGATTGGGATGACTCTGTGGCGAATAGCCGGCGCCTGTACCTGCACTGGTACCGGCCAGCTGGGGCCGGCGCCCTTGCCCTCGCGCTGCTGCCGCAGGATGGCAGTGCGCCGCAATCCCTGCAGGTGCCGGGCGGCCCGGTAGGCGGCTACCGCACGGTAACCCTGGATGTCAACCCTGGGGCGCACACCTTCCGCCTGCTCGGCACCGACGGTGGCTTTGCTCTGGGGCCCTGGCGGCGGCGCGAGACAGCCCTGCCGGTGGTGCTGCGCGCACCCGTTCCCGGGGCGCGCTATCTGGATCTGGGAGGCGAGATGGTGTTGGTGGGCGCGCGCTCGGGGCCGCCCGGCAGTCCCTATCCGGTGACGCTAGAGTTCCTGGCGGAGCGGCCGCTGCTCAACGACTATGCCGTCTCGGTGCGGCTCGACGGTAATGGCTGGCAGGCGCAGGATGATGGCACGCCGGCCCAGGGCGCTATTCCCACCCTCAAGTGGCTGGCCGGCTGGCACGTGCGCGACGTGCACCGCATTACCCTGCCGGCAGGGGCTTCCGGGCAGGCGCGCCTGGGGCTGACGGTCTATGACTCTTCCACGCTGGAGCCGCTGCCGGTAGGTGATGCCCGGTTGGCGGAGGCCGGGCAGGGGCTGCACGTGACCCTATGGCAGGTGATAATACCCTGATGAGCCTTGCCAATCATCCCTGCTCTTGTTATAATTACCTTTAAGGGGCAACGCTGCCAAGGCGTGGCCCGGAGGTAAGGGATGTGAGCGGCAACCCATCTTCCAGCCCTCAGAACAGGGCGGGGCTGTTGGGGGACCTTATTCGCGAGTTGCGATTGTGTTGGCGGCTGCTGAAGCATCCGGATGTGCCGGCTTGGGCAAAGGTCGCGCCGTTCATTGCCATCGCCTATCTGCTCTTCCCGATCGACCTGTTGCCGGATCCGATGTTAGGGCTTGGGCAGTTCGATGATCTGGCCATCCTATTGCTGGGCATGGAGTTGCTGGTCAATCTGTCGCCGCCGTCCATCGTGGCGGCGTTGCGACACGAGATCCAATACGGTAGGCGCCCGCCCGGCTCGTCGCCATCAGGAAATGGCGCGCGAACAGTGGATGGCGACTACCGGGTGGTCGATGATGAGGGTACGGCCATACAAGATCCGCGCAAGCGTTAGCGAGCGGATGCGAGGGCCGG
>DAOTVS010000229.1:0-36397 GCA_034436375.1 Anaerolineae bacterium | reverse complement strand
GTATAGGCGGCGCCGATGGTGGCCAGCACGCCATGGGTGTCGGAGCCGCCCGTGACAGCCAGCCCAAGCTCGTGCGCCAGCTTGCGCAGGCGCTTTTCAGGCCGCCGACCTGCTGCGGGGTTGCAGGCTTCCAGGCCATCTGGCGATAGCCCCTGCATCACCAGTGAGCGCAGGTCAGGCCCGGCCATGGAGAACGGATTGGCCGGGTGGGCTGCCACACAGAGAGCGCCCGTCTCTCGCAGCTCGCGCATCAGACGCGCCGGCGCGGTCAGGCGGCGCGGCAGCCGGGCCGGCGGCCGGTCGGGCCAGTAGAAGAGCAGATGTTTGAACCAGGCGCCCGTCATCTCCACACCCCACAGCAGCTGCAGCGGGAACTGGGGATGGGCCTGCAGCCACTGCCAGGCCTTGTGCGCCCCAGCCAATGTATCGTGGTCGGTGATGGCAATCACATTGAGATCTGTCTCAGTCGCGACATATTCCACCACATCGCGCGGATCGAGCAGACCATCAGAGGCCGTGGTGTGGATATGGATATCAGCCTTACCCATGACTAATCCCCTGCCTGTAGAGCAAAACACGGTACCATTCACAGATCCATCGCTCATGCCCGGGAGGCACAACGCACCATGAAAACGCCTTTCGGCTTCCGGGCACCCATGCTCCGCGTGCGGCCGGAACAGGCCTTCTATAGGGTGACCCACCACACCTTCCGGATCAAGGCCGGGCTTGGGCGGAGCGGGCCAGCCGGCGTTCACCCGACAGGCCAGTAAAGGCTATTTCCAGATCAGCGCAGCATGGCCAGTCTGGAACCCGTCCGCCGGGGTTGGGGCAGGGATGGGGAGAAGAAGTAGCCGCAAAGGGAAAACGGGGAGCGACGATGAGGAAACGGCGGTCCGGGCCGGTTGACCTTCTATCTCTATTGTACCATAAATGTGGTCAAGTCGGAAAGCGTGGCGCCGCCCTGCCGGCCAATACGCAGGCGATAGCGGCCGGGCGCCAGGTCCTTCGGCAAGGCGAGATGCCAGGGGTCGCGCACGATCTCCTGCGCCTGCCACAGAGACAGCGGATAGCGCCCGGCGGTGGGCGGGGCGCTAACCTGCAGGCGCACGCGGCCGGCGCTATCGACGATCTGCACCACAGCCTGGTCCTCCGCCTGCAGCGGGTGCAGCGCCTGCCAGAAGAGGACAAGCTCAGCCACATCGCCCGCGTGCAGCACAGGCGAGTCTGTACGCTCGGCGCCCAGGCGGCCAAAGGAACAGCCCAGGACCTGCAGATCGGCATCCAGGGTGATGGTGTGGCGATATTGCAGGTCGAGCGCGGCCAGGGGCGGCGGCGTCTGCGGGCGGACGACGCGCACCTTTTGCAGGATCACCCGGTCCCCGCCCATGCCTTCCCCGGCCGTGATCGGCAGGCGCTGACCATCATCAACGCCATACAGCCCCACTTCCACCAGGTAGTCGCCCGGCGCCGTGCCCGCCTGGATGGGCAGGCCATAGTGATCGCTGATCTGCTCGCCCACCTGCCAGGTATTGGTCAGGCGCACGCCCCCGCCAGGCTCGGCGTCACGCTGGCCCACCAGGCGCCCATCGGCATCGATGACGTGCGTAAAGACTTTGTAGCGCTTGCCGATGGGTCCCACGGCGCGCCAGAAGAGGTTGAGCTGCAGGATATCGCCCGCAGCCACCTCGGCTGGCGCCAGCGAATAACCCGCCAGCTGGATTTGGTTGCCAAAGGTCACGTTCAGAGGATGCTGGATGCTCTCATCCAGGCTGCGGGAGGGCATAGCATAGACAGCCAGGCGCACATTGCCGTACCAGGCATCCAAAGCTTTGTAGGCGTTGCTATCCAGCCAGCCCTCCACCAGGCGGTCAGGGTCCGACTCGTCCGTGGCCCAAAAGACGGCAAAAACGCGCCCGGCCTGGCCCGTGACCATCTTTAGCTCCTGCAGCGTCTGCTCGCGGTCGGGCGGGCGCTGCCGGGGCAGCGGGTCGACGGTCAGAGGGCCGTGATAGTAGTAGGCAAAGGTCTCCACCTGGCTGGGTGCATCGATCAACACCACATCGCCAGGCCGCCCCTGGGTTGCAATGTATTGGGCAATGCCCCGATAATCATCGCGGGCATAGTGGGGATCATAGTAATAGTGCTCCAGCCCCGGCACGCTCGCGGCCAGCAGGGCCAGGATCGCGCAGCCGCTCAGGCCCCAGCGCAAGATCCTCCATCCGTAGGGGCGGATCTGAAATCCATCCCCACCCAGCGCCGCGACCCCCCTCGCCGCCAACAGCGCAAACCCCGGGGTCGCCAGGAGCAAGAACTTGGGGTGGTAAACGGGTCGCGTGCGAGAAAGGTAATAGATCAGCGCCAGCGGCATCAGCCAGTGCAACAGGGCCAGCAGTCGCCCCCAGGGCGCCCGCTCATCACCCCGCTCGGGCCAAAGCAGGCCCAGGGCCGCCAAGGCCAGCCCAAGCGCCGCCAGGGGCCACAGCGACCGCGCCGTCACAAAAGGCCCCACCACAAAGAGCGGCAGCGCCTGACGCAACAGGTCCATCAGGCCGAAGGGCTGGCTCGTGCCCGGCCAGCTGTGGAGCTGATTCCAGACCAGGCGCAGCCAGGGAAGGTACAGGATGGCTACCACCGCCTGGGCGCCCACCCAGGTTGCGAGCTCCCGCCAGGGCCATGAGCGCACTCCTGCCGATGGCTTGGCCCTGGCATTGCCTTGTGCCGAGGTCCTGCCCAGGGCGAGAAGAAAATGGAGTGCCCAGGCCAGGTTCTGGGCAGCCAGTATGGCCACGCCAGTGTACTGGGAATAGATGGCGCCCGCTGTGGCCAGTACCCAGCCGGCCATGATCCAGGGCCGGCGGCCCTCCCGGGGCTCCAGCCAGGTCAGGTAGAAGAACAGGCTCGAAGCCGCGCCCAAGACGGTGAGCAGCATGTACATGCGCGCTTCCTGGGCATAGTAGATCTGATAGGAGGAGACAGCCAGAAGCAGCGCCGCCAGAAGCCCGGTGCGGGCGCCAAACAGGCGCCGGCCCCAAAGATAAGCCAGGGCCAGGAGCGCCACGCCCAGCAGGGCCGAAAGGGAGCGCGCGCCCGCCTCACTGATGCCGAACAGCCGCACCCAGTAGTGCAACAGGTAATAGTAGAGAGGCGGATGGATATCGGCAGCCGCTGCGCGCGTGATCTCTCCCAGACTGCGCTGGACCAGGGCGACGCTCGTGCCCTCATCGTTCCACAGGCTCTGCCCCGCCAGGAGATAGAAGCGCAGCCCCGCGCCCAACACCAGAATAGCCGCCAGGGCCACCCGAATCAGCCGCTCGCGGTCAAGGTCATGGGTTCTCTCAGGCACGGCGCTTACTCCGGCGCATCAACACCACGCCGAGCACGGCCACTATTGCCACACCCAGCCCGCCCAGCGCGCACTCAAACCGCCGGTCGGTAGAGCGCACGATCAAGCCGGCGAGGGGCAGGCCGCCGCTCGGGCCAGTCACCGTGATCTCGACAGTGTGCTGGGCGGGGCTCAGGGAACGGAGGAGCGCGAACCGGGTCTCGCCGACAGTGGCGTCACGCACGGGCGACACGCGCGCCCGGCGGCCATCGATGGTGACTTGCAGGTCCGATGGTTGAGCGGGGCCGCGCACCACCAGGTCCAGCTCGCTGCCCCAAAGGGTAAAGCCCACCGTGGCACCGCTGCTGCCCCGCTTTACCTGGCCAAAAGGTGCTGCCGAGTCGGCCTGGTTCTGCCAGGGGCCACTATAGTGCAAGGCTGTGCGGTCAGGCGACTTATAGCCAGGGTAGAGCACAGCCGGCTGCGTGGCATAGGCGCGCAGGGCATCATAGGCGGGCCAGGGCGTAAAATCGGGCTCCATGAGGGCAAAGTAATAGAAAGGCTGGTCCTTTTCCGTATCGGTAGGCCGGCGAAGGAACCAATAACTCATCATACCCATCCAGGGCCAGTCACGCTGCGCCCGCTGATAGGCCTCCACAGCCAGCTGCGCCTGCATATCGCGCGTCGTGCGGCCATAGGGGGTAGGCCCCTGGAAATCGGGCGGCACGGCGTCCCAGCCAATCTCCATGGCCCAGATGGGCTTATTTGCGTCGCCATGCTGCACCATGATGGCGCGGATCAGCTCGGGGCGGGAGAAGTTGGTGCGATCCGGGCTCACACGGCGGTCGGTTGGGCCAGTCCACAGGCCATAGTCCATCACCGCCAGGACGTCGAAATAGCCTTTGGCCCCTGCTGCGTACATCTGTTGCAGGTAGGTCAGGTCATCCAGGTTCTTAGGGCCCTTTTCCAGGGTAGGCGCCAGGCCGGCCGAGATGATGACACAGTCGGGGTCCGCCTCCTTGGCGCGTGTATAAGCCACCTGCAGCAGGCGCGTGTACGCTGCAGCATTCACCGGTTGCTCGCCCCACTCGGGGTAGATGTTGGGCTCGTTCCAGATCTGATAATAGCGTACCCGGCCCTTGTAGCGACTCACGACGGCTGCCACATAGTCGCCAAAATCGGAGAGGTTGTCGGGGGGAGCAAAGGAGCCCTTGGCATTGCCCACAGCGCGCGTCCAGGCTGGGGGATGATCCAGGCGCACAATCAGTTGCAGGCCGCGCTCATTGGCCATATCGACGATGCGGTCGTACTTGGCCCAGGCCGATACGTTCCACTTGTGGTCCCAAAAATCCCCCTTGCCCGAGATCTCGATATCCTCCCAGGGGAACTCTTGGCGCACAAAGCCAAACCCCATATCGCGAATGAGATCCAGCGAGCGGGCAACCTTGGTCGGGTCGGGCTCCTGCTCGAGAAAGGTGTTGACGCCAAAGAGATTGTTCGGGATGTTCTGAATCGGGACATAGGGGGCCAGGTCGGGGACGGGTTCGGCCAGCTTCAGATAGAGATAGGCGGCAGTGCCTTTGATCTGCTCCAGAGTATCCTGCTCCCCAGTACAGGCGTACATGGCCGGGGCTATAATGGGGCGCCAGGCCGCCAGAACGGCCGTCGCCGCAATGACCAGGAGGACCGCCAGGGTGATCAAGGGCCGCGGCAGCCTCCGCGTACACGACATCCCCAATTATCTCCTACGCTAGACCTGAGCCAGGCATCGCCACCCTGCCTCTTGCATCCAGGGCCTGCCTGCAGGAGTCGAGGCGGCAGTACCCGCCCAGAGTAAAGCTGCCGAGGAATCACCCATCGTGGGCAGGTGATTCCTCGGTGCCACGATCCGTCTGGGAAAAGGCGCCTCAGGCCTGGCTGGTCCCGGCCTTTTTCTGCGCTTCGATCTGGGCCAGGATCTCTTCCCGCTTCTTGGCGGCGGCTTCCTTACCCTTCTCGATCGCTTCTTCTACCCGGTCCCGCTGCTCATCGATCATGGCAGGCACCCTGTCCTGCAGATCGCCGGCCCGCTTCTCAAACTCGTCGCGGAGCTCAATCCCCCGCTCCACGAGCTGAGCGCGCGTCTGCTCGCCCGATTGGGGCGCCAGCAAGAGGCCAATGACCACACCCGCCAGGCTGCCTACAAACAGGCCCGTCAGAAAATCCGAGCCACCCTGATTCCTCGCCATGTCGATACCTCCTTCAATATGGTTAGGACCTGATCAGCGAATGTCAGAACTCAGGCTCTTCCGGGGCACGTCCACGGAGAACGTCCAACCCGCGGCGTACACCGGCCATCACCGAAGCCAGCCGCGCTACCGGTGTGACGACATACTCGCTCACAACACCGGTAGTACCCCGCACAGTGCCCGCAGTCTCCTGCAGCGAAGTCAGAATCGGCTTGACCTCCTCCTGGAGCAACCGGATCAAGCTCTGTATCTGCACGAGCAGGATAGCCAGAAGGATCCCAATCGCAATCGATATGGCGGCCAGCAGGATAATGGCCACGTCTCTCACATCAGCGAGTACCATGACACCTCCTCGATGGCCAATCAGTACACACTCTATATTACCACATTATATGAAAAATGTCAGGTAAATACCTGAAATCAGGGCAGGGTCCCGGCAGACTGGCCATTTGACCAGCCCGCCAGGACCCTGCCCTTGACGATAGAAGCTCGTCTACGCGATCTTTGCTCTTCTGGATGGGTTCCAGCGCCCGATCCACCACACTCCATGCCCGATTGGGCACAACGCACGACAACACCCTTCGGCTTCCGGGTACCCATACTCCGCATGCAGCCGGCAATTGCCCCGGAAGGGCGCTGGCGCTATGCTCGGGCCAGGGCCTGGTCGATGGGATGTTGCACCAGCCGCTCACCCAGCTCAGCGAGGTCCGCATCGCGCCAGGTGCGGCCCCCGCGCAAGGGCCAGACGCCATGCAACTGGGCCCGCCAATCGGCAGGAACGCCGCTAAAGCGATATGCAGCGCCAGCAAAGGCGCCGATGAGCGCGCCCGCAGTCGAGGCGAAGGGGCCGCCCAGGTTGGCCACTCGCGTCACCGCTTCTTGATAGGAGGCAGTGACGCTGAGGCCCCAAACGACGCTTTCCAGGACCGCGGCTACAGTAGAACCGTTGGTGAGGCGCTCGCGCGGGCATCCGGGAGCGTTCTGGATCGTCTCTGCCAGCGCATCCGAGATCTCGCCGCACCAACGCAGAGATTGCGGCACAGCACGGTTGGGAGCGACGCCGCGCAAGAGCTGCCACAGAAGGACAGCCGCAAAAGCGCTGCCCGACAGGCAATCGGGGTGAGAGTGGGTGAGAGCGGTGCGCTGCCGCGCCTGCTCTATACAGGCATCGCGGTCACCGATATAGGCCAGCGCCAAAGGCAGGCAGCGCGTGAGCACGGCCGGGTCGGGCGCCGTCGCCTCTACAGGCAAAGCATCCGAGGGCTTGCGGCCCAACCGGGCCAGGAGGGTGAGCTTCCCGGCGCCTGCTGGGGGGGAAGCTTCCTTGCGCCCTCTCGCTTCAGTCTTTTCTGCCAACGGCCACTGGGCATCGAGCAGATGGAGGGCAGTGGTCAACATCTGCTCTGTAGCCGCCGTAAAACGCCCTGCCTCCAGCCGCCCGGCGCGCATCTCGCGGCATTGTGCGCCGCCGTATGGACGAGGCGCCCCCTCCAACGGCATGGCGAAAGCATCGCCCACGGCTGCACCCAAAAGGCAGCCACGGGCCCTATGGATCAAATCAGAGGTAATGGCGGGCATGGCGCCTTTCTCCTTGGCTGGAACAATGCACGAAAACCCCTCGATCCCCTCTCATCCCGGCATGGCATACTCCTACCAGATCAGAGCAATGCGCCTGAACTCTTGCAGGCTGAGCTCCACAATACCTGTAGAGACATTATGCTTCCACCCGGAAGTGGGCTGGCCATCGACAAAGACCTGGCTCGGGCGACCCTCGACCCCATGGAAAACCACCTGACACCGTTCGTATTCGGGGCGATAGGCGCCCTGGCGGTCTACCTGCAGGCGCAGCTCACCCTCACTGCGCCGGGTAACAAAGCGGCTGACGCGATGGAAGCCCTGCTCATAGTCCAGGCTGCGCCCGTCATCTTCGTAGAGCCAACTTACACCGTTGCCGGGGAAGATGTTCAGGGTCAACACCTGCACCGGGCGCTGCCCGGTGTACTGCATGAGCGGGCACATGGGCACTACATAACCGCCGCGAGCAAAGATAGGCACTTCGGACAAGGGCGCCGGCACCGTGAGCACAGCCGGGCCATCGTAGCGCAGGCCCGTCCAGAAATCGTACCACGAGCCGGCAGGCAGGTATACCTGGCGCATGACGGTGCCAGGGCTGCACACAGGGGCCACGAGAAGCGCATCGCCAAAGAGAAACTCGTCATCGATGGTGTGCGTTTCGGGGTCCGACTGGAACTCGAGGAAAAGCGGCCTCACCATGGGCAGGCCACGCTCACACGACTCCCAGCAGGCGCTATAGATATAGGGCATCAGCCGATATCGCAGCTCGATCGCCGCGCGGTTCAGGCTCTCATAGGGCTCGCCGTGCGCCCAGGGCTCCTGGGGCGGCGTGCCGAGGGCAGTGTGGTTGCGGAAAAAGGGCGTAAAAGCGCTCAATTGGTGCCAGCGCACCGCCAGCTCGCCATCGGGGGCCCCCCAGAAACCGCCCGTATCAGCGCCGGTGAAAGAAATGCCCGAAAGGCCCAGCCCCAGGATCATGGGAATGGTCAGGCGCAGATGCTCCCACGTGCTTTCGTTGTCTCCCGTCCAGTGGGTAGCATAGCGCTGTACACCGGCATAGCCTGAACGGCTGATCACGAAAGGTCGCTCGTTGGGGCGCCAGGTCTGCCAGCCCTCGCGGGTCGCACGCGCCATCTGCAAGGCATAGACATTATGCATCTCGGCATGGGTAGCGCCCAGGCCCTCATAGTCGTGGAGCACCTGGTCGGGCAGAGTATCGCTGCCGCTGGCGCCGAGGACCGCCGGCTCGTTCATATCCATCCAGATGCCTGCCACACCGGCCTCAACGAGCAGGTCCCGATACAGGCGAGCCCACCATTGGCGCGTGCGCGGCGCGGTAAAGTCGGGGAAATAGGCATCTCCCGGCCAGACGGGCGCTGCAACCCGGTCGCCATCGGGATACTTGCAAAAGACATCCTCCTGCAGGCCGGTGGCGCAGACCTCATAGTGGCGATCGACCTTGATGGCCGGGTCGATCACAACCACCGTGTGAAAGCCTGCTGCCCGCAGGTCGGCCACCAGCTCTCGCGGATCGGGAAAACGCCGCCGGTTCCAGGTGAAACTGCGGTAGCCGCGCATATAGTGGATGTCCAGGTAGATGGCATCGCAAGGGATGGCGCGCATGCGGAACTGTCGGGCTATATCACGCACCTGGCTGGCCGGCGAATAGCTCCAGCGGCTCTGTTGATAGCCCAGCGCCCAGCGTGGGGGCAGCGGCATGCGGCCCGTCAGCTCCGTATAGCGCTCGAGCACAGCGCGCAGATCGGGGCCATAGAAGAAATAGTAGCGCAATTCGCCCGAAGCCGCGGCAAAACGCAGGCGATCCGGGTGAGACGCCCCCACGTCAAAATGTGCACGCGAAGAGTTGTCGAGGAAGAGGCCGTAACCCTGCACCCCATGCAGCCCCAGGCAAAAAGGCACATTGAGGTAAAGCGGATCGTGCCCGGGGCCATAACCCGAGGGATCCGTATTCCACATGTCAAAGACGTGCCCTCGCCGGTCTAGCCCATAGGCCTTCTCGCCCAGGCCATAGATATGCTCGCCGGGCTCCAGGCGGGTGCTGGCCATCACCGCCTCGCCGCTCCACCCCATGCCCTCATCCGCCGCCAGGACCGTCTGCCCGGCATGATCGAGAAAACTGATGCGGCAGGGGTGCTTTTCGATACGCACACGCAGGCGGGCCGTGCACAGCTCCAGGGTATCTCCCAGGTCATCGATGGCATAAGGAGGAGGGAGCGGCCAATCATCATCCGTGCGAACAACGGCATAGGAGAAAGGAGGTTCAAAGTTGCCGTTGGGATCGCGGTTCAGGCGCACACGCACGACCGTCTCCGACAGGACCGCCAGCTCAATGGCAGCATTGTTGCACTGCAGGCGGATATAACGCCCATCAGCGCGATAGGAGATCAGGTCGCCAACCAGGGTCCAGGAGAGCGCCTCCCAGGAGGGAGCGTGGCCATTGCGAGCAGCGCGCCAGGCTTGCCAGAAAGCCGGCCATGGCTGTCCCTGACTGTTCAAACGGGCCACGCGCAGGGCCCGTCGCCAGGGGAAGAAGAGGCTCTGCGCCACCATGCCCGGCCCCAGCGACGTGAGTTCAGTGACTAACTGCTGCAGCGATTTCTTCAACGCCATAACACCCTTCAGTACTCAAAGATCCGAGCCATCGCCTCGGGAGCGTACTGCTCGACCAACTCCTTGGTAATGCCGTTCCCATGGGCGATAGCGGCATACAGCTCGGCGCTGCGCCGCAATCGCCGGGCCTGGGTGACGGGATCCATTGCGATGAGGCCAAAGCGTTGGCTCCAACCTTCCGCCCATTCGAAATTGTCGATCAGCGACCAGTGATAATACCCACGCACCGGCGCTCCTTCCGCCATCGCCCGCCAGAGCTGGGTAATGTGGCTCAACAGCGCCCGGGGGCGATGCACATCAGCCGCATCGGGCCAGCCATTCTCGGTCACGTAGAGCGGCTTGCCCAGGCCGGCATAGGCGCGCAGGCAACGATACAACCCCTCTGGATAGATGTCGCCGAAATCGTCTCGCCGCGAGATATCGGCATGCTCCGCCCCCGGGGCATAAAAACGGCGGCCAAAGAGATCGGCCGGGCGCCGTAGATCAAAAGCGACCATCTCACGCGTGTAATAATTGATCCCAATGAAATCGCAGCTGTTGACCAGGGCAGCCACACGCCGGTTGCTCCAGGTGAGCGGGAAGCGCAGGCGCCCGTCAACTGCAGCGCGCAGAGGGCCTGCGTTGAAGATGCCATCCAGCGCACTCGCCACCCATCGGTCAAGCGGCGAAGAGGCCCGGGCAGGATCAAAGAGGTGGATATGGTTGACCGTACCCACCTGTGCATCGGGCTGCAGCCGATGCACAACCCGATAGGCCTCTGCATGAGCCAGGAGCAGGTGGCGCAGTACGCGCAGCGCCTGCAGGGGAGAATGCAGGCCAGGGGGAAAATCACCCTCGATGAAACCAAGCAGGGCATAGACGGCAGGCTCGTTAATCGTACACCACAGGCGCACCCCATCACCCAGGGCGGTCACTGCGCGCTCGACAAAGCGCGCAAAACGCTCTACCGCCTCTGGGTTCAGCCAGCCGCCCTGATCCTCCAACCATTGTGGATTGGTAAAGTGGTGCAGGGTCACCATGGGCTCGAGGCCCAATTCGTGCATACGCGTAATCAGGCGCCGGTAACGCTCCAGCGGCCGGTCATCGAAACAGCCCTTCTGCGGCTCGATGCGGCTCCATTCGATAGAGAAGCGATGAGAGTTCTGCCCCATCTCAGCGGCTAACGCCAGGTCGTCTTCGGCCCGCCGCCACCAGTCGCAGGCCAAACCGGAACGATCGCCCTTCCAGATGCGACCGGGCTGCTGCTCCCAGGCCCACCATTGGTTTTGCTCGTTGCCCCCCTCTACTTGATGGGCAGAGGTAGCCGTTCCCCAGAGGAAGCCGGGGGGAAAGCACATCTCATTCCGGATCGAGGTCACTGTCTAACCTTCCGCTCGCCGAAGCTACCGCCCCGGTGTTCCCAGACCAATCCTGCGCCAAAACCATACAGCACGGCCAGGGTAATCTTACACGTAATATGCCAACCGTCAAAATGGGCGCTGCGCCTGTGAGGGGCCCGGATAGAATCAATGGGCCAAATTCATTACAAGAATTAACCCGCATACTGGTTAATCGTTACCCTGCCGTGCGTCTGACTTGCGTAAATGGGATAATTGCACTATAATTCGCGCCATCATTCAGGTCTCTGGTCTGGGTAATTCGTACTAGGTAACCCTCGGGTCCACGCGTACTCTTGCGAGAGGCTAAACCTCCCGGTGACCCATGGGAACTGAATAAGCCTCTCGCCGGTACTACTGGCAGGGGCATTGTTCTCTTACCGGCATAGCGCCTCTGCGTTGGCCGGTTTTTTGTTGCCTGCAGGCAGCATGGAGACGGCCCGGTGGACCGTGTTGTGCAGTGAGCTGCTTGCAAATGATACAATGAGAAAGGCCAGGGCGATAAGACACTGATGGAATACAAAGACTGGCTGAGCACTAGAGAGCCGGAGCCTGAGGCTCGTGATGCGCGGCCCCGCCCCAAACTGCGTGAGCGGCTGGCTTTTTACATCAAGGCTCAATCCACGAGTGTGAGCCGCTATATCCTGGAGCAGACGATCTTTGCCCTCTGCTCTTGGGTCCCCGGGCTTCTGGGCGTGGCCATCCGCGCCCTGCTCTACAGGCTGATCCTGCACTGCGATGGGTGGGCCGCCATTGAGCCCGGGGTGCGCATCTGCCAGGCGCACAATGTGACGCTTCACGATGGAGCCTACCTCGATCAGGGCGTCTATCTGCACGCTTGCCCAGAGGGGATCGAGATCGGCGAGAATACCTATGTCATGCACCATGCTGAGCTGCACGTCTACAACTTTCGCGGGCTCGAGCAATCAAAGATCCAGATCGGGCGCAACTGCATCGTCGGTGAATACAGCATCATGCGTGGCCAGGGTGGAATACACATCGGCAATCACGTCATCATCGCGCCGCAGGTGCAGATCCTGGCTGTGAATCACATCTACTCGGATCCCGATCGTCTGATTCTGGAGCAGGGCTTGCGTGCCCGCGGGATCGAGATCGAGGACAATGTCTGGATCGGCGCGGGGGCCGTCATCCTCGATGGCGTGCAGATCGGGCGCGGGGCCGTGATCGGCGCGGGCGCTGTAGTCACACACAATGTCGAGCCCAACACCGTCGTCGCCGGCGTGCCTGCCCGTTGGCTCCACGGAACTTTTGCCCCCCGCCGGCCGGCGCGGCGCCGGGCACCGGAACCGGCGGGCGTAATTCGTAACTCGTGATACGTGATGCGTGATCCGTAAGGTCGCCGCTTCGGAACGTATGTTGCTCTTCACGACATCTGCGCTGGCGAGGCTGATGCAAAGCAGCGATCATACCGGCATGGCGACCTTACGCATTACGGATCACGCATTACGAGCCCGTGTGGCATGGATTTTGCTTAGTTAAGAATGGGTTGAACATAACCATGGGGTCTGACGACGTCTGTACTGCATGAGATCGAGGAAGGCAATGAGCAAGCTGTCTGTGGTTATTCCGGCCCTGAACGAGGAGCGGTCGATCGCGCAAGTCATCGAGCGCCTCCTTGCTATCCGGCCTCAACTGCAGGCGGCAGGGGTCCATGAGATGGAGATCCTGGTTGTTGATGATGGGTCGAGCGATGGCACCGCCCAGGCGGTGGTGCCCTTGTCGGCCCGGGCCCGCCAGATGGGCATTTCTGTGCAGCTTTTCCCCCACGGCTACAACCTCGGCTATGGCGCGGCGCTGCAGACCGGGTTCCTTCATGCCCAGGGCGATATCCTGGCTTTCCTGGATGCCGACAGCACTTACCCGCCCGAAGAGTTGCCCCGGCTCTGCCAGGCTTGCCTGATGTGGGGCGTCGACATGGTCATCGGCAGCCGGATGTGCGGCGGCCCATCGCAGATGCCGGCCATTCGGCGCCTGGGCAACCTGCTCTTTGCCCAGCTGGTGAGCCTGCTTACGGGGCAGCAGGTGTCAGACTGCGCCAGCGGCATGCGCGTGCTGCGCGTCAGTACGTGGAAGCAGCTGCAGCAGCCGCAGCCGCTGCCCACGGGGCTCGAATTCACACCGGCCATGACGGTGCGCGCTCTGTACAAGCACCTGCATGTGCACGAGGTCACCATTTCCTATTCGGAGCGGGTAGGGCGCTCCAAGCTCAAAGTCGTGCGCGATGGCATCCGCTTTCTGAAAGCGATCATGAGCGAGACGCGCACCCAGCGCCCGCGCCGTTTGCAGCAAGTGGCTGTACGGGGCATGGTCCTGCCCACGCTCGACCTGACAGCGACGTTGCTGGGCATTGCCTGCTGGCAGCACGGCCCCTGGCCGGCACGCCTGCTCTTGGGCATATTGGGCGCGCTGACGGCCTTCCTCCTGGTCAGATGGACATTGCCGGTGCAGCCGCGGCGGCAGCTCGTAACCATGCCGCAGCCTGCGGCCATTCGGGCGGTAGAGCAAGTGGCCCTGGACAAGAGGAGTGAGTGATCTGATGATTGTATCGGCACACGGAGAACAAGCGTTGATTAGACCGCAGGCCGGTGAGGCCCTGACCCAAGGGCGAATGGGTCCCGGTGCGGACCTCCTGTTTGTCAACCCTCCCGGGCCCGATGACGACACCTGGATCCGCTGCCAACATCGTACTGGCCAGCGTGCTCCCGATGGCACAGTGTGGCCGCAGACGGCGTTGGCTCAGCTCGCGGCGCTGTTTCCCGACCGAACGGTAAGTGTGATTGATGCCAATGCCCGGCGCCTGGATTGGGCCGAGTTCGGCGCGCAGGTGCAGCGTGCGCGCCCACGCTGGTATGTGACCCTGTTGAGCGGCCCGACACTACAGAGTGACCTGCAGGGAGTCACCCTGGCCAAGCGAGCTGGCGCACGCACAGTGGCCCTGGGCCTTTTGGCCACGCCCCTGGCCCACTCTCTGCTCGAGCGTTACCCGGCCCTCGACTATGTGCTCTGCGGCGAGCCTGAGCTGACGTTGCGCGAGCTGGTCGATACGGTCGATAACACAGCCCTGCAACGGACGCGCCCCATTGAGCGCCTGTTCGGCCCGGCCGATGAGGCGCCCTGGCCGCAGACGCTGGGCGCCGTGCGCGGTCTGGCTTGGCGGCATGAGGGGCAGGTGATCATCAATGCCTCGCGCCCCTTGATTCCGCGGCTGGATGATTTGCCGCTGCCTCTGCACCGCTTGCTCCCCCTCGGGAAATACAGCGCCCCGGCAGTCGAGGCGCCTTCAGCCGTCGTCGTGACAGGGCGCGGCTGCCTGGGCAACTGCTGCTTCTGCCCCAAGCATATCGTCTACCAAGACACCTTGCGCGTGCGCTCGCCAGAGAGTATTGTGGCAGAGCTGATAGAGTTGCAGAGGCTGGGCGTGCACAATGTGACTCTGCAAGCCAACCTCTTCACGGCCTGTCGCGATCAGGTGGCGGATCTCTGCCGCCTGATCGGCGCCGAGGGCCTGGCCCTCTCCTGGTCGTGCACCTCGCGGCCCGACACAGTCGATGAGGAGTTAGTGCGGCTCATGGCCCGGGCAGGATGCCGCCGGATTACCTGGGCCATTGAATCGGGCGCTGAGCGGATATTGCAGCGCAGCGGCAAGGGCTCACAGGCTGCCGCCCAGGCGGAACAGGCGCTCGCCTGGAGTCGCGCCGCCGGCATCCACAACTGGGGCTCGTTCCTCCTGGGCCTGCCCGGTGAAACGGAGGAGAGCATCCGGCGTACTATTGCCCTGGCGGTAGCATTGCGCCTGGAGCGGGTCAGCTTCGACCTGGCCGTGCCTCATCCCGGCACACCCTTTTACCGGCAAGCGGCCGCCAGTGGCTGGCTGCGCCAGGGCGTATCTGTCATCGAGGGCGACCCCAGCGGGCCAGCGGTGGTCGAGTATCCGCGGCTCAAAGCGGCCCAACTCGAGCTATGGCGTGAGCGCGCCTATTGCGAGTGGGCGATGAGCCCCGGCTCGCTGTGGGGCCATCTGCACATTCTCAAGCAGGCGCGGGCCGGGCGCTTGATGTTGGGCCGGCAGCCCTTGACGGCTGCCGAGGAAAACGCCCTCCTACACAGCCGGCCTTTGCTGTTCGCCAGCGAATAGACTGGGGCGCTGATCTTTCTCTACCCTTAGCGTCAATTATTGTCGAGCGCAGGTGGTGTATTGATGGTGAAAAGGTGGAAGAGGTGTACCAATGGCCCAACTGACGAGAATAGCCTATCTTTCCCCTCTGGCCCCGACCGAGTCAGACATCAGCGACTATAGCGAGGCGCTCTTGCCCCAGCTATGCCAGTGGGCGCAGGTCGATGCTTACACCGATGACCGGGTAGCAGCCACACAAAAGGTGGGGCGCGTCTACCCCCTCTACGGCTACCGGGACCTCCCGGCCCAACGCGAGCGCTACGGGCACATGCTCTACCACCTGGGCAATGGGCCAGAGCACGTGCCGGTCTTTGCTCTCTTCCAGCGTTTTGGCGGCGTAGCCGTGCTGCACGACCTCGAGCTGACGGCGATACTCCATGCCCAGACCGTGCGACAGGACTTGGGCTTTTTGCGCACGGTACGCCGGCAGGGGGGGCTGGGGCCGTGGCTACAAAACGCCGGAGAAGTGTTGCTGCGCGGCCGCCGGCTTCAGAGCGGGCCCGAATTGGTCAGCCTGGTGATGCGCCGGGCAGAAGGGGTCATGGTGCACAGCCAGGCAGCCTATGAGCATCTGCGCCTGCGCTTCCCAGAGGCCCGTATCGCCCAGGCGCCCATTGGTATACCGGTTCCACCTCAAATCGACCCGCTGGCTGCCCGCCGTGCCCTCGAGTTACCGGAAGATGCTTTCATCTGCCTCTCCCTGGGGCTCGACCCGGCAAAGCGCATCAATGTAGCCCTGCAGGCTTTTGCCCGCCTGCTGGACCGCTGCCCCAACGCCCTGTACGTGCTGATCGGCGAGCCATCGCCGGCCTACCCCATTACAGAGCAGGCGCAGACCCTGGGCATTGCTGACCGGGTATGCCTTACCGGGCCGGTTGATGCGGTAACCTTTGACCGCTACCTGGCCGCCTGCGATGTGGGCATCTCTCTGGCCTACTCTGCGTGGAGCGGCCTGTCGACCAGCGTGCTGCGCATCATGAGTCATGGCCGGCCGACCATTGTGGCCAATCGGCTGCCGCATTCGCTCCTGCCCAACGACTGCACCATCAAGGTCGATGTGGGCGCCAGCGAAGTGCCGCAGATTGTGGCGGCGCTCTGGGCGCTCAGCGAACACCAGCCCATGCGCCGCTGGTACGGCCGTCAGGCAGCGCGCTATGCCCAGAGCAAGCATACGCTCTCCGCTGCTGCTCAACGCTATTTCGACTTTTTGTACAACCTGGAGTCTGCCCGTGCAGGAAAAGAACTCGTTCTGAGCGAGCAGCTGGTATAGGCAAGTCTGGCACAGTTTGTGCTTCAGAAGATTGTGGGCCTGAAACCTTGGCCCAACGCCATACCCCGGAAAATTGTGAGACGGAGTTCAACGCATGGACGCCGAAGACAAAGCAGCCCGTGAACTTGTACGGCAGTTCATCATGCAGAACTTTATCCTCGAGGAGGGCGCTGTCCTTGCTGATGACGACTCTTTCGTGGAGCAGGGGATTGTCGATTCCACGGGCATTCTGGAGCTCGTGCTCTTTCTAGAGCAAACCTTCGGTCTGAACATTCCAGACCAGGATATTACCCCCGATAACCTGGATAGTGTAGACAAGGTGTGCGCCTATCTGGCTCGCCAGCGAGCCGCACAGCCCCTGGTAGCCGGCGCGCAACCGGCATGGATCCCTACACAAGCTCTCTGACTGGATTGGGGGATCAGGGGAAGGCCCTGCAAAACACTTCCCCTGATCCCCCAATCCAGGCTCTGCAGATCGCCAACTGACCCCTGAGGCGCCGGGCAGGATCGCCCCGGCGCTTTTTTGCATCCACACCGGCCCCCATTATAATGCACAATGTGTGTGAAAGGGGGCGCCGCATGAAAACCACGCTGCACACGTACCGGGGCTACCTGATTCTCACCCTGATCTTCACCGCGATCCTCGGCGCAGTCCTGCTGTGGCGCCTGCCTGCCCCAGCGCCCATCGTCATTACCGAGCCGACCCCGCTTCCTACCGCTACCCCTGTAATGATTCAGGTCTATGTTTCGGGAGCTGTAGCTCACCCTGAAGTGTATTCACTGCCAGAAAACGGCCGCGTCAAGGATGCCCTCATCGCTGCGGGGGGGCTGCTCCCAGAAGCGGCTGCCGAGCAGATCAACCTGGCGGCGATTCTGCGCGATGGGCAAGAGCTGCACGTGGCAACCCGGGATGAGGTGGCCACAGTCCCCACTGTGAGCGCGCCAGGGGCAGTGGCCTCGCCTCTGAATATCAATACCGCTTCTGCCCAAGAGCTGGAGCAACTCCCGGGCATTGGGGCCGTGCTCGCCCAGCGCATCTGGCAAGACCGGCAGATCAATGGCCCCTATGAGACCGTGGAAGACCTGACGCGAGTCAAAGGCGTGGGCCCGGCGCTGCTACAAAAGCTCGCCGGGCAGATCGTCTGCCGGTAGAGCGAGTAGAGATCCAAGTCCTCAGGACTTTATTTGCCCTTGCGCTCCCCGGCAAATTCCTCATCTTCCAGGCGGAAGGGAGGAGTATGCACCAGGATCATGGTAGCCATTTCACGGCCGCTGTTGCGATAGTTGAACCATTCCCCCCGGGGGATGATCAGCAAGTCGCCCTGAGTGACCCAGTAACTGATCTCCCCCACCTCGAATTCGACCATACCACTGAGGACATAGTAGTATTTCTCCGAGCGCATGGAACGCGCCTGGCTGTGCGCAGCCCCGGGCTTGACCTGTACCAGGGCAATCGAGGAGGACAGACTTTTGCTGACCTTGTAATCCCAGATCTGCACATCGCCGAATGCAAAGGCCTCCACATTCGCGCGCCGCACACACACTGCGTTGGACATAACCGCCTCTCCAAAAGTCAGGCCGATAAACCATACGGCTACATCCTATGTGGAAAACCGTGGCGAGTCAAAGCAGCGGAAAACGCCGGGTGCAATCCATTTCCACGGCATGCGTTGGCAAGGCTGCCATGCCCTTGCGGTGGGCAAAAAAACGGCCGGCCTCCAGACAGTTGTCGAGGAGGCCGGCCGCAAAAAGACTCAGCCAGTGACCTTCCGCACGGGTTTTGATGGGCCAGAGTTGTGCTCCTGTAGGCAACGGGTACCTATCAAAAGCAGTGTGAGGGTCTACTGGAGTAAGAGTATTGGATTGTCCTGTCCGAAGCAAACGGAGGCGGTTCTACAAGTGCAGGCGCAATCGGCAGGGGCGGGGCTCATGGGAGAAATGCTCTCGGCTCCACTGCCGGCAGGCCATTATCAAGAAACGCAGGAGCACCCGCAGATTCCTGTAGGTGCCCCCGTCTGCATAATAGCTAAATCATGGTCTATATGATAATGTGGGAAGCGAGCAGAAAAAAAGCTATTCTTCTTCCTCTTCCTCTTCTTCTTCCCAGTCCTCTTCCTCTTCTTCCCAGTCCTCTTCGTCCTCTAGGTCCTCATCTTCTTCGTACTCGTACAGCTCGAATTCATCACCGGCAGCGCCGCACTCGGGGCAACGCTTGGGTGGGCGAGCGCCCTCATGGACGAAGCCGCACTCCATGCATTCCCATTCCTTAGCCATGGGAACAAGTTCTCCTTTCCCGCTTCGGGCGGATCTTCATTCACTAGCCCCCTTATATAACAGAATTCCCTTTCTGTCAATAGGCCATTGGGGGCGAATTTTCTTAAAAAGGATGCCACCCTCTACCAGGGCTGGAAGGCCTGGAAGGGTGCATCCAGGCTCCGTATACGCCGCCTGGGCTGCAGCCGGCTATTCCGCCACGCTGCCGCCCGGCTTCAAGCCGAGGAGGGTCAGGCATATCGGGCTGCCCTGTGAAGACTGTGCGACATGCCTGACCCCAATAAGGTCCTGTTTCAGAGTAGTGCGAAGCGTAGGGCCCCGGTAGCCAGGGGTGTGGGGAGCCACTCTCTCAACACAAGGGAGCGGGCGTCACCACGAGCGTCCGCTCGCCGCGGTAAGTGACCTGCCCCGGCCCTGCGCCTGGAATGGGGCGAACGTTGCGTCGCTCGGTCACATCGACCTCAGCGCGAGGCTCGCCCCGGGCAGCGGAATAGTAAGCCGCCACCCCCGCCACGCGCTGAATCAGAGCCTCAGGCGCCGGCCGTCCACCGGTCACGAGCACAATGTGCCCCCCTGGCAGCCCATGCACATGGAACCAGAGATCCAGCGGCGCAGCCCGTTCGAGCACGGCCGCATTCTGGCGGCTGGAGCGGCCGATCCAGACGACAAACCCCTCCTCGGTCTCGATGCGCTTGGGCCCGGCGACCGCCACCTTGGGCAAGCGCCGGCTCTTGGTGCGCACATAGCCCGCCTCCACCAGCTCTGCCCGCACCTGGTCGATCTCGCCACGGTTTTCCGCCAGCTTCAGGTCCGTTTCCCACTGGGCAATGCGAGCCAGGGCACGATCCACCTCGGCCAGGCGACGGGGGCCTTCACGGGCGGCAGCGCGAGCATTATCGTACTCGCGGAAGTACCGTTGGGCGTTCTCGGCTGGCGAGCGCTCCGGATCGAGCTTGATGTGCAGCGCTTCCCCCTCCAGCCCCTCCACGACCAGCTCCTCCTGGCGGCGCCGGATCTGGCTGGCATAGGCCAGGATCCACTCGCCCATCTCGCGCAGATGGGCAGCCTCCTCCTCGGGCCGGATGTCGCGGGCGATAGCCGTGCGGCGCCTCGCCTCGCGCTCGCGCGCCGCCTCGATCATCTTGTGCACACGATCCTTGGCCTCGGCATAGGGCTCGCTGGAGCCTTGAGCCTCCACAAACTCCTCGATCGCCACACTCATGCATGGCGCTGCCCGATGTGCAGCCATATGGGTCAGCTCATAGGGAGCATAGGCCGTGACCACGTCCTCTTCCAGCCCAACCGTGGGCGCCCAGGCGCCGTTCTGCGGCATTTCCACCAGCAGCGCACGGCCTGCCGCCAGGAGCTGTGCCGGGTCGGCGCTTTCGGCCCCAGCATTGCCCGTGGCACGGAAGATGACCTCCCGGGCCAGGAGTGGACTCATCCCGGCCACGGCATCTACCAGGCGGCGAGAGAGCGAGCCCTCGCCGGCCGCCAGAAGGGCGGTCAGGCGGGCTGGGGTCAGGCTGGCCACGCTGGCCTTTTGCAGGGGCGGGGGCGGCTCATAAGGGCGCCCGGGCTGCACCGGCCGGCGGCTCTGCTCGGGCGTCACCCGTTTGATGGCCTCCATCACCACACCCTCCGGCGAAAGCAGGATGAGGTTGCTGCGTCGCCCCATGATCTCGGCCAGCAACGTCACCGGCCCCTCCGGCCCCACCAGCTCGAACGACAGAATGCGCTCGAAATCGCGCTGGGCCACCCCCAGCAGACGCCCGCCCCGCACATATTTGCGCAGGAGCAGCAAGATGGGCAAGGGCGCCTCCGGCCCCCGCCGCGGCTTGGTCGAGAGGCGCTGCACGCGCGCATTCCCCGGCTGGGCGCTGAGGAGCAGATACTGGCGTTCGTGCTGAGCATAAATCTCCATGCCCAGGGTCAGCATATCCACCAGCACAATGTCCTGCACCTTGCCGCCGGCGAGCGTCGCCTGCAGCTCTGCAGCCATGGCCGCTGTCGTCAGAGCATCAAAGTACAAGGGAAGCACCTCCGTGGATGGGATGGGTATATGTTAGCACAGGCGGCGGGCGATGTAAAGAGTTACGTCAACGCCCCTTTGCCCTTCCTTCCACTCTGTGCTATAATGCGCCGCGGCCGGTCGCGTTGCCCAGACCGGGCTGCAGAGGAGGGAATGTGGCAGTCTATCTGAACATCGTCCAGATCATTATATCAGTGGCTCTCATTGTCCTGGTCATCTTGCAAGCCAAGGGCGGTGGGCTCAGCTCCATATTCGGTGGCGAAGGCGCCATCTATCGCACCCGCCGTGGCCTGGAAAAAACCCTTTTCCAACTCACCATTGCCCTGGCCATTCTTTTTGGCGTTATCTCTTTGTTGAGTGTGGTTGTGCAAGGCTAGGCGGAGTGATCTGTGCCCCACATGCGTAAGGCAATACTTATCATTGTGGCCGCCGCAGTTGTGATCTCTGGGCTGGGCTTTGCAGCAGTGCATTTTGGAACGGTCGTCGTCCCTGCCCGCGGCGGTACCTATGTCGAGGGTATAGTTGGCAGCCCGAACTATATCAACCCTATCCTGTGCCAGTTCAATCAGGTCGACCAGGATCTGGTTTCGTTGGTCTTTAGCGGCCTGACCAGCACTGATGCTCAGGGCGTGGTGATCCCCGACCTTGCCGAGCGCTGGGAAATCTCGCCAGACGGCCTGCGTTACACTTTCCACCTCCGCCCAGACGCCCGCTGGCAAGATGGCGCTCCGGTAACATCCACTGATGTCGCCTTTACTATCCAATCCATCCAGGATCCCGGCTACCAGGGCCCATCCGAACTGCACAACCTGTGGAGCTCAATCCAGGTCGATACGCCCGATGCGCAGACCGTGGTCTTTACCCTGCCGGAGCCCTTTGCGCCATTCCTGGAATATACCACGCAGCGGATCATCCCGTCGCACATTCTGGCCACCGTCTCACCCCAGCAACTGCCGACGAGCCAGTTCAATGCCCAGCCGGTAGGCACGGGCCCCTACAAGATCGCTGAAGTCACGGCGCACTATGTCACGTTGGATGCCAACCCCAACTACTATGGGCCCCAGCCGCACATCTCGCACATCCGTATGCAGTTCTACGCCGACGATGCGAGCCTGATGGCGGCGGAACAGCGCGGTGAGGTAGCGGGCCTGGCGCAAGTCCTGCCTGAGGACATGGCGATTCTGCAGAAAAGCACCCGCCTGAACGTGTACTCGGCGCCCTATGCAGGCTACACGATGGTCTTCCTCAACCTCAACCGGCCAGTGTTCCAGGACCCGGCCGTGCGCAAGGCGCTCTGGGAAGCTATCGACCGCCAGGGCCTGATCGATCGCGACCTGAACGGCCAGGGCATCGTCCTGAATGGGCCGATCCTGCCCAATTCGTGGGCTTACGATCCGAACCTGCCCAAGATCACCTACGATCCCAAAGCGGCAGCCGCTGCCCTGGATGCAGCCGGCTGGGTAGACCCGAACCACGAGGGCGTGCGCTCCAAGGATGGCGTCAAGCTCGAGTTCACTCTGCTGACCAACAACGATGACCCGGTGCGCACCAAGATGATCGACGAAATCGCCCAGGAATGGGGTGCCATCGGCGTGCGCGTGCACACGCAGACGATCGACATGACCGAACTGGTGCGCGATCACCTGTACAAGCGGGACTATGATGCCCTGCTCTATGGCTGGGACTTGCCGGCGGCAGATCCCGACCCCTACCCGCTGTGGCATTCGAGCCAGATCAGCGACACGGGCCAGAACTATGTGGGCTATAGCGACCCGACCAGCGACCAGTTGCTGGAACAGGCACGCCGCACCAGCGACCGGAATCAGCGCGTGGCTCTCTACAGCCAGTTCCAGCAACGCTTTGTCGATCAGGCGCCGGCCATCCTGCTCTACCAGCCGGTCTACACCTATGCTGTGGACAAGCAGGTTAAGGGCCTGCAGATCACACCGCTGCAGACGACTGGCGACCGCTTCCGCACCGTCAGCGATTGGTACATTGCCACGCGCCGTGTGCTCTTTACCGACGCGCGCGCCAAAGCTCAATGAGCCAGATCGCAAAAGCGCCCCCGCCAGGCGTGTGGCGGGGGCGCTTTTGCTATTCCTGCTCTTCGGCCAGAATCGCCCTGGCCTCTTCCGCCTGCGTGGCCCGCACGAGCACACGCGTCTCGCCCCAGCCATCGAGGGTGAGCCCTAATACCCGGCCCACGCTCTCATAGGAGAGGATGGCCTCGATGCCGTTGCTCTCCAGCTTGACCCTGGCCACCTCGGCGGCCATGTGATTGGGCGCCACATAGACGACGACAGGCTCGTCGGGGTCGTACCCTGATTCCATGATACCTCAGTCTATGCCAATACCCCGGCCCCGGCAGCCGCCGCTGAGACAGTCAGCTCGGGCTTGAGCCGGGTTTTTTCCTCGTAGCGCGCCGAGACCTGCTCGACAAACGCGGGCACGGCCTCCTCGCGCACCAGGCTCACGGCGGAGCCGCCAAAACCGGCGCCGGTCATGCGGGCGCCCAGGCAGCCGGGCGCCTGCCTTGCCAGCTCGACCATCAGGTTCAGCTCTTTGGAGCTGACTTGGTAATCGTCGCGCAGGCTGGCGTGTGAGGCGTCCATCAAGCGACCGAAAACCTCGGCCTGGCCGGCCTCGAGGGCACGCACAGCGTCCAACACGCGGGCATTTTCCGTCACGACATGGGTGGCGCGGCGCCGCACAATGGGCGGCAGCAGGTCGCCGTGGAGCGCCAGCTGCTCCGGGGTCACATCGCGCAGGGCACGAATATCTGGCAACACCGTCTGCAGGATGCGCACCGCCTCTTCACATTGCCGGCGCCGCTCGTTATAAGCCGAGCCAACCAGCCCACGGCGGGTCATGGTGTCGCAGATGACCACCCGCACCCCCACCGGCATCGGCACTGAACGGTAGCTCAAGTCGCGACAATCGATGAAGAGGGCGTGCCCGGCCTGGCCCAGGGCCGAGACGAACTGGTCCATAATGCCGCACTGCATGCCCACAAAGCGGTTTTCGGCGCGCTGAGCCAACCTGGCCACTTCCACCCGATCCATCGTCAGGTCCGCTGCGCACAGAAAAGCAAGCGCCATGGCCACTTCGAACGCCGCGGAAGAGGAAAGGCCGGCCCCAATCGGCACATTGCCCTGCATGAGGGCATCGATGCCACGCAGAATGAGCCCGTCAGCCTGCAGCTCGTGCGCCACGCCACGGGCATAATTGCTCCAGGTGTGCTCCGTGTCCTTTTTGATATCATCCAGGGAAAAAACCGCCGTCTCATCCATGTCCAACGAGTGCAGGACCACCTGGCGGTCTGCCCGCGGGGCAAAAGCGACCAAAACGTCGCGCTCAATGGCCATGGGCAAAACAAAACCATCATTGTAATCGGTATGCTCGCCGATCAGGTTCACCCGCCCCGGCGCCCTGACCACACGGTCCACCGGCTTCCAGTAATGCTCCGTGAATGCCGTCCGCACGACGGCCAGACGATCCTTCATCCCCGTCCTCCACAGTTGCTTGGCCCCCTGATGCCGGGCAGGCAGGGCTGCACTCAGCGCGCAGAGGGTGCTCCGATGATAGCCACGATAGTAGCGGCTGTCAAGGCTCTTTATGTTTAGCCCATTCGCTCCCGCTGCAGACGCCAGCCGGCTGCCAGCAGCAGAAACACGAATGCCCAACAGGCCTGACCGGGCTCCCAGTGCCAGAGCGTCCCGTCGGCGGCCCAATGGGCCACAAAATCCAGGGCGCCCCCCACTGTCCAGGCGCCCAGCGCCCAGCCCAGGGCAGCTGGCCAGCGCTCGCTGAGCGCTGTCGCGCGCTCCAGGGCCAATCCGGGCCACCTCTGTATTGCACGGTTCCGCGTCAGGCGCGTCAGCAGGCCCGCGGCAGCGCCCAGCAAGAGCCAGGCGCCGCCGCAGGCCAGGAAAAAGCCGCTCACGCCCGCCAGAGGCTGCGCGCTGAGCGAGGCCCCACCCCCCACCGCCCAGATGAGAGCGCCTAACACCAGGGCAGCTGGCGCCCACAGCCACCACGATCGTTGCCGGCCTGGTCCCTGGCCCACCAGGCTGAGCCCCAGCCCCAGGCTCAGGGCGAGCCAGCCCAATAACCCGAGCACGAACCCCGGGTGCAGCGCTGCGCGCAAGTCGGCATAGGGCAACAGTTGCCACTCAAAGCGGTATTGCTCCGCGGCCAGGCTGCCCGTTCCGGTGAGCGGGGCCTGGGCCAGGGGCGTCGCATCGCCCAGGTGGCGGTACACAGCCAGGCTAAAGGGGGCGCCACCCAGGTCCGCGCCTCGATAGGTGATGCGCACCACCCAGTCACGGGCCGGCAGGCTCAGAATATGTTCTTCGCCCACCTTTTGAAAGCGCAACAGCATCTCCGACTGCAGGCGGTCGCCGGCGGCAGGGTCATCGAGGCTGATCATCTGCCCATTGGGGCCCTGCACATGCAGGCGCACAGCCGGCCCTGCCTCCAGCAGGTGCAGCGTCAACGGAAAGAGGATCAACGGCTGCCCCCGACGCAGGCGCGCCTGCCCCTGCAGGGCCCCCTCGCGCCAGAGCACGGGCACATCCTCAGCCGATACAGCGCCCTCCGGCTGTTGCAGGGCGAGCGAGCGCTGCCCGAGCCCCATCGCCATGGGCCTGCCACTCCCCAGGAGCAGCCGATCCTGTTCCCAACCCCAACGCTCTTCCACCAGGGCGCCTGACAACAGGAAAAGCAGCCCGGCGCAGGTCAGAAGCAGCCAGCTTCTGCGGCGCAACGTGTCGCGCCAGGCCAGCAGGCCATCAAACAGGGTCAGTAAACACACAAAAGCCAGGGCCGCCGCCAGAAATCGCAGCAATGGGGAGCGGTAGATCGAAAGCAGCCCCAGCCGGGCGGGCCAGGCTAACCAACTCCCCCGTTGGACCTGGAGTGAGGCCAGCCAGCTGGTGAAATCGGCGGGGCCGCCCGCCAGGTCATACGGCGCCTGCGGCAACACCAGGCCGAGGCCAATCAGCGCCGCAGCCGCCAGAGAGAGAGCGGCCCAGGCTTGCGGAGCCACGCTCAGGCGCCAGAGCGCATCCAGAAGCGCTGCCGACGGCCGAATGGGGGCGCGAGAGTGTTCGTGGACCATTGTACCTTCCCCTTCCCAGGGCCTGCTCATCGGGGTCGGGGCTATCTTAATCAGGCAGAGTCGGGTTGTCAACTGGCAACTGAGGGCATAGTTGTTGCTCTTTACGCAACAGGAGGAACAAACATGTCGGCCGAGGCCAATTTGCTGATCGTTCTGGGTGCGGCGTGGGCGGGCCTGCTTTTGCTGCTGATAGCGGCGCTCTTCTGCGCCATCCGCCATGTGGCAGCGGCCAGGGCGGCGGAGCGCGAAGCGGCCCATGTCGCAGCCCGGCAAGCCACGGCCATCGCCGCACCGTCTGCGGAATTCCTCCCGGCTGCCGCCCCTGACCTGCCAGCGACCGAGATGGGCCAGGACGAGGAAAACGGGCAATCCGTACAGCACAGCCCAGCCTTGCCTGGCTTTGCTCTGGCTGCACCCCGCCTGGAGCCCGGCCAGATACTCGTGCCCAAGCGCCCAGAGGCAGCTGCCGTCTCTCAGCCCGAGTCCCTCGCAGAAGAGAAGGAAAGTGAGGAAGCAGATAAAGAGGACAGGCCGGCGCCTGCACCTGCGCCCGCTGCCTGAATGGTGCAGCCACAAAGCAAGAGGGGGTTGGGATAGAAGCACAGTAGCCTGCCTTCTATCCCAACCCCCTCTTGCTTTGTGGCTGCGCGAGCAGGATTCGAACCTGCAACTCTCCGGTTAACAGCCGGGTACTCTACCGTTGAGCTATCGCGCAGTGAACAAAAACAAAGCGGCGCCGCTTACCCAAGCACGCCGCTACGCACAACAATGTCGTATGCCTTCGCGTCTGGCAGCCCTGCTGTACAGGACCGCTCTTGAATGGCGCTATTTTAGCACTCTTTCTGGAGCCTGTCAAATTTGGCTGTGTCCCACAATCGCCGGTGACGGGCTTTCCTGCTCCGCGCTGCCCCGGTCCAGCCCTGTAGAGACGGGCCGGTGGCCCGTGTTGCCCGGCGAAGCCACTGGTTCCTACCGCGGCCCCGAAGCCAGCGAGAGTACGCCCGCAGCCAGGACGATGAGCAGGGTGAGCAGGCGAAAGGGGCGGTCGGGCACGTGGGGCACCAGGCGGATGCCCGCCAACACCCCCAGGGCCAGCGCAGGCACAAAGAGGCCGGTATACGCCAACACCGGGCGCGTAATCAGGCCCGCCAACAGATAGGAGGGAACGGTGAAGGCATTGAGCGCCATGAAATAGGCCGTCAGATTGGCACGGGAGATCTGCTTATCGACCCCCTGGTTGGCAAAGAAGAGGATCACCGGCGGCCCGCTCATGCCCGTGGATCCATTGAGCAGCCCGCTCAGAAAGCCGATCGGCGGGCAGGCCAGGCGCTCGTCGGCAATAGGGTGGCTCAAGCCCAATAAGAGGGCCACGGCGGCGCCTATGGTCACGAGGCCGATAAGCCCTTTGAGCACGTGCAGCGGGCAGGCCACCAACAGCCAGGTGCCCAGGGGGGTGCCCAGCAGGCCGGCCAGGGTCAGCAGCCAGATGCGCCGCGGCTGTACATATCGGCGCGCATCATAAAGCACCACGCAGCCAGTCAACACGCTGAGCAGGAGCACCAACGGCATGACCTGCCGCGGGGGCAAGAATAGCACCAGGAGCGGTGTGGCCACCAGGGCAAAGCCGAAACCCGTCAGCCCATAGGACAGACCAGCCAGAAAGATGGCTAGAAAGCCAGTGATCAACGTGCGTGGCTCCAACATGAAACTCCTTGGCGCAGAGGAAATAAGGCCAGTATACCACAAATAGCGCCCAATACGGTATGGCGCTCTTAGTACATAATTTTCACACAATCCATTGACAAAAGCCCACAATGCGTGTATAATGGATCAAGTCAACTGGCGGCGCCTCCGGCTGTTGGCGTATTTTGCGCGCCTTGAGTCGGTGAGATCTGCCAGAGTGAGAGGGCCGCCCTGCTTTCCTGCTGGCGTTCTTCCTGGCGCCCTGGCTCAGAAGTGGGACTGGCGCACCAGAGGCGCCGGGCCCGGCACGCTGGCGATGGCGCCACTGAGTGGCTCGATTCCCTTTTGTGGGCTCGCCCGCTGCGGCGGGGCGAGAAAGTCGAGCCTTTTCTTTGCGCTTGGGAGGAGGGTATTATGGTGCCTGAGATGCCTGTGGATAACAGTGATAATCCATCGGATCTGCAGGAAGTAGAGTACTCTACCACACAAGGGACCCCACTGGCCGATCAGAGCAAAGCCACCCAAGAGGCGCTTCCAGCAGACGCCGAAACAGGTTCCGAAACCATGGCAGCGGAGTCTCAGGCGCCAGCGACGGCCATGAGCCAGATTCCACTGGACGAGTATGACTACTCGCGGCCTCAGCGGGGTGAGGTTCGCCAGGGCGTTGTGCTCTCCATCCACCCGACGGAGATGATCATCGATATCGGAGCCAAGCGCGAGTGCGTGGTGCCCGCCAGCGACTATCAAAAGCTCGGCAACGATTTCGTGTCGGGCATCAAGGAAGGCAGTGAGGTTTCGGTCTATATCGTCAAACCGGAGGACCGTGAGGGCCACCTGGTCGGCTCACTGCACCTTGCCGAGTTGGAACAGGATTGGACGCGCGCTGAAGAGGCCGAGCGCGACGGCACCGTCTTTGAAGCTCAGGTCATCGGGCAGAACCGGGGCGGGCTTTTAGTGCCCTTTGGACGGCTGCGCGGGTTCGTGCCCACCTCTCACCTGATCGGAGTAACGAGCGAGGCCGAGGGCCGACCTGCGGCACTGGGTCCCTGGATCGGCAAGACTCTGCCTTTTAAAGTGATCGAGGTCAATCGGCGGCGCAACCGGCTGATCCTCTCCTACCGTGCGGCGCGGCGACAGTGGCGCAACCAGCAGAAGAGAAACCTGCTGGAAGGCCTGCACGATGGCGACATCCGGAAGGGCATCATCTCCAGCCTGGCCAGTTTTGGCGCTTTTGTGGACCTGGGCGGGGCCGACGGGCTGATCCACGTATCGGAGATGGCCTGGTACCGCGTGGAGCACCCGAGCGAGATCCTGAGCGTAGGGCAGGAGGTCGAGGTCTATGTGCTGCGCGTCGATAGCGATCGCGGGCGCATCGGCCTGAGCCTCAAGCGTCTGCAGCCCGATCCATGGACGCTTGTCGCCGACAAGTACCTGCCGGGGCAGACGGTAGAGGTCACGATCACCAAGCTGGTGGACTTTGGCGCCTTTGCCGAGGTCGAAAAGGGCGTCGAAGGGCTCATTCACCTCAGCGAGCTGGCTGAGCCTACCCCGGCGCGGGCCGAGGAGGTGGTCGCACCTGGGCAGGTTCGCCTGGCACGGGTTTTGCGGGTAGACCCCGCGAATCGGCGCATCGGGCTCTCCCTCAAAGCGGTGGGGGCGATGGAAGTCGAGGCCTGGGAAGAGCAGCGCGCGGCCAAGGAACAAGGGCACCCACCCGCGACGGCCGAGGACGAGCCGAGTGACGCAGCCCCGGACCAGCCTCAAAGCTGAGCCAAAGCAGTATACAAAAAGCCCGTAAAGGGCTATAATATCTCTTTGCGAGCAGAAACCGGTCCCCGTCGCACTCATTTGGCATACGCGGTACGGCATGGCACGCGAACGCTCTCCTGGACGAGCGAAGGGCTCCAGGGCTGCCGGTAGTCGGCATGCTGAGCACAAGGGAGGAAGAATGGCCAAGAAAAGAATGGAAGAGGAGTCTCAGGCGAAAGAGGAAAAGATCGAGGTTGAGGGCACCATCGTCGAAGCATTGCCCAATACCATGTTCCGGGTGCAGTTGGATAACGGCCACGATGTGCTTGCCTATCTCTCGGGCCGTATGCGCAAGTACTACATCCGCGTTCTTTTGGGCGACCGCGTCGTCGTTGAGCTCTCACCCTACGATCTCACCCGCGGGAGGATTACCTACCGTCACAAGAAACGGGTGCCGACGGCTGTCGAATAAACCGGATCCAGGGTGGAACCTGTATGCTCCGCGGGAAGGTATGCATACAGATCTCACCCAGATTCGGTATAGGACAGAGGTTGAGCCATGGATAGGGGGCAGGCAATCCGAGGCCGGCTTCTGCATGAACTAGAGCAGGCAGAGAGGCGCATCGAGCAATTGCGCGAGCGCCTGGAGACCAAAGCCGATTATGGTCCCGGCCGTGGCGATCCAGCAATTTACCAGTGGGAGTTTAATCTCGCTCTCTTGGCGCAGGCCGAGGCGCAGGCAGAGGAGGTGCGGGCCGCTTTGGCGCGCCTCGACGCCGGCACCTATGGCCTGTGTGTGAGTTGTGGGCAACCAATCGACGACGAGCGGCTGGAGATCCTGCCGCTCTCTACCCATTGCATTCGCTGCGCTCAGGCCAAACCCGGGCGCAATTAGCCACTGTAGACTGGACTCGTAATAAGTAAGGAGTAATAAGCAAGGCCGCTGTCGCGGCCTTGCTTATTACTCCTTACTTATTACGAGTCCGCCGGCACTTCCTCTGGCGGCTTGCGAATACCGTGGTGGATGAGCAGCTTCAGCACAGCACCGTTGGCGGCCAGACAGATGACCGCCATCATGGCCACGGCAAAGAGGAAGGCCAGACCGATACAGAGCGCCGCCACCACGATCAGCAGCACGGCCAGGACGATCGTGGGAATAGGGCTGGCAAAAGCCAGGAAAGCAGCGTTCCGCAGCGCCAACAGCAGGCGTGGCTCCTGCTGCTCCATGAGCATAGGGAAAACGTAGATCTGGATCAGGCACCAGATCACAAAGAGCCCCACAAACAGCCCCTGGATCACCGAAGCCCAGCTGGCGTTCATCTGGCCATAGAAGCGCATGTTGGCGTAAAAGAGCACCGCCGCCAGCACGTTCAGCAGGGCCAGCAGGTAGCTCTTCGCCCAATACTCTTTGATGCCCTGGAAAAACATGCGAAATTCGATGGACTTGTGGTGGGCAATCTGGTTGGTCAGGTACATCATGCCGGCGTTGCCCAGGGGGATGGTGACAACGGGGATGGCCATCACCACCCACAGCAGGTTTGCTCCGACCATGACGAACATCTCGTCGTAAAAATCTCTGATCGCCTGCCACAGCACACGAAATGCAATTCCCATGGCTTCAGGTCCTCCTCAAACGCGGGCCTTTCAGCGCCGCCAGCCCAGCCTGCTCCGCACCACACGAAGCAGGCGCTCCAGCCACGTGCCGCCAAACCGGGCCGTGAAATGCCTGGCCGTCTGGGTAAAGGTTACCCCTCCACCGTATTTCTCATTCAGATAGTAGTGGTGATCGACAATCCAGAGGTAGAGGTCAGCCTCACGCCGCCCGGGGAACTCGGCCAATATGTCTTCCCGGCGAATCGCTTTGATGATTGGCTCATAGATGTTATCGTACCAATCCGTGACCGCTTCCTCATAGCTGATGTCGCGTTGCAGGTCGAGCCCCATAAAGTAACGGTGAACGGCAATGTGCTCGAGCAGGATCTTGTATCCGCCGGGCATAGAAAAGAAAATGCGCTGCTGCGGGCGGAGCTGATCCAGGTTGGTCTTTTCCAGAAACTCGTTGTACTCGCGGATGATCTCGATCCCATCGGGGTCGATGTCGGCCGTCAAGGGCACCCGGCTGGGCACCCGCGTCACGTGGGCCTCGATATGCGTCAGCCCGTTGGCCCGCGCCACCGATACCCGGTGATTCCCATCGCGCACAAAGTAGACGTCACCCAACTGAAAGACTTCGATAGGAGGGATGGTCTCCAGCCGCTCCAGCGCCCGGTCTAGCCGCTGCCAGCGCTCGGCTACCGAACTGGTGCGGGGCAAAAAGGCCCGATTGAAATCCTTATAGCGCCCAACGCTGCCCACAATCTTGTCCAGCGGGATCATCTCGGTCGTAGGCGGCAGCTGCTGGTTCGCATGCAGAGCACGGCGAGCCGCTTCATAGGAAAGCAGGTCATTGGGGCGCCGGCGGAGAATGGCGAGAACATCCGCGAAAAAGGCCTTGCGGCGCTGTTGCTGAAAGTGGGCCTCGGAAGCGTTTTGAAACGACATATCTCCCCGCTGCCTTGGGAAGGGCCGCCCAGGTCACCCAGTTGGCAAAGACATTATAGGCTTTCACAAAGGCGTGTCAAAAAAACTGAACCCTGCATAATGGCCTTGTCTGGGTCCACCTTCCATGCTACACTTCTGCAACAGCTATGGGAGCATTTGCAAGAGGTACAGCAATGAACATCCGTCCATACAATGCCCACCTGGACCGTGAGGCCGTCCACCGCATCTGGCGCGAAGTGGGCTGGTCAGATGGCACGCCGGCGCAGGAAGAGGCGACCGACCTCGCTTTCAGCGGCTCGCGGGCCCTGGTCGCCGAGCTGGAGGGTGCGCCCGAATGCGCCGTCCTCACCATGCCGGCCACGCTGCGCTACCTGGATGAGGACCTGCCCATCACCGTTGTCAAAAACGTGGCGACGGGCCACGTGGGCCGCAAGCAGGGGCTGGCCGGGCGCACCGTGGTCCACTCGTTGATCCGCGACGTCGGTGAGGGGGCGCTGGTGGCCGCCCTGGGCATGTTCGAGCAGGGCTATTACAACCGGCTAGGCTTTGGCACCGGCAGCTACGACCGCTGGGTCTCTTTCGACCCGGCCACCCTCCACCTGCCGCGGGCCCCGCGGCCGCCGCGCCGCATCGCCGACCGCGATTGGCCCCAGGCCCATGCCTGCCGCCTGCAGCGACGGCGCGGCCATGGGGCAGTCAGCATTATCCCGCCCGAGGCGACCGGCACGGAGATGCTGGGGGCAAGGAATGGAGTCGGCCTGGGCTACTATGACGGCCCCGGGGGCACGCTCTCGCACTATGTGTGGATGGGCGCCGCTAACCTGGCCAACGGCCCCTACTTTGTGCGCTGGCTGGCCTATCAGACCAACGAGCAACTGCTGGACCTGCTGGCGTTGCTCAAAGCCCTGGGCGACCAGGTGCGCCTGGTCGGCATGATCGAGCCGCGCGGCATCCAGCTGCAATCCATGCTGCTCAAACCCTTCAAGCAGCGCCAGCTCACGGAAAAGGGCGACTATCCAGCCGGCGTGCGCGGCATGGCCTGGTGGCAGATGCGCATCTGCAACCTGCCCGGCTGCCTGGCCCGCACCCATCTGCCGGGCAAGGCCGTGCGCTTTAACCTGCGCCTCAGCGACCCGCTCACCGCCCACACGGGGCCCCATGCGCATTGGCGGGGCGTGGAGGGCGATTACGTGGTGACCCTGGGGCCCTCATCGGGCGCGGAAAAGGGCGCCGACCCCGCGCTGCCCACCCTTAGCGCGACTGTGAACGCCTTTACCCGGCTTTGGCTGGGCGTATCGCCCGCCACGGGCCTGGCCGTGACCGATGGTCTGCAGGCCGGGCCCGAGCTGCTCGCGCAGCTCGATGCCCTGCTGACCATCCCCCAGCCCCTGCCCGATTGGGCGTTTTGATCAGGCCCGCACATCTGCGGCGATACGTTCAGGATGCGTATATACCATAAACCGGTTGCGGCGCAGGTAGCCGATGAGGGTAATCCCGGCGGCCTCGGCGAGGCGCACGCCCAGGGAGGTGGTGGAGGAGAAGGAGGCGACGACCGGGATGCCCAGCCGCGCCGCCTTGGCGATGATATCGGAGCTGGCGCGGCCGGTCGCGACGAGCAAGGCCGCCGGCAGCGCGCCGGCGAGGGCCGCCATGCCGATGGCCTTGTCGGCGGCGTTGTGCCGCCCCACATCCTCGGCCAGCGCGGCCAGCTCACCCCCGGCGCCAAAGAGCGCCGCCGCATGGATGCCCCCGCTCGCCCGGTACTGCTCCTGCCTCTCGGCGATGGCTGTCACCGCCTGCAGCAGCAGAGCCGGCGGCAGGCGCAGGTCCGCATGGCCCACGTGCAGCGCCTCGCCCAGCGTGGCCGCGTCGACCCCCGCACAGCCCGAAAAGACCCAGCGCGTGGGGCGCTCCGCCAGGCCCCGGGCGGCTTCCGGCGCCAGCAGCATGCGCACGCGGTTGCCCGAGCCGAATGTGGGCTCGGCGCCCTCCGGCAGCAGCTCGTGCTCCGCCCCCGAGCCGCAATGGTGAATCAGCAGCACCTCGCCCAGCGAGCCGATCAGCCCCTCGCTCAGGCAATAGCCCAGGGCCAGGGCCTTGTCGGCGCCCGGCGTGCGCATGAGCACCGCCACGGAGCGGCCACTCACCTCGATCTCCAGCGGCTCTTCCAAAGGAACCCTATCGTCAATAGGCTCCAGCCCCTGAGCCTTAAAGCGAAACGAGGTAGGCGGGTGATATTCCCCCACCGGCAGTTCCTCCATGGCCAACCCCCTCCAATAGACCATTGAGGGGATTATAAAGCGGGAGGAACTCCCCGTCAATCATCCCTGGAGGCCCCTCCCCCACGCATTTGCAATTCCGCGCCGGATGCGTTAACATATATGCCTCAAGCGCGGCGGTGCTATCAGCCGCGCATTGTTATGATTATGAACCAGGAGAACCGATAGGTCTTGTTGAGACAACTTGTACACAAGGGCGTGGTGGTGCCGACGCCCCCCGGCCCTTATAACCTAATACTGACGGTGCGTGGCCGCCAGGTAGCCCTCACCCCCGAACAGGAGGAGATGGCCCTGGCTTGGGCGCGCAAGCTTGGCACGCCCTACGTCGAGGACCCGGTCTTTGTGCGCAATTTCCTGGCCGATTTCAGCGCCGCTTTGGGGATTGAACCCCCGCTCAAGCTGCACGAAGTGGATTTCCAGCCCGCTGAGGCCATCATCCTGCACGATCGCGCCCAACGCGAGCAGATGACCAAGGAGGAACGCAAAGCCCTGGCGGCAGAGCGCAAGGTGGCCCGTGAGGCGATGAAGGCCGAGTATGGGCGCGCCATCGTTGACGGTGAGGAGACGGACCTGGGCACCTACCTGGTGGAGCCGAGCAGCATTTTTATGGGCCGTGGCCAGCACCCCCTGCGTGGGCGCTGGAAAGAGGGACCCAAGCAGCACGATATCACGCTCAACCTGAGCCCCGATGCGCCCCGCCCGGCGGGCAACTGGGCCGGAATTGTGTGGCAGCCGGAAAGTATGTGGATTGCCCGCTGGCAAGACAGACTCTCGGGCAAGGTCAAGTACATCTGGCTGGCCGATACGGCAACCGTGAAGCAGAACCGCGAGGCGCACAAGTTCGACAAGGCGACCGACCTCGACGCCAATATCGATGCGGTGCGCGCGCATATCAGGGCCGCCCTGACCTCCGAGGATGCCCGGCGGCGCCAGGTGGCCACAGCTTGTTACCTGATCGACACCCTCTGCCTGCGCGTGGGTGATGAAAAGGACCCCGACGAGGCAGATACGGTCGGCGCGACGACGCTGCGGCCCGAGCACGTGATTTTGCACGAGGACGGCACGGCCGAGTTCAAGTTCCTGGGCAAGGATTCCGTCCTCTGGCACAAGAAGATAGAGCTGCCCGAGGAAGTGCGGCGTAACCTGGTGGAGCTGGGCCGCAATGCCCGCCCCGGCCGCAATAGCGCGCACGACAAGCCACAGCTCTTTGCCGATGTCAGCAGCCGCGACGTCAATGCCTTTCTGAGCGAGGCCCTGCCCGGGCTCTCGGCCAAGGTCTTCCG
This sequence comes from Anaerolineae bacterium, assembly GCA_034436375.1. Classification (GTDB taxonomy): domain Bacteria; phylum Chloroflexota; class Anaerolineae; order SpSt-313; family SpSt-313; genus DAOTVS01. Next base: position 840 of record DAOTVS010000229.1, on the reverse strand, counting down.
CACGCACCACGCTACTGTGGTCGTGCGTGACACCCTGGACGAGGCAGGCGTCAGCGCGAGCGACCCGGACTATAAAAAGCGTGCGGCTGCGGCCGAAGCCAACCTGGCGGCTGCCGTGCTCTGTAACCACTACAAGACGGCGCCGGCCCGTTGGGCCGAGCGGCGCGCTAAAGCGCAAGAGCGCAAGAAGCAGCTCCAGGCACGCGTGCAGGAGCTAAAGGCGCCTCTGGAAGAGGCCCGGGAAGCGCTCAAGGCCGCACGTGCAGCGGCGAAGGAAAAGGAAGAGGCCGCCAAGACGCCGGCCCAGCGAGAAAAGGCCAAAGCCTCGGGCCGGAAAAAGATCGAGGCAGCCGAGCGCAAGGTGGAGCAGGCGCAGGCGCGCCTCCGTCGCGCCGAGGAAGCCCTGGCGCGTTTCAGCAGCCAGGCCACACTGGCCTCCAAGACGCGCACCTGGAACCTGGGCACCAGCCTCAAATCCTATATCGACCCTCGCATCTACCAGCGCTGGGGAGAGCGGGTCGGTTACGACGTCATCGCCGCCTACTACCCCAAGACCCTGCAGCGCAAGTTCGCCTGGGTCAAGAACGGCAATGAGGCGGAGGATGAAGAGTCCGAGGCGCTGCCCGAGGGCGTGGAGTCATAAGACCCGATGGAGTTTCGGAAACCTGTCGGGTCTGGATGGGCTATCAGAAAGGGGGGGTGTGGCCCCCCCTTTTCATTTGGCTTGGCAAGACTGTAGCCGGGCCGGCATGGTGTGAGGTAGGTTATGCGTATTCTAGTTGTCGAAGACGATGTGGGCATCGCCCAATTCATCCGCCAGGGGCTCAGTGAGGCCGGCTA
>DAOTVS010000228.1:0-24915 GCA_034436375.1 Anaerolineae bacterium | reverse complement strand
GGTCTGGATGGCGCTGCAGGCCGCTCCGCGGAGCGGCCTGCAGCGCCATCCAGACCATCCACTTCCCCCTATTAAGGTCCGTACCTGGGTAGTGCGCAGCAAGAAAGCCGGTCACCGATAACTTTGGGACATACCCGGCTACATATCGGCAGTGGCGCCGGGCGGGGAAGAGGAGTAAAATCACAAGCTACCGTATCTCAGCCAGGAGGAGAGTGACCCCGCATGGGCACACCCGAGCTACCCCGCGATGAGATCATCCAGGGCGACTGCGTACAGGTGCTGGAGTCGCTGCCCGAGCGCTCCATTGACCTGATCTTCGCTGACCCCCCCTACAACCTGCAACTGCAACAGGAACTGTGGCGACCCGATATGAGCCGGGTCGACGCCGTCGATGACTCCTGGGACCGTTTCGAGGACCTGGCTGCCTATGACCGCTTTACACGCGCCTGGCTCCTGGCCTGCCGGCGTGTGCTCAAGGATACGGGCACCCTCTGGGTCATCGGAAGTTACCATAACATTTTCCGCGTGGGCGCCATCCTGATGGACCTGGGCTATTGGATCCTGAACTCTATCGTGTGGATCAAAACCAATCCCATGCCCAATTTCCACGGTGTCCGCTTCACGAATGCCCATGAGACCCTGATCTGGGCACAGAAGGAGCGCGGACGTCGCTACACCTTTAACTATCAGGCCATGAAGGCGCTGAACGATGATGTGCAGATGCGCAGCGACTGGTACCTTCCCCTGTGCACGGGCCGCGAGCGCATCCGGGTGGGTGGCGCCAAGGCTCACTCCACGCAAAAGCCAGAGGCCCTGCTCTATCGCGTCCTTCTTTCCAGCTCCAACCCGGGTGACACTGTTCTGGATCCCTTTTTCGGCAGCGGCACCACCGGCGCCGTGGCGCGCCGGCTGCACCGCCATTGGATCGGCATCGAGCGCGATGAGGAGTATATCCGCATTGCCCGCGAGCGCATCGCCCGGGTGCAGCCTGAGCTCACTCCCGCAGAGGCGCTCACCTTCCCCGGCAAGCGCGATGAGCCACGCATCCCCTTCGGCGCCCTGCTGGAACAGGGCCTGTTGCAGCCGGGCGCCGTGCTCTATTACGACGGCCGGGCCGACATCACGGCCACCGTGCTCGCCGATGGGCACCTGCGCGCCGGCGACGTGGTCGGCTCGATCCACCAGGTCGGTCGCGCCCTGCGCGGGGCCCCCTGCAACGGCTGGGAGCACTGGTACTATCTCGATGAGAGCACGGGCGAAAAAGTAGCCATTGACCGGCTGCGCGCCCAACTGCGGAAGGAGAGGTCGTCGTAAGGCCAGGGTTCCTCTCCTCCGCCGGGTGAGAGTATAATACAGTGCATCACTATCCTGCCCCAGTTGCCGGGGCCATCATCGACGAAAGCAGGCACGACATATGCCCAAGACCAAGCGCACCCTCTGGCGGCTGACCATCGGCGCCTTTTATGCCTTTTTCATCTTTGGCTTTGCCGACAATATGAAGGGTGCCACCATTCCGGCTCTGTTGAGCGACCTGCACTTGAGCTATTCCCAGGGGGGCACGATCCTCCTGGGGGCCTACATCGGGTTTCTGATCGCCACCCTGCTGACCGGCATCCTGGCCGACCTGGCCGGCAAAAAGGCCGTTATCTTTGTCGCCGGCGCCGCGCTTCTTATCGGCATCGCCGGCTACAGCACGTTCAGCTCGTTCTGGCTCCTGATGGCCGCCATGCTGGTGCTGGGCGTGGGCATCGGCTCCATCGAGCTGGGCGGCAACGCCATGATCGTTGAGCTTCACGGCGCTGACAGGGGCCGCTTTCTGAACCTGCTGGCCGTATTCCACGGCTTGGGCTCCATGGTCGCGCCCTTCTATGCCGGGCAGATGCTGGCCGACGGGGCCTCCTGGCGGCTGGTGTACCGGTTGGCGTTGATCCCCGTGGTCCTGCTGCCGGCCTATTTTCTGTTCCTCCGCTACCCGCACCAGCGCCAGGCGCCGCGCGCGAATGGCGGGCTGCAGAAGGTGTGGCGCAGCGCTGTCAGCAGCGAAATGGCCTGTTTCTACCTGCTCATCGGCGCCTACTGCGCCGCCGAGATCGGCATTGGCTCGTGGATCGTCGAGTTCCTGCAAAAGGCCAAAGGGCAATCCGTGATCGCCAGCTCGCTCTACCTCTCCCTCTACTTTGGCTTGATCATGCTGGGGCGCCTGTTGGGCAGTTTCGTGGTAGAGCGTGCAGGCTACTTTCGCATCATGCTGCTGGCCGCCAGCGCATCCATCCTCTGCCTGACCCTGGGCGTGTTCGGGCCTCCGGCCCTGGCGCCCCTGGTGCCGCTGACGGGCCTCTTTTTCTCTGTCATCTTTCCTACCACTACAGCGGCCGTTTCGGGCCGGCATCAGGAGAATGTGGGCACGCTGCTGGGGCTGCTCTTTACCTTTGCGGGCATTGGCGGCATGGTGGGACCCTGGATGGTTGGGGTGGCTGGCGACGCCCTGGGCATCCAGCCGGGCTTTGGCACGCTCATCAGCATGTGCGTGCTCATGGTGGCAGCGCTTACGGCCCTCACACGCCTCACCGCGCAGCGCAAGGCTGGCGCCCCCTCCGAGCGGCAACCGGCTATCTGCGAGACCTCCGTGGCCGAGTGAGGCGCAGCCTGCACTGGTTGACGGCCACCCGGGCGCGATGTAGAATCTATGCAAGATCCTGTGTTTTCCCTACCCTCCGTTCTGGTAAAGGAGATGCAGCATGGAGCTGACCCGCAAATTGACCCGGCGCGAGCTGTTGCGTGGCGCCGCGCTCACTGTGGCCGCCGGAGCGCTCTCCGGCTGCGCATCGCTCTTCAAGCATCCCACACCCACCCCCACGCCTCCGCCCGCCCAGGAAAAGGCCAAGCTGATCTATGCCCGTCCGGCCGGGCAGGAGTTCGACCTGCTGGGCAAAGCAGCGCTCTCGTTCAACGATACAGGCCTGGCTCCGGATGTGGAGGTCGAGGACGTGGCCCTCGAGGGAGACCCCTTTGCCCGCATCATCGAGATGGAGGCCTCGGGTGAGCCGGCCGATGTGCACCTGCTGACCGATGAGACCGTCCCTGTTTGGGCTCGCCAGGGGTACATTCTCTCGCTGGACCCCTTCCTGGCCGATGATACCCGGTTCGATCTGGCGGACTTTTACGAGCAGTTCCTGGCCAATAGCCGCTTCAATGGCCAGCTCTGGGCGCTTCCCTGGGTCTGCACGCCCTATTTCTTGTTTGTCAACAAGGACCTCTTCCAGGCCGCCGGCGTGCCCCTGCCCGCCTCCAGCTGGACCTGGGAGGACTATAAGGTTGCCGCTATCCATCTGACCAACCCGGAAAAGAACCAATGGGGCGGCGCGCCCATCGACACTTTCTGGCAGATGGGCGAGCACATCTGGCAAAACGGAGGTGAGGTTTTCAACTCCGACCGTACCAAGTGCCTCCTGGACCAGCCCGAGGCCACCGATGCGCTCCAGTTCTGGGCCGACCTGGCGCTGGCCGACAAGGCCATTCCCGACGCCACCGCCAAGCTGGGCGGAAGTTATCGCCTCTTCCGCAGCGGGCAACTCGCCATGTATGAAGACGCGCTCTACATGGTCCAATCCTGGAAGGACGTCCCTTTCAAGTGGACGCTGGCCCCGGCCCCCCAAAACCGCAAGGCCGCAAACCTGCTGTTGGCCGGCTCGCAGGTTATCAGTGCACATACACGGCACACCGCTGCCGCCTGGCAGTTGCTCAAATATGTCACCGGCCCCGAAGTACTCAGGACCTTCTCCGCTGCCCTGCGGGTGCCCTGCGCGCGCAAGAGCGTCAACGAGAAGAAACCCTACATCGACCCGAACATCGACATCGATTGGGACCTGGTGCAGACCGGTGTGCAGAATGGCCAACTGACCGAGGTGACGCCCAACACTGGGGAGGTGAGCAGCCTGCTGGAATCGCTGCTGAAAAGCATCATGGAGGGCACGCAGACCATCCGGGAGGCCATCGACAAGACCGTGCCTCAGATCAACGACCTGATCATCGAGGGCTGGCCGCAGCCGACGCCCACCAATGAGGGCTGAGCGGGGGCAGGCCCGCTTCTTGCAGCATGAGCAGGCCCGTCCTACAAGAGTCACACGGGCGCGGCGGCTGGGATAAGCCGCGATGCGCCCGCTGCGCGGGCGTGACGAGATCAACGAATAGAAGGAATTCCTTGTGAACGGCACTGCCAATTACCACTTTCGAGTCGGGGCGATCGAATGCGTCGCCCTCAGTGACGGTAGTGAAGTGACACCGGCCGAGGATGTTGTCCGGGGCATCCCCAGCGAGCAGTGGCGCCAGGCTCTGGTCGAGCGCGGTTACTCACCTACCGAAGCGACCGTATACTTTAACTGCCTCTATATCCAGGCGGGCCAGCACCGGATCCTGGTCGACGCCGGTTGGGGGCAGGGCGGCGAGCGGCGGACGGGGACCCTATTGGATCGGCTGCAGGATGAGGATATTGCGCCCGCCGACATTGACACGCTGATCATCACCCATTTCGACGCCGACCATGTTGGCGGCATTGTGACTGCTGACAATCAGTTGACCTTCCCGAACGCCGGCTATGTCTTGCTGCAAGACGCCTGGGATTTTTGGTCCAACGAGGCGATTGTGGCCAAGTGGCCCCCATTCTTGACGGCCAATGCCCGCAAGGTGCTGCCTTTGCTCCAGGGGCGGGTCCAGGTCGTCGAGCCGGGGGCTGAGTTCTTGCCGGGCTTTCAGCTCATCCCGGCCCCCGGGCATCGCCCCGGGCACACGGCTATCGCGATGGCGTCGGCCGGCCAAACCCTGTTTCACTTGGCGGATGTTGCGGGCCACCCGGTGCTGATGGAACACCCCGCCTGGCCATGGGCCTTCGATGCCCACCCCGATCAGGCCGAGAAGGATAAAGCGCTGATTCTGGACCAGGCTGCGGCGCGGCATGCTCTGGTTTTCGGCTCTCACCTGCCTTTCCCCGGTGTGGGGCACGTAGCGCCGCAGGGAGATGGCTGGCGCTGGCAACCCCTGGCCGGAGCAGAGACATAGTACTTGCACAAGGCTGAGCCCGCATCGGCAGAGCCACCATCATGTCTGGCATGGTAGTTGCTGCATCCATCTGATCACGGATGTAACATCCATCTGGAGCAGAACCCATGCGCGCGAGTTGGACTGGAACAATTGGCTTTGGCCTGGTGAACATCCCGGTGCGGCTCTACCGCGCCGTCGAGGAGCACCGTGCCCGCTTTCGTTATCTGCACCGCGAGTGCCGCACACCCCTCGTGACCCGGCGTTACTGCCCGGTGCACGAAGAGATCGTCCCCTGGGAAGAAGTGGTGCGTGGCTACGAGGTGGCTCCCAACGCATATATCGTGTTGGAGCCGGAGGAACTGGAGCGGGCCACAGCCGAGAAAGAGCGGCGGCTTGAGATCGAGCAATTCATCGATCAAACGGAGATCGATCCCCTCTACTATGACACCGCCTACTATGCCGAGCCGACGCCCGAGGGCCGGCCCGCCTATAGCCTGCTGCAGCAGGCCATGCGGCAGACGGCGCGCGTGGCTGTGGCGCACATGACGATGCGCGGCCGCGAGGCACGGGCCTCGATCCGGCCGTTGGAAGACGCTCTGGTCGTCGAGACGCTTTTTTACGCCGATGAGGTGCGCCCGCCGGCGCAGCTTGACCTGCCCCATGGCGCCGCGTCGCCGCGCGAGCTGCGGACGGCCATCCGCCTGATCGAGAGTCTGGCTGCGCCCTTCAGGCCAGAGCAAGCTGCCGACCGGTATTACGAGCGGCTAATGAGCATCATCGAGAAAAAGGCCGAGGCGCGTGCGGCGGAGGCTCAGGAACGCCCCGCAGGCCTGCTGGGTGAATTGCAGGCCAGCCTGAGCGCCGCCGCCGAGAGCCGGCGCGAGCAGCCATGAGCATACTGGCTTCTGCTCAAGTCAATGTCGATGTCACCCTGGTCAGCCTGCATCACCAGGATAAGGTCTTCTGGCCGGACCTCGGGCTCACCAAGGCCGATATGGTGCACTATTACATCGCCGTTTCGCCCTACTTGCTGCCCCACCTGCGCAAGCGCCCATTCATCATGAAGCCCTTCCCCGATGGAGTCACCGGCGCCAGCTATTTTCGCTGGCAGGTCCCCGAGTCGGCCCCGGCCTGGCTGCACCGCTGGCGCTATGAAACGCCACAGCGCAGCATTGACATGCTCATCATCGATGCCCTGCCTGACCTGGTGTGGGCTGCCGACGAGGCCTGCATCGAGCTACACACCTGGCTCGCGCGCGCCGACCGGCCCACTCTGCCGGACCTGGCCGTTTTTGACCTCGACCCAGGGCCCGAGGTGGGCTTTCCTGCCTGCCTGGAGGTCGCCCGCCATCTGCACCGGGCGCTCGAGCAGACGGGGGTGCGTGCCTATGCCAAGACCACGGGCCGCCACGGCCTGCACGTGCTCGTGCCCCTGGAACGCCGGTATACCTTCCCGCAGGTGCGCGCCTGGGTGGAAGGGGTTGCACGGCAAGTCAGCGCCGAGCGCCCCGAGTTGATCACCCTCGACAAGTCCCTCGCCGCGCGTGACGGGCGGGTGTTGATCGATTACAGCCAGAACGGGCACGCAAAAAGCATTGTGGCCCCCTACAGCCTGCGCGCCGTGCCCGAGGCCACCGTCTCTACTCCGCTGACCTGGGAAGAGGTGTCGGCCGGCCGCGTGCGCCCGACAGATTGGACGATGCTGACGGTGCTGCCGCGCCTGCAAAAGGTAGGTGACCTGTTGGCGCCGCTGCTCGAGCCGCAGATGCTGCCGGGGGAACTCGTGGGGACTCATGGGAGCTCGTAGGAACTGAGGGAACTGACGGGATAAGGATGCTCATGAAGAAGAGACGCTTGCTATTGACCCTTGGCGTGGCGATAGCATTGTTCGTTGCCGGCATCGCTGCCGTGACTGGCCTGCTCATCTGGCGCGAGCGGCCGCTGCCTATCTATGCAGCAGCCGAGGGGCATGCGGCCGATGGCGAGCGCGTGACAGACACACTGGCCCTGAACGGTGTGCTGTACGTCCACTGCCGGGCAGGGCGCCAACCCTGACTGTATTACCCTGACCGGTTTCATGTTCCCCGATCTCGTCTACCGCCGTGCGGATGTTCCCGTGTTCGACCCCCAGAGCCTCCCGATCAGCGCACTACGGCTGGCTGCCAAAACGGGGCTCAACCCTCTGCTGCAAAAGACCCAGGACCCGGCGCTGATCGCCGAGGTGCTGGCCCGCCTCAAGGAACCCGGGCCGCTCACCACCGCTAGACCGCTCACCACCGCTCTGGAATCAAACAAGATCTACCACCTCGAGCTGCTCTCCGCGCGGACGCCAGGCATCTCCTACTTTATGTCATCGTTGCCCAGAATGGAAGAGTGTTCTTGGCCGAGAAAGCATCGCCTATCGGGCTTGCGATAATCCGGCACGGGCACTCTCCCTGAAACCCGTCTAGTAACAGCCGTAGGCACGAGCCGCCTCATACATGGCTAACACATTCTCAGTCGGTGAGTTGTCCTGCAGGGCATGGGTGGGCGCGAAGCAGTACCCTCCGCCGGGCATCATGATCTCCAGCGTACGGCGGCATTCGGCCACGACCTCATCGACGCTGCCATAGGCGACCGGGCCCGCGGTTGAGATACAGCCGTGGAAGGCCAGCCGGTCCCCATAGCGCTGCTTGAGGTACTCAGGCGCCATGTAGGCCGCCTCCGGCTGGAGTGTATCGACCACATGGATGCCCATCTCCACAAAGCTGTCGAAAGCCCAGCTGCTCGAGCCGCAGCAGTGCATCATCACTGGCAGGTTGTAAGCGTGGGCCAGGTCGCAGTACTTCTGATAACGCGGGCGGATATGTTTGTTGAAAACAGCCATGCTGATCATGGGCCCTTTCTGCGTGCCCAGGTCCTCGCCCATCCAGATGAAATCCACGCCGCCCTTGGCCGCCTCCAGAATGCGGGCGGTGATCTCGATCTGAATGTTCATGCGCCGATCGGCCAAAAGGAGGCCGGCAGGGTCATCCGTGAGCAGATCGACCAGCGTCTGCTCCATGGTGCGCAGCATGCCGTTGCCGTTGATGATATCGCCAAACCCGCCCGCGCCGTTGACGGCATACTGCCCGTATTCCCGGCAGGCCGCGGCGATACCCGAGTAATCGAAATCATCCGGCGAGGGCATGGGCCAATTGGCGACCTGCTCCTCGTCTGCATCCTTGAGCGGAAAGTCGCAGTAATCCCAATAGCCCCCCGACTCGTGCTCCACCCAGCGCCGGTGGATGCCCCAGTTATCGACCGAGCGGCCGGGGACGTCCGCATGCAGCTTGGGGCCGGTATAGCGTGGGTGTATGCTCCGGAAATCCACGCCCAGCGCCCGGCGCAGGCCTTCGTTATCATCGGCGGCCAGCCCAAAATGCGCTTTGAGCCGGCCATCGATGCCCGGGTTGGCGTCATAGTCGACCGGCACCCGGTCCGGCTCTTGCCGGGCAAAAGCCGTCAAGACCCGCTCCTTAGACGTCATCGCTTTTCTCATGGCAGCTTAGCCTTTCGCGAATGGAACTGAGAGAACTGACGGAATTGGGGGAACTCATAGGAACTCACGGGAACTCGTGGAAATTCAAGGGAGCTCGTGGGAGCAGATCTGCAGTCTCCCACGAGCTCCCCGAATTCCCTGAGTTCCATCAGTTCCCGTGAGTTCCCACGAGCTACGCCTTGATGGCGCCGGAGGTCAGGCCGGCGATAAAGTAGCGCATGGTGAACATGAACAGGATGAGCAGCGGGATCGAGGCCAGCACATAACCGGCGTACATGGGCCCCCAGCTTTCGGTGCCCAGGTACTGGCTGCCAAAGCTGACGATGCCCACGGAGATTGTCCAGCGCCTACCATCAGGGATGGTCACGAGCGGCCAGATATAGTCGTTCCAGGTGCTCAGGACGTTCATGATGGCGATGGTCACCAGGATGGGCTTGGAAAGCGGCAGGCAGATGCCCGTGTAGAGCCGCAAGGTATTGGCGCCATCAATGCGGGCCGACTCAAAGAGTTCCTCGGGCAGCGAGGCGAAAAAGCTGCGCATGATAAAGATGGCAAAGATCTGCCCGCCGGCGATGTAGGGCAGCACCAGCGCCCCGTAGGTGTTCATCAGGCCCAGGGTCTTGACGAGGAGGAAGGCCGGCACCAGCGTCAGAATGCCCGGGATCATCAGCAGCGCCAGCAGCATCAGGAAGAGCACCTCACGGCCGGGGAAACGGAAGCGGGCAAAGACAAAGGCCGAGATGCTGCCGATAATCAGCACGCCAGCGGCTGAGGTCGTGGAGACGATCAGGCTGTTGATCACATAGCCGCTGATGCGAGTCCAGGCATCAGAATAGTTTGAGAGTTGGATCCAGTGTGGCAGGCCCCAAAAGTTGTGCTGAAAGTCAATTGAGGCTTTGAACGACGTAATGACCATGAAGATGAAGGGGTAGAAGGTCAAGATCGCCGCCAAGATCAGGAAGACATGGATCCAAAAGTCATGTTTCAGCGTCTTGCTCATCGTTCTCCCCCTCTACGCGCCCGTGTATTCCACGCTGGACTGGAGGTAGCGCATGTTGAGATAGGTCAGGGCCAGCGTGACGATAAAGAGCGCCGTGCCGATAGCGCAGGCATAGCCCATTTTGTTATAGTACATGGCGTTTCGGTAGAGCCAGAGGCCCGGCACCATAGTATTTACGCCCGGCCCGCCGTTCGTCATCACCATAATCGTGGCAAAGTTGTTCATGGCGCCGATCACGGTGAGGATAACGATCAGCTTGATCTGTGACATGACCAGGGGGATTTCCACATACCAGAAGCGCGTCCATGTGCCGGCGCCATCGATCGAGGAAGCGTCCATCAGCTCGCGCGGGATCGCCTGGAAGCCCGCCAGGTAGATCAGCGTCGACATGCCGGCGAACCATGGGAACCCGATGAACATGACAGCCCAGAGGGCCAGCTTGAAATCGCCCAGCCAGGGCCGGGCCAGGTGCGTCAGCCCCACGCCTTTCAGAATCATGTTGATCAAGCCGATATTCGGGGCATAGATCGACTTCCAGATGCCCAGCACGACCATGCCCGGCACCACGAGCGGGATTACATAGAGCACGCGGTAAAAGTACGCCAGGCGATTGTCCAACAGGTGAGAGATCAGCGCCCCGGCCAGCAGCGGGAAGGTGATATTCACCACCAGCGAGAACAGGGCCAACTTGATCAGGTTCATGATCGAGCCCATCAGGGTCGCGTCATGGAAGATAGCGACAAAGTTGGCCAAACCGGTGTAGCGTTGGAGGTTGGCCCCGTTCCACTCATAGACGCTGTGGACAATGGCCGAGAAAGCCGGATAGTAGCTAAAGGTCAGCACCAGCGCAAAGGTTGGCACAAGGAGGAGATAGGCTTCCTTGCTGCGTGCAATACGCTGCAGCAGGCTGCCTTCCTTCCCTTGCGCCGCGACCGCTTGCGCCGCGTCGTGTGCTATCGTAGTCTGTGCCATGATTTCACTCCGCTAGCCAGGGTGACGTGGGCGGGCGAACACTCGCCCGCCCACGTTTCAACAGCGCGATCCGGGTTTGTTGTGAGCGCCTTCGCGCTTCGTCCTACGGACAAACCAGCACGACTACTTGACCCACTCGGGATGCTCGTCGGCCAGGCTCTTGGCGGCCGCTTCCATCTGGCCCTGGAGGGTGGTCGCAAAGGCGTCGAGCTGCATCTGCCCGGCCAGGAACTGCTGCAGCTCGTTCCACATCGTGTCCACAAACTCGCGGGTCAACATCGAGTCAAAGGGCTCCATGCGCTCGGTGCCGTACTTGACCATCATGTCGGTATAGACGGCCAGGGTCGGGTCGGCGCCGGTGGTATCGACCGTGCCGGGGGCGAACCCACCATGGTCGTTGAGCAGCGCGATCAGGTTCTTGGGGGCGGTGATGAAACGCATCCAGTCGATCGTTTCGTTCAGGTTGCCGCGCTTCTCCGCCTCGGCCGCGATCGCATACTGGAAGACGCCGCCCACGCCGGCCATCGCCGGAAAGTCGATGCCGCCGAACTGCGAGGTTTCGGTCGTGATCTGGGGGATCTTGGGCAGCACGCCATATTTGAACTTGATGAGCGGGTCGTTGAGCACGGTCTTGTTCATCCAGGAGCCCTGCCAGGTCATGGCCGCCTGGCCGTTCGCCCACAGCTTGTAGACATCGGTGTTCGGGAAGGCCCAGAAGCTATCTACGAACCACTGGGACCAGTCCTTGAGGATCTTGAGCATTTCCTTGAACTCGGGATCGGTCGCTCCGTAGCGCTTCTCTACGATGGCCTTGACCATCACCGGCTGGGGCAGATTCTCGCCCGGCTTCCAGGTGCGCGGGACGGGCTGGTTGGTGCCTTTGATCATGCCCATCTTCTTGTCGTACATTACGTCCTGGATGATACGCGTGGACCAGCTGCCCCAGAGCTGGGTGCCGCCCGACAGGTCGAAGCTGATAGAGATCGGGGTCACGCCCGAATCCTTGATCGCCTTCTCGACGACCTCGAATTCTTTCCAGGTCTCGGGCACCTTGAGACCCAGCTTGTCGAACATGTCCTGATTGTAGAAGAACCCGGTGCCGACGATATCGCCAGTGATCATATAGATATGGCCGTCGGGCGCCTTGCCGCTCTCGATAACTGGTGGCTGGAAGATCTCCTTCCAGGTCTTGTTATCGGGCACGTAGGTATCGGGCTCGGCCAGATACGGATCCAGGTTGACGAACCAGCCCTTGTTATAGTCGCGGGAAATGTAGCCGCGCTGATACCAGACGATCTCGGGCGAGGTGCCGCCCGACATCTGAGTCACCAGCCACTCCTCATAGCCCTGGGCCAGGTTGGGCACAAACTCGATCGTGACGCCAGGGTGCGCTTCCTCATACTGCGCCTTGAGGGTGTTCGCATACTTGGGTGGATCCACCGCGTCGTCGGCGGTGCGCTCGCGTGGGGTCAGGCCCTGCAGGTAGTGCTTGATGGTCTTCTTGGTGCCCGCGGCTGCGGGGGCCTGGGTGGCTTCTGGCACGGCGGTGGCTTGGGGCGCTGCCGTCGCTTCTGTCGATGCAGATGCTTGCGTCGGCGCGGGCGCCTGGGTTGGCGCGGAAGCGGGGGCGCAGGCAGCAAGGATGGCCGCAATGCTGGACGCGCCGGCCAGTTTGAGGAATCCGCGACGAGACAATTGCTTGGACATTGTATGCTCCTCCTGAAAAAGACCAAGTACGAGCGAAGACTCTCACTGCGAACTGGGGATTCCGATTACTCTATTCTCTGTGCGCCTCCTTCTTGAGCAGGTTTGTCGATGCCCTCGCGTCGTGCGACACTCGCAACATTGACGCCGGAAGCGAGGTGAACAGAACGGCCTGCCACCTGAGGGTGCATCCAGGATCCGCATCCGCCGCCCGGATTGCAGCCAGCTATTCCGCCACGCTGCCGCTTGGCCTCAACCTGGCAGAGGCGTGAACTCGCTGGCGTATCCTGGACGCACCCCCACCGCAGCTTATTGCAGATGAGCCACGCCTTGGGTATAATAGAGTATACAATGGAATCCGAACGCCATGGGCGTTTTTTGGCCCGCGCGCGGCCAGAGTGGGGACAGAATTTGGACTCAACTGTACTGCACCAACAACAGAAGCAAATTCGCGAGGCCCTCAACCATCTGCATGATCCGGCTTTTCTGCGCAAGAGTCCTCTGGCCGCCGCCTTTGGGGTGTCAGCCCGCTTTGATACACCGGTAGCTATCCGCAGTATTCTGGTGAGCGCCATTGAAGCCCTGCAGCCCCAGCCCGAGGAGCCCCCTGGGTCTCGCGCCTGGGAGGTCTTCCAGTCCCTCTACTATCGTTACGTGGAGCAATTCAGCCAGGATGAGGTCGCCAATCAAATGGGCATCAGCCTGCGCCAGCTCAGGCGCTTGCAGCAATCGGCCCTGGAAGCCCTGACCTATCACCTGGCAGAGCAATTTCACCTGCAACCCAACAGCCCGCTCGAGGCGTCGCCAGAGCCCCCGGCAACCGCCGCTGCCCCCCATGGCGAGGATGAGCTGGATTGGCTCAAAACCAGCCCACCGGAAGAGACGACCGACCTGAGCGAGTCGCTGCCAGCGGCGGTAGAGCTTCTGCGCCCCCTGGCCAGGCAGCGGAGCGTCTCCATCGAGATGGTATTGGAGGAGCATCTACCCCACATCGTCGCCCATCCAGCTGCCGTGCGCCAGGCCCTGCTCAATGTATTGACGGTAGCCGTCCTCAATGCGCCGCCGGGAGCCGACGCGCCCGTCCGCATTGTAGCCAGCCTGGCACGCGACCAGGTGCAGATTCGGTGTGAATGGAAGTCCCCGGCGCCAGTCCAGCAGAGCAACGCTGAAGATCAGCAAAAGCTGCAATTCGCCCAGAGGCTGGTGGAGCTATGCAGCGGCAAGATGCAGGTTACGACCGCAGGCCGGGTGAGCAAAGCCCAGTTCACTTTCTCGGCGTTAGGCCAGCGCCAGGTGCTGGTCATCGACGACAACGCCCAGGCCTTACAGTTGCTGCAACGCTATGCCGCCGGCACCCGCTACCGGGTCGTGGGCGCTCAGAGCGCCCCTGAAGCACTGGCGCTGCTCCGCAGCGCGGTATTCGAAGTGATTGTGGTCGATGTGATGATGCCCGGCACGGATGGCTGGACGGTGTTAGCTAACCTGCGCCAGAGCCCGTCTACGGCGGCGATCCCGATTATCGTCTGCACTGTACTGCCACAGCGGGAGCTGGCCCTTTCCCTGGGCGCCGATGACTTTATGCAAAAGCCGGTTAGCCGGCAGTTGTTTCTCGATGCCCTGGACCGCCAGCTTGCCTCCCATCCGCTGCCATCCTGATCACATCGCGGATGCAGGTCAGCAAGTCGCCGGTCGTCAGCCCGCCATACGAGGTCACGGCAATCCGGTCCGTGTGCATCGGGTCGGTGCTTAGCCCCCGCGCTGAGGTCACGATGATCGGAATATGCTGGATGCTCGGGTCGGCAGCCCGCTGGCGCAAGACCTGGAAGCCATCCATGCCCGGCATGGCCAGGTCGAGGATCGCCAGATCGGGCTGCTCGTGGCGCAGCAAATGCAGGGCTCGGGTGCCCGTTGTGGCGCGCAGGACGCGATAGCCACGCTCGGCGCTGTAGAGGATGCGCGTGAACAGGCGCAGGACCTCGGGCTCATCATCGACCAGGAGGATGGTCCGCACTTGCCGGCCGATATCCTCCACGGCAGCAAGCAATTGCTCGCGCATGACCGGCTTGGGCAGATAGCGGGCAATGCCCAGCTCCTCGGCCGCCAAGCCATCGCTGGCAAACCAGCATGTGACGATGGGCGGAGTATCGGGCAGGAGCGCCGCCTCTCTTTCCAGCAGGGCCCGGTCGCCATGCCAGTAGCCATCCACGAGCACAGCGCTCGCCGGCACGCGCCGCAGCAGATCAAGCGCCTCCTGGACCTCTCCGACCGTCTCGACCTCGATATCGCCCAGGTAGCGCTCCGCCAGCCGGCTGAGCGCGTGATCTTGCTCGACCACGATGAAACGTGGCAGGGCCTCTGGCACAGGCGCCTTGAAACGCCGGGTGCGCATGCGGAATTCCGCCTCCGCACTGATAAACCGCTTTACATGG
The DNA here is from genome assembly GCA_034436375.1 of Anaerolineae bacterium. Classification (GTDB taxonomy): domain Bacteria; phylum Chloroflexota; class Anaerolineae; order SpSt-313; family SpSt-313; genus DAOTVS01. Next base: position 10,253 of record DAOTVS010000228.1, on the reverse strand, counting down.
TCGGCGCCGCGGGCAGCGGCGGGCAGAGGCGCTTCGAGGGGCAGGGTAAAATAAAAGGTTGTGCCCACGCCGACCTCGCTTTCTACCCACATCCTGCCTTCGTGCATTTCGACAAACTGCTTGCTGATCGCCAGGCCCAGGCCGCTGCCCCCCTGCCGCCGGCGAATGGAGGCATCGAGCTGCGAGAAGGGTTGGAACAGCCGCTGCACGTCCGCAGCCGGAATGCCGGGCCCCGTGTCGGTCACGCTGATCACCACCTCATTGGCCTGATGGCGTGCTCGTATGCGCGCCCCTCCCTGTTCCATGAAACGGCCGGCGTTGCTCAGCAGGTTGAGCAACACTTGCCGGATGCGCGTGGCATCGCAATAGACCGGTGGCAAATCTGGCGGCACGTCCGCCTGGACGTAGAGATGCTTTGATTCGTAAAGAGAGCGCACTTCCTGCGCCGCCTCCTCGATGATGACGGCAACCGCGGACCATGACTTGCTCAGGGCCATGCGACCCGCTTCCACCTGACTGAGGTCCAGGATGTCATCCACCAGCCGGGCCAGGTGCTGGGCATTGGCATGGATGGCGCCGATATCGGCCAGCAGTGTAGGGGGCAGCTTGCGTCCATAGACCCGAGGCGCCTCGGTCATCAGCTCGGCAAAGCCGATGATCATGTTCAGGGGTGTGCGCAGCTCGTGTGACACATTGGCTACAAACTCGGCTTTGGCCTGCCGTGCCTCCTGGGCAATCTGCCACATCTGCTTTAGCTTGTCCGAAAGCCGGCTCAGCTCCTGATTGGCCAGGACAAGGTCCTCCTGGATTTGCTTCATCTCGACTCTCTGGTCGCGAGCTTCCTCCTGGACCTTGTGGGCTCGCTCCCAGCTGTGCAGGGCCCAGCGCACCATGCTTGTCACAGCCCGCGCTACGCTCCAACCCACGACTGCACCGAGCGCGCCGCCCAGCAGCACCATGTTCGCAAGGGAGCTGGAGGGGCCGGAAAGCGGGGCAGGCGTTGCCAGGGGCGTCCACACCAGCGCTGCCACAGCTGCCTCTGCCAGCACGGCAGCCGGCCAACCGATAGTGAGAGCCGCCAGCAGGGGCATCAGCACCAACAGGATGGCAATCGTCGGGTTGTGCTCCAGCGCCATGGCCAGGGCGATGGAGCCTGTGAGGCCCGCCAGCCACACGGCCTGGCCGGCGAGCAGGTTCCTGGGCAACAGACGCAGCGCGAGCAGGCAGGTTGCCCCATAGCAGACGCCTGTGAACCACAGGCTCGGCACATATTCCGGCCACCAGGGCGCCACAGCGACAATCACATAGCCGGCTGCAAAGGCCACGCCCATGCCCACGACCAGGAACTGCATGATGTGGCGCAGCGTTTCCGTCGCCTCAGCAGCCAGGCTGCCTCGGGATTGCCACAGCGCCCGTAGACCGAGCCACATGGGGAACCCTCCTTGGTTCTGGCCGCAACGAGTCCTCGTTCTGGCCAAAGTCTGTCCAAAAGTTCTGCACGAAAGCAGGACTATGTGCTATCATATGGAAGCGCACCTGCCTGTGAGCTTATCTGGTGTGCAATCTAGCATAAAGCACCTGGCATGGCCTGTCAATTTCCTCCCGCAGGCATTGGCTGTATGTCCACCACGATCTGGCCGTCACAAAAGGCAAAGCCGATATGAAAGTCATCTTTAACACTTGGTCGATCCTGGTCGTCACCGGCAAGCGCTTGCTGGCTCAGAAAGGCTTGGCGCTCGCGATTACCATCGGGCTGACGGTAGCCGTCGCATTGGCTGTCAGCCTGCCGGTCTACTCGGATGCAGTCAACTTTCGTATTCTAACCACGGAACTCAATACTGTGCCTGGCTCTGGGGGCCAGATAGCGCGCCGGTCGCCCTTTGCGTTCATGTTCCGCTATGTCGCCGGCGTGCACAAGGCCCTCAAATGGTCAGATATCGGACCGTTGGATACCTACCTGCACGGCTCGGCGAGCAATCAAGTTGGCCTGCCGCGCAAGTTCATCGTCCGCTACCTGGCCACCGATAACCTCAAGCTGTTCCCAGGGAGCGATTCGGCGTTTTCGGACAGCAAAGAGTCCCTGGGGTGGGTCAACATCGGCTCCATCACGGACCTGCAGTCGCACATCACCGTGGTAGAGGGAAGCTTTCCCGAGCCCGCGCCCGCTACGCCCGACAGCATCGTGGATGTGCTCATCAGTGAGGACATGGCCACCCAAGATGGCATACAGGTCGGCGATACCTTTATCGCCTTCGATGCGAACCAAAGCTTGCAGGAAAAGCAAAAAGCCTTTTACCAGATTCCCGTGCGCATCGCTGGCGTCTGGAGAGCCAGCAACCCCAAGGATGAATTCTGGTTCTACGACCCCACGGCCTTGAGTAATGTGTTGCTGGTGCCTGAGGCCAGCCTGCGTGACCGCATCGGCAGCCATGTCGACCACGAGATCTCCACAGCGCTGTGGTACATGGTCCTGGATGGCTCGGGGGTGCGGGCCAGCGACGCCGGCACGATCCGCAGCCGGATTATCTCGCTGGAGCAGCGTGTAAAGAGCTTCCTGCCGAATATCAGCATGGATTCCTCACCCATGGAGGCGTTGACGACTTATCAGTTGCGGACGTCGTGGCTGTCTGTCCTCCTCTATGCCTTTAGCATCCCCATTATCGGGCTGGTGTTGGCGTTCATCGGCATCGTAGCGGGGCTCTCGGTTGAGCGGCAGCGCAGTGAGATCGCTATCCTGCGCAGCCGTGGCGCCACAGTCACCCAGGTGTTCAGCATCAACCTGCTGCAGGGCATCCTGGTCGGGATCATCGCATTGGCGGCAGGCATTTTCCTGGGGCAGTGGCTGGCCTACCTGATCGGCCGGACGCGCAGCTTTCTGGATTTCAGCGGCGCCTCGAACTTGCGGGTCGTGCTCACCAACTCTGCCTGGCAGTTTGGCCTGGCGCTGCTGGGCCTGGCGATTCTGGCGCAGGCCATACCCGTGATCGGGGCGGCGCAGCATACAATCATCACCTACAAGCAAGAGCGTGCGCGCACGCTACAGCGTCCATGGTGGCAGCGGGCCTGGCTCGACGTGCTGTTGCTGATTCCCACCGGTTATGGCATCTATGTCCTCCGCCAGCAGGGCAGCATTGTGTCGCCCACCGTCAGCCCCAATATTGTCGCCCAGGCCGGCACGCTGGTCAGCAATGCACTGCCCAGCGATCCTTTCCAGAACCCGCTCCTGTTTTTGGTGCCGGCGCTCGGCGCCCTGGCGCTGACCCTGCTGATGCTGCGCGCGCTGCCCCCGATCATGAGCGCCATCGCCTGGCTGGCGAGCCACACCCAGAGCGTGGGCATCTTGCTGGCCGCCCGGCACCTGGCGCGCACGCACAACGATTACGCCGGCCCCCTGATGCTGTTGATTGTGACCCTGGGCCTCTCGACCTACACGGCGTCACTGGCGCAGACTCTGGATAGCCACGCCTATGACCAGACGTACTATGCCATAGGGGCAGACATGCATCTGGCCGAGACGGGGCAATCGAGCAGCCTCGATGAGCAGATGAGCTCGCAGATGCCGGGCCAGGGCGAGACGGCGAATCCCCAGGTACAGGCGAGCGCGGAGGCCACGCCAGAGCCCCAGTCGCAGCCACAGGGGCGTGTGTGGGAGTTCCAGCCGGTACAGGACCATCTGCAGGCGCCGGGCGTCAAGGCTGCTGCGCGTGTGAGCACATACCGTGTTTCCACGCGCATGGAGAACAACCAGGCGACGGATCTGTTCATGGGCGTGGACCGGCTCGACTTTCCGCGCGTGGCCTATTGGCGCCCCGATTTCGCGCCAACCAGCCTGGGCGCCCTGATGAATGCCCTGGCCCTGACCAATGACGGCGTCCTGATACCGCGCAGTGCGGCGGCGCAGTATGGCCTGAAGCAGGGTGATACGATGCGCATCATCATCTATGGGCCCAACGGTCAGGTGGAGACGAGTGTGCACGTTGTCGGCTTTTTCAACCTGTTCCCGACCTGGTACCCCGGCGACGGCATGCTCCTCGTCGGCAACAATGACTTTTTGTTCGAGCAATTGGGCGGCGAAGTACCCTATGATGTGTGGCTGAAAACGGAGCCGTCAGCCGATGGCGATCAGATCGTCGCCTCCCTGCGTGACTTGGGGTTCCAGATTTCAACGGTGCAGAACGCTGCCCAGCAGGTGAAGACTGAGATGAGCCGGGCCGAACGGCAGGGGTTGTACGGCGTTCTCTCCGTCGGCTTTGCCGCCGCGGCCTTTTTGGCGGCCTTTGGTTTCCTGCTCAACATGCTGTTTTCGTTCCGCCGCCGCTATATCGAACTGGGCATCCTGCGGGCTATCGGTCTGTCGGCCCAACAGATGACTCTGCTGCTGGCCTCTGAGCTGGCCTTCCTTATCATCACCGCCCTGGTCGTCGGGACGGCCCTCGGCGCCTGGATGAGCAAGCTGTTCATTCCCTATCTGCAGGTCGGCAACACCTTGGCAGCGCGCATCCCGCCCTACCTGGTGACCATTGGCTGGGACAGCATCGTGCGCATTTATATACTGCTGGGCGTGCTGTTCGTGGTGACGCTGGCGCTGCTGGCCGGGCTGCTGCTGCGCATGCGCATCAATCAGGCCGTCAAGCTGGGTGAGACGGGTTAAGTCAACTCGCCGGGGTCCTGGTGGCGGTAGGCGCCCGGGTCGGCGTGATCGTCGGCGTGGCCGGCAAAGGCACGCCCAACCGCTGTAGCGCCTGCACCGCCTTGGGATACCCCGTATGGTACTTGAGGACCAGCAGGTATTCCTCGATGGCCTTGTCTGTCTCGCCCATGGCTTCGTAGGCCTCAGCGCGGTACTCGTGCAGCTCCTCGATGCCGTCGAACTCTTTCAGGGGTGCCTCGGTCAGGGCCAGGACCTTGTCGTACTGCTTGGCGGCCATATAGGCATCAAAGGGGCCAAAGTGGTACCAGAACATGTGCGGCGGCAGGCCGATGGCGATCGCCTTTTCGTAGTTCTGGATGGCGCCCTGGATATCGCCCAGGCCCAAGAGGTCATCGCCCAGGTTGTACCAGGTGTAGGGGTCCTGCGGGCTATCCTGAGTCCACTGGTGTGCATCTGCAGCGGCCCGTTTGTACATCGCGGCCGGATCCCAATCGGCGTCGATGATGCTGCGCACCGTTGCCTCTTGCTCGGGCTTGTAGATGGGGATATAGTTATAGTTGAAGGGCTCCCACACCTTCTCGAGTTGTGCCGGCGTATAGTGAACCGCTGGGCCATAGTAGGCATCCTGGAGGATCAGGTAGCCCCCTGCCTTGTCATAACCACGGATGACCCGGTAGTGGCCGGTCGGGCGGTTATCCAGCCAGGATTGGATCATCACCGGTATGCCCGCCGCTACCAACTGCTCCAGGCGATCGACCGTGCCATCGACGTAGATATTCCCCTTGAGCCCGTACTGGGCCAGGTAGCCCAGGATTTCGCTGGCCGCCACGTGCTTGTCATCCACGTAGGGCTTGAGCACGGCAGCGATCTGATACTGGTTCTTCTGTACGCCATAGTAAGAGAGCACCATTTCCGCCGAGACCACGCCGCAGTTGTTCCAGTCCTGCCATTCAAAGCTCATGGGCGAAAGCAGGGCTGATTTGGGGCTCGCCGTGGGCAGAGGCGCCGGCGTATGGGTTGGGGTGGCGGTCGCGGTGGGCGTCAGCGTCGGCGTGGACGTGGCGGTGGGGGTGAGGGTCGGTGTGGCGGTGGCCGTGGGCGTGAGGGTCGGTGTGGCTGTCGCCGTTGCGGTGGCCGTGGGTGTGGGCGTCGGCGGCGGCGCCACCAGGCCGCATGAGGAAAGGGCCACGGTCAGCAGGGCCAGGCCGGCGCAGGCGAGGGGCCTGGCAGCGCGGCGCGGTAAGGCCAGGGCTCGCCGCAAGCCGGTGATACCAGTGAGCAGATCCCAGGACAAGGCAAGGCACCCCTTCTAGACGAAATGCCCAGCGGCTCGCCGGCGAACCAGGCTGGCTATGGTATGTATGAGGATTCAATTATACAGCGTTCTGTTTTTACCGACAAAGCAGCGCGGGTTGTGAGCGCATCCCAGAACCGCCGTCCGCTACGTTTGTAGTAAAGGAGAACGTGCACCGGGTTGGCAACAGAGCCAAACGGCTGGAAGAGACCTCTCTGTTGCCAGCCCGGTGCACGTTCTCCCTTACTACAAGCCTCGGAGTCGGACAATTCTGGCGGGCAACCTCACCGACACTTTAGCCTGCTTGAGGGGATCCATACCGAGCCGGCGCCAAGCGAGGAAGCCGGTCACCCGCGAGCCAGAGATGCACTCGACGGGCGAGCGCTTCCTGCCATCTGCGCCCCCAGGAGCAAGGCGGCAACCATGCTGTCGGGGCGGGCCACCCCCGTCCACGCAATATCAAAGGCCGTGCCGTGATCCACCGAGGTGCGGACAATGGGGAGTCCCAGGGTCACATTGACCCCCTCATCGAACCCCAGCAACTTGACGGCGATGTGCCCCTGGTCATGGTACATGGCCACCACGGCGTCAAACTCGCGCCGGGCAGCCCGCAGGAAGACCGTGTCGGGCGGCAGGGGCCCGCAGGCATCGATCCCGGCCGCCTGCAGGTCCGCGACGGCCGGGGCAATCTGCTCAATCTCCTCGCGCCCAAAGAGCCCCCCCTCGCCGGCATGCGGGTTGAGCCCGGCCACCGCCAGGCGCGGCCGCTCGCCGGTCAGGCGCTGCGTCGCCTCAGCCGTCAGCTTGCCCACGGTCACAATGCGTTCGCGCTGCGCCCGGTCGCAGGCGACGCGCAGCGCTACGTGCGTGCTGACATGGCTCACCCGCAGGGCGCCGGCCACCAGCATCATGACCACGCCCCGCACCCCGCAGAGGTCCGCCAGCACCTCCGTATGGCCGGCATAGGGATGGCCGGCCAGGTTCAGCGCTTCCTTGTTCAGCGGCGCCGTGACGATGCCCGCCGCTTCGCCCGCCAGAGATAACTCGACCGCCTTGCGGATGTATTCAAAAGCGGCCTGCCCGGCCATGGTGCTGACCCGCCCCATGGTGAGATGGGGCAGGTCGATGTTGGCCAGATCCAGCACCTCGATGGTGCCGGGGGCAAAGCGGGCCTCGGCGGGGCTGTGCACTGCGAGCACCCGCGCGTCCACGCCCGTCAGCTCCACGGCCGCTTCGATCGTCCCCGCATCGCCGATCACCAATGGCCGCGACGAGCGGTGCACCCGGCTATCGGCCAGCGCTTTCACGATCACTTCCGGCCCAATCCCCGCCGCATCGCCCATCGTCACGGCCAGGATTGGGCGTCCGTCCTCACTCATCGTTTCCTCCATGTATCAGATGCACTCGCCCCGGTCACAAGTGTGAAACCCCTATGAAGAACCGGTGGGGATTTCGTGCGCTCTGCCCCGCAGTGCGCAGGCCATGCGCCACAGGACGCCCTCATCGCCAAACCCGCCCGCCTTGGTGGCAATGGGCAGGCCATTGGCCTCCCCGCCAGCGAGCCTCCCCAGGGGCACGCCCGGCTCCACCTGCCCCTCCACGATAATCGCCTCCGCCCCCAGTGCCCGGCAGACGGCCATCGCCGTGTCACCCCCCGTCAGCATCAGGGCCCCCGGCCGCGCCTGCTGCAGCGCCTGCGCCGCAATGCGCCCCAGCAGCGCCACCACCAGCCGATCTCCCCCGGCCACCAGCGGGGCGCCCAGGGGCGTCAGCGCCACGTCACGCCCCTGGGCCAGCGCCTCTGCCACCGCCGCCGCCGCCGCGTGGGCTGCCGCGGGCTCTCCGCCCGGCAGGATCCCGGGCAGCACGTCCTTGACGACTTTCGGCTGAGCCTGCCGCTGCAGATGCAAGAGCTGCCCGGCCAGCGCCGGGTGTTTCGTGGCGGCCACGCACAGGATAGGCCCCGCCACGGCTGCCGGGGCCGCAGCGAGATCAGGGGGCACCCAACCCCATGCTGCCGGCAACTGCGCCGCCAACCCCGCCGACCCCGCCAGCAGGCGGTCGCGCCCGGCCAGCACTGCCGCCTGCGCTGCCACGGCCAGGTCGGCCTCGGCCAGCGCATCCAGCACCAGCACCGGCTCCGTTTGCGCGGCCAGCGCCCGCGCCAGGGATTGCCCCCCCTGCCGCACCTGCTGCAGGCCCATGCTGCCCACCGCCAGCCCGGTCGAGGCCGCAATCAGCTCGCCCACCAGCGAGGTCGCCCGCCCCGGCTGGGCAAAGGGCGTCTGCGCCAGGGGTTGACCGTGCACGCGCAGCTCGCCCCCCAGCACCGTGCGTCCCTGTGCCGGGAAAGCGGGCGCCAGGAGGGCCTGCTCCGCCACTCCAAGCGCCAGAAGCGCCTCCAGCTCAGCGCCAATGGGGCCGCGCAGGGTAGAATCGACCTTCTTGTAGATGTGGAGTACCGGCAAGAATGGGGCCACTGCCTGCGCCACCGCAGCACGCGCCTCCGCCGGGGGCAGGGCCCGTGTCTCCGTATCCAGCACCCACACGTCTGCATCCGCCGGGGGCAGGCCACCGCCGGCCCAGCTCACCAGCGTGCGTCGCCCATAGCGCGCGAACTGCGCCCCGGTATCCAGCGCACCCGTCAGATCGTCGGCAACGATCAGGAGGTCAATCACCTGGGTTCTCCTCGGTCACGGCGTATGCTTGCGGCTCTTCCAGCAAGCGCAGACGAAGCACTCTCCGGGCCAATTCGTAGACGTCAGCCCTGCTGCCTTTGCGGCGTAGCCCCAGGGCGACCACCAATACGAGCACCTGATCATGGCACACCCCCTTCTCGTACTGACAAACGTACCGCCAAGTGTACATCTTGTCAAACACTATCCCCTGCCGGGTGCAGTTCACTGTTGGAGCAACCTGCATTGTGACTGCCACGCTGAGTGTTGCAGGGCCCATGGGGCCCCGTACCCGCGGGTACCTCTCCGGCTTGGCAGGATACGGCCTCGAACGTACAATAGGCAACGAACAGAGCCCCAGGTGACCCCATTCCGGCGAGGAGGAAACAACCTTGCAGGCAATCAACACGGGGTATGGCTTGATCGGCTTGGGCAGCATGGGCCAGAACGCGGTGCTCAATCTGCTGGCCCAGGGGCAGCGCGTGGTCGTCTATGACCGCACCCACGAAAAGGTCGACGAGATGGTGCGCATGGGAGCGGTCGGCGCGCAGACGATCGAGGAGATGGCAAGCCTGCTGGCGCGGCCGCGCACGGTCTGGCTGATGGTGGCTGCCGGCAAGCCGGTGGATGACATTCTCTTTGGCCCGGGCGGTCTGTCCGAGCATTTCTCTCCCGGCGACGCGATCATCGATGGCGGCAACTCGTTCTACCGCGACTCCATCCGCCGCGCTGCCCAACTGAAGGAGCGGCATATTCATTTTCTCGATTGTGGCACGAGCGGCGGCCTGGAGGGAGCGCGCAATGGCATGTGCCTGATGGTCGGCGGCGAGGTCGAGGCCTTTCAGATGGCCGAGCCTCTCTTCCATCTGCTGGCCGTGGAGGATGGCTACGCCCGCATCGGGCCCAGTGGCGCCGGGCATTTTGCCCAAATGGTGCACAACGGCATCGAACTTGGCATGCTGGAGGCGCTCGGCGAGGGCCTGGAGTTGCTGGCGCAGGGCCCCTTTGCCCTTGATCTGCCGCAGGTCACGGACCTGTGGCAGCACGGCAGTGCGGTCCGCTCACAGCTGCTCGACCTGGCCGCGCGCGCCCTGGCCCGGGACCCACACCTGGAGGCCATCACCGCGCCGGCCGGCGATGGCGGCGACGGTACGTGGGCCGTCGAGGAAGGGTGGCAGGCCGGCGCGCCCATGGCGGCCATCGCCGTGGCCCTGGCCATGCGTCTGCGCTCGCGCCAGACCGATTCCTTTACCGGCAGGGTCGTCGCTGCCGTGCAGCAAGAGCGCGGCGGGCGTGAGGCGGTGCTGGTCGGGCCGGAGGGGCAGGTGGCACTCGAGAACCCATGACGGGTGGACGGAAAACGTAAAACGTAAAACGTGAAACGTAAAACGTGAAACGGGATCAGTCGCGCAGGGCGGCGACGCGGCCTTTCCCCATAGCCCGCAGGACGGCGACGGTGGGGATGGTGACCACCAGCGCCAGGGCAATCTCAATGGGCACGTTCATGGAGAAGACGGGCACCAGCAGGGCCACGGGCAGGGTGCCCAGGAAGATGAGGATGCCCAGCACGCCGAAGGTATTGGTCAGGGTGCCGACCAGTCCGGCGACGGCGGCGGCCAGGGCAGGCCAGCGT
>DAOTVS010000227.1:0-9675 GCA_034436375.1 Anaerolineae bacterium | reverse complement strand
GCCCTGCTGGAAGGCTGGTCGGGGGCCGACGAGCGCCTTGCCGACTTGCGCCAACAGATGATGTGGGATGTGCTCGGCGCCGTACGCAGCCGCTTCCGCCGCGCCAGCCCCGAGCCCTCATCACAGGCCGAGGAGCCCTCTCCCTTTGCCCGCTTGATCCTGGAGGGGCGGATCGAGGAGGCGGTCAACTGGCTGCAACGTGAGAACCGCATCCACACCGACGAAGAGGGCCAGCTCACCCTGGACCTGCAAGGCCTGCTAGATAACCTGCCCGATATGGATAGGGGCGGCGCAGGCTCCTGAATGGCCTCCCGCTGTCATAGGCAAGTGGGCCTGGCAGCGGAAATGTGTTACAATAGGGCCTCTCGTGTCGACATCGTGAGGTTTATCCAGTTGCAGGGATATCACCATGGCCAAGAAGCGTTTGTTTGGACGAGAGGCCGAGCCCAGCGAGGGCGGCTTTGTCACCTTCCGCCGGCAGTTCCTGCTCTTGCTGGCAGTGCTCACTTTCTACGGAGCCTGGCTGCTCTTCCTCTGGGTGCCCGAGACGCGCACGGCCAACCCCTCTGAGATGGCTACTGGGGGCGCAGTCATGGCCCTGGCGATCGTGACCTTGGCCCTGCGCCAGGGTTGGCCGCACCGGACGGCGCAGATCTATGTGGCTGGCAGCCTGGGCGTCAACGCCATTATCTACCGGGTCTTTCAACAATCCGTTACCCTCTCCCTATTTGGACTGACGGTGCTGGTCGCCGGCCTGCTCCTGGGCCAATGGGCCTGTGTGGCGACCGGTGCCGCCGCAACAGGCATCCTCTTCGTCCTGGTGCCCTCGCTCCTGTTGCACCCTACGGCGCCCTTCTGGCTCTTCTTCATAGCAATCATGGTCGGGGTGGGTATACTGACCGGCCGGGCGTTGGAGTTGGTGGATTTTTGGGAGCGGGAGACGACCGTGCGTCAGGGCGCGCTCATTCAGCAACTGCGCGATCGTCAGGGCGAATTGAACCGTACCCTCAAAGCGTTGGATGAGGCCTATGCCTCGCTCAAGCGGGCCAATGACGAGTTGCTGGTCGCACGCCAGGCGGCAGAGGAGAGCCGTGTGCTCAAGGAGCAGTTCGTGGCCAACGTAAGCCACGAACTGCGCACCCCGCTCAACCTCATCGTGGGTTTTGCCGAGATCATGTACCTGGCGCCGGAAAGCTATGATGGCGTGGGCTGGACGCCCGACTTGGAAAGCGACATCCGTGAAATGTACCGGGCCGCCAAGCATCTGCAAAGCTTGATTGACGACATCCTGGACCTCTCCCGAATCGATGCCTCGCGTCTGCCCATGTTCCGCGAGCTGGCGGATGTGCGCGCCGTCATCGGCGAGGCCGTGCAGACGATAGCCCCCCTTCTGAAACAGCGTCACCTGGAGTACAGCTTGGTGACCCCCGAGCAGATGCCGCAGCTTTTCATCGACCGCACACGCATCCGCCAGGTGATGCTCAATCTGCTCAACAATGCAGTCCGCTTTACGGACCATGGACGCATCGATGTGCGCATCCAATTGGCAGCGGAAGCGGTGGAGGTGGTCGTGCACGATACGGGGGTCGGCATCGAAGCCGAGAACCTGGAACACATCTTCGAGGAGTTCCGCCAGGCGGACCCAGGCCCGCGCAGCCGCGGCGGGGCTGGGCTGGGGCTCACCATCAGCCGGCGCTTTGTGGAGATGCACGGAGGCCGGATGTGGGCGGAGAGCACGGTGGGCGAGGGCAGCACTTTCCACTTTACTCTGCCGCTGCCCGGGGCCCTGCCAGAGACTACTGAGTTGCAACATATCCCCGACCGGCGCCGCGCCGACTCGCACGAGGCGCCGGTGATCGTGGTGGATCCCGACCCTGGTATCTCTGCGATGGTGGCCCGCTATCTGGGCAGCCGCCGGATCCTGCCGGCAGAGAGTCCTGCGGAGGCTGAGGGTATGATAGAGGCGGAACATCCCCTGGCTATCATTATCAACCTGCCGCCCGATGCACCTAGTGAAGCTTGGCTGGGGCCGGTGGGAGAGCAGAGTCGGCGCTACAGGGTGCCCATCCTGCGCTGCTCGCTGCCTAGCCCCAGTTGGCTCCGTGATCCTACAGGAATCAACGATTGCCTGACCAAACCTATCTCGCGCGAGTCGTTGCAGCGCGTGGTGAGCTGCTACTGTCGGCCCGGCAGCACTATCCTGATCATCGACGACGACCCTGGTTTTGTCAGCATGGAGGCGCGTATGTTGCGCTCTCTTAACGCCGATATACACGTAATCAGCGCGCACTCGGGGGCCCAGGGGCTGCGCAGCGTACGGCGGAAAACGCCCGATTTGGTGCTGCTGGATCTGCTGATGCCAGAGATGGATGGCTTTCAGGTGGTGCAGATCCTGCGCAAGGACGAGACCCTGCGCGACATCCCGATCGTTGCGGTGACGGCGACCAGCTATGAGGAGGAGGCGTTGCGCCGCCTGGGTGGATACTTTACCCTGTCGCAGGCAGCTGGCATCCCAAGTGGCAAAGTGACCGATCTGTTGTATGCGGGGCTGGAGATTGCCAAGCCAAACTATACAGTGAAGGAAGGATAGAACACGAGGAGTGCAGGGGGGCTGTCGCTCAAGTGACCTGCCCCCCTGCCCCCCTCGTGTTCTATCCTTCCTTCATTACCCTTTCCAGGGCCTGCACGAGCCGGGCCTGATCCACCGGCTTGTGCAGAAAGCCATTCGCGCCCGACGCGGCGGCCAGGTGCGGGTCGTTGATGATCGAACAGACAATGACGCGCGCCTTGGCGCCGGCTGGCCGGGCGCGCATGGCTTGCAGGACCTCCCAGCCGTCACGGTCGGGCATCATGACATCGAGGATGACCAGGTCGGGTCGCTCCGTATCGAGCAGGGCGAGGGCCTGCTCCGCGCTGGTCGCGCCCAACACTCGGTAGGGCTGGTGGCGCAGATAGCACCGAAACAGGGCAATGATGCCCTCATTATCGTCCACGACCAGCACTTTGTGCTCCCGCGCCAGAGGGACTGGCAGGGAAACCCGGGTGACGCCTTGAGCGGTAGTTTCCTGCGTCCAGCGGATGCCGAGGGAATCGAGCAACTGGGCCGCCACAGCATAGGGGCTCTCTGAGGGCGGCATTTCCTCTAGAACGCCCCCTCCGTAGGTCATCTGCACCACAGCATGGCTGTCCACACGCTCGACGGCCACCTCGACCCCGGTGTGCGAACCGCCCGCTGCTGCAACAGATACCATGTGGCTGAGGAGATTGAGCACCGCTTGCCGCAGCATGACGCGATTGGCCGTCACAATGAGACTTGGCGGCTGGCGCACCAGGCGGATCTCTACCGCACGCTCCTGGGCCAGGCACTGGGCGCTCTCCAGGGTGCCTATCACCAACTGGGCAATGTCGACCTCCTGGCTGTTCCCGCGCGACAGGCGTTCTACCTCCTCACGGACCTTGGCTGCCGGGGTGGGCGCCTTTCCGAATAAGCCCAGGCCATTGGCCGAGCCGGAAGCCAGTTCACTCAGGACCTGTTCCAGAGCTTCGAGCGCGCGCCTCAGCTCGCGATAGGCCTGGCGCTCGCTGATATCGAGCTTGGCGGCAATGGCCACCATGCTCTGCCGGGCAATGGCGTAGCGGTGTAGGACTTCGTAAGAGCGAGCCTCGGGGCCATCGCACAATGCCTCAGTCCCGGGGTCAAGCGCCTCAATGGCGAGGCGCAGAGTCCGCCGTAGGAGCTGCCCGCGGGAGAGTGCGGGCGCTTCGGCAATGAAACTGATGCGCTGAGCCAGAGGATGGTTCTCGAGGTAGGGAGGGTCATCCAGGTGCGCTAACGCGCTGCGCAGCTCAGAGAGTGATTGCTCACGGGTTGGCATGGATTACTTCCGTTCCTTGTCAAATGCTGGCAGAAAATGGCAGGCACTGCCGCCAGCCTGTATTATAATGTAACGGATAAGGGCTATCGCGTCAACAATAGGGGCATTTTTGCCTGCTGCCAGGCAGTGTAGTTATCTCATGCTAGCGCTTTGACAGACAAGGAGGTGACCAACCGGTTTTGGTGACCGTGATCGCCGATGCCATTGTTCGAGCGTTGCAAGCCGGGCTTGCTGCCATCACGCCAGTATGGGAGCCATAAGCCCTGCCCGAGACCTCATAAGGAGAATCGTATGCTCAGCAAGAAAGTTACCCGTCGTGACATGCTCAAGATGTTTGGCCTGGCTGCTGCAGGCGTCGTAGTAGCGGCATGTGCGCCCAAGCCGGCCGAGCAGCCTACCCAGGCCCCTGCATCCAGCGAGGCCACTCAAGCCCCTGCCTCTAGTGAGGCCACCCAGGCCCCGACCGCTGCAGCAACAACCGCCGTCAGCGAACCCGCGCAGAGCCAGAAGCAGATGACGATCTTGCACTGGGCTCAGAGCGCCGAACCCACTGATCCCAACGCACAGCTCGACCCAGGCACGGTCAAGCATGTGGCCTACCAGAACATTGCGGATGCGTACACCCAGCTCCACCCGAATATCAAGATCGAGTGGTACCGCTTCCCCGCTGGGTCGGATTATGCACAGTGGCTGCAGGCGCGTATAACCGCCCAGGACTGCCCCGATATCTTCTGGGGCAACACCGAGGATCTCTGGCCGCACGTCAGCCAGGGTTGGATCCTCGATTTCACCGAGTCCATGAACCAGCCCAACCCCTACGTCGCTGGCAACCAGAAGTGGATGGACCAGTTCCAGGATATCGCCATCATTTCCCAGACGGGACCCGACGGCAAGCTCTACGGCGTCAACATGGACGGCGCCGGCGTCATGACCGTCTATAACAAAAAGGCCTTTGCGGATGCTGGCATTGTCGATGAGCCCAAGACCTGGGGCGATTTTGCGGCTGCCTGGAAAAAGCTGCTCGACAAGGGCTACATTCCCTACGGCGCCGACATCTCCTCGGCCGACTGCTGTTTCCCCCACTGGTATGAGGCCCATGTCTACAACCAGCTCCTATGGGACAAGATCTACCAGTGGGACGATGACAAGAACAAGGTCATCACCGCGCAAGAGTTGGCTACCCACTTCCAGAAGGGTGATTTCCCCGATTGGAATGCTTTTGTCGAGATGGCGCATCTGTTGAAGAGTATGGTCCCCTACTTCCCTGTCGGTTACCAGGGACAGCTTGATTACCGTACGCTCTGGCGCCAGGGCAAGGTCGTTATGTACATGGAGGGTAACTGGGCCGTCAGCCAGTTCAAGGCCTCGCCGCCGCCCTTCGAATTTGGCTGGCTCGCCTTCCCCATCATCACCAAAGACATCTGGCCCGCTGCTCCTGAGAAGGTCGTGCGCATTCAGGGCGCCTGGGGTGCCATGCAGTATCACATGCCCGGGTATCTGGCACAAAAGGACCCGGACAAGGTCACTGCCTGCATGGATTGGCTCATGTACTCCAGCAAGCCAGAGAACGTGACCCAGATCCTCAAGGAAACCGGCATGGTGCCCCTCACCAAGGGCGCCGAGGGCATGCCCGAGCTCGCACCCTTCAACCAGCCCTATGACCGCGCCGTGCCGTACCAAAGCTGGCAGACCCTCTCGACTGGCGGCCTGGAAGCGGAGTACAAAGTGTGGCAGCAGTACTTGCCCAACGAGATGACGGACGACGCATTGATATCGACCGCCAAGGATGCCCTCAAGGCCGAGGTCGACAAGGTCCTGGAGGCAAACCCAAGCTGGAAGATCAGCTAGCTACTGCCCATGCGCATCAGGGGGCGGGGGCATTGCCCCCCACCCCCTGTTCTGTCTTATTCCCAAAACCTGTGTTGGCCCAAGGTACTGGCTCTGGAGCGTTTTTGGGCGCCTCAGTAGCCCCCCAGCGCGGGTCAGTGCACCGTGGTTCCTATCGCGCCAGGCCATGGTGCGATCCGGTAGCCCCACCCGCCAGGCCGCACCCCGAAGAAAGAGGTTGATCATGGCCGAGTCGAAGAGGCAACCGGCCTCGTCGGAACGCACTGATGCTCGCGAAACGTGGAGGCGCATCAAGAGGTACTGGTACTGTTATTTGATGATCGCCGGCACCTTTGCCCTGCTCCTGACCTTCTCGTATTTCCCCGCCATATCGGCATTTTACCACAGCTTTACCATCTGGGATGGCTTCCGCCCCGCCAAGTGGGTTGGGCTACAGAACTATCAAGAGATCTTCACCTCGCCTGTCATCTTCGGCAAGGCCTTTGTCAACATGATCTTCCTGGCTACATGGAGCGTAATCCGGGCCCTGGTGTTTCCCCTTTTCGGCGCGGCCCTCATCTACCGTCTACGCAGTGAAAGGACCGCCTACTTTTTCCGTTTGCTGTTTGTCATCCCCCTGGTGGTGCCGGGAGTGGTAGGCATCCTGGTGTGGCGCCAGCTCTACGAGCCCAACGTGGGCCTCTTCAACGCGATCCTTGTCGCCTTTCATATGAAGCCACTACCTTTCCTGAATGGGGAAGCGACGGCACTGCCCTCGCTGATGTTTATGGGCTTCCCCTGGATCGACGGTGTGGGCATGCTGATCTACCTGGCCGGCCTGTTAGCCATCCCGGGCGAGATTATAGAGGCTGCCATCATGGATGGCGCCTCGAGCCTGCGCCGCTTTTTCTCGATGGAGCTGCCCCTGATCGTGCCCCAGATCCGGCTGATTCTGATCCTGAACGTGATCGGCGCCCTGCAGGGCTTTGGTATGCAACTGCTGGTGACCCATGGCGGCCCTAGCAATGCCACCACCGTACCAGCGTGGGAGATGTACCAGGCCGCCATGACGGCGAGCCGCTACGGCGTCGCCAGCGCCATCGGTGTAGTGCTGTTCATTTTGATCTTCGGACTCACGCTGATCAACAATGCGGCCGTGCGCTCCAGCGTTGAGTACCAGGCCAACTGATAGGAAAGGCATCATGAGCGCAACCACAGAGATCTCACGAGGAACCGGGGCACCTACCCGCTACAGGTCAATACATCGTTTTCGCTTCAAGAGGGATTGGACCATCAGCATCGTGCTGGGGATCCTGGGCTTTATTACCTTTGTGCCCGTGATCATGCTGCTCGAGCTGTCCTTCAAGGATGACCAGCAGATGGCCAGCGCCATGTGGCTGCCCACCCTGCCGTTGCACGTACATAACTATGTGAAAGCCTTTGCGGTCATGGGCTCCTACCTGATCAACAGCGCCGTCTTCGTGGTGGGCACCGTGACGGTCAGCATCGTCTGCAGCACGCTCACCTCCTATGCGTTTGCGCGCTACCCCTTTCCGGGGCGCGAGTTCTTCTACCTCGCCGTGCTGGCGTTGTTGATGATTCCGGGCATCCTGACTTTGATCACCTGTTTTGTGGTCACCGTGTCGCTCAAGTTGAACAACACCTATCTGGGGGTATGGCTGCCCCTGGCGGCGGGATCACAGGCCTTCCAGATCATCGTGCTCAGGACGTTTTTTGCCTCGATGCCGCCGGAACTTTTTGAGGCCGGCCGCATCGACGGCGCCAGCGAGGCCAGGATGCTCGTCTCAATCGCCATGCCGCTGGCCAAGCCGATCCTGACCACCCTGATCGTGTTGCAGATTAACGGTGTCTGGAACGAGTTCATCTGGCCCATCATGGTGCTCTCGCGGCCCGAGCGTTACCCGGCCATCCTGGCCGTGCTTCAGCTATCTACACTGATCACGGCTCGTGATGTAGGTGCCATGTACGCCGGCTATGTGATCTGCGGCCTGCCGCTCTTTATCCTGTTCGCATTCAGCAGCCGAGCCTTTATCCGCGGCCTGACCTCCGGCGCGATCAAAATGTAACCCTCTGCGGATGACGTCCGCTGACGTCATCCGCAGTTTTACATGGCCTGCGAACCATGATCCACTCGGCAGAGCACATCGCCTGGCCGCTGCTCGCTATGCCAGCGACGGGGCGGCGTCGGGTGCAATCTGCCCAGCCCGTGGGCCATTACCCGCCTGCAGTGGTGGGTTCAGGTTCAAGAAAGGAGAATCGCGATGGCCTCCTGGTATGACACCAGTTTCCGCAAGCTCTTCTTCGATTTTCACAGCCCCGGCACTACTGAGGGACTGGCTGCCCACTTTGATGCTGAGCGCTGGGCGGCGCGCCTGCAGGAAACAGGGGCGCAGGCCGTTTCCGTGTTCACCAAGTGCGGCTATGGTTATTCTTTCTACCGCAAAGGTTCTATTCGCTATGTCCACCCGCATCTCAAGCCCGGCCTTGATATGCTCGAAGAGCAGATCAAGGCGCTGCACAGGCGTGGCATCAAGGCTATCGGCTACTATCATACCTTCAACAGTGAGCCCGTCGCGCACGATCATCCCGATTGGCTCATCCGTGACATCGAGGGCAACCCGCAGGGGATTTCCTGTTGCCTGCTCAGCCCGTTAGTGGACGAGTGGATGCTGCCCCACATCGAGGAGATCGTCACCCACTATGATGTTGACTCGATGTTCTTCGATGGCACCTATGCCCACAGCATCTGCTATTGCCCGGCTTGCCGCCAACGCTTTGCCGAAGACTCGGGCGGCAAGGCCCTGCCGACGGGCAAGGATGATCCGGCCTACCGCGAATATGTGGCCTGGTCACTGGGCGCACACCGTGAGGTGCGGCAAAAGATCTGCGACGTCATCCATAAGCACCGACCGGAGATCATCGTCTCGATCAACTGGGGCTATGCGCCGCGTCAGCCCGAAGTGGTGCCTGCGGGCATCGGCGCCTTGGTGGCCGATATCTTCCCCGACGACCAGTATTTCAACGGCAGCTACTTCTCCAGTTATTGGAGCACTCTGGGCCGGCCCTTTGATATCATGAACTCGGCCTTCTTGCAATGGTGGGGCGATTGGGGCTCCAAGCCGGCGCTCGCTATGCAGCAGGAGGTCGCGACGACCCTGGCCCACGGCGGGCTGACCTGGATCGGCTACCAGATGACCCAGGATTACGATGTAGCCCCTGCCGTCATGCAGGAGCTGGGCAAGACGCTGTCCTTTGTGCGCGAGCGCGAGTCGCTCCTGGTGGGCAGCGAGCCGGTCTATAGCGTGGGCGTGTTGCATTCGACCAACGCCTCCCTGACTGCTCAGGAGCCAGCCCTCTTTGTCGACGAGATGACGGCCCGCGGCGCCCATCGTCTGCTGAGCGAGGCTATGGTGCCCCACCACCTGCTCAACGAGCAGGGGCTGTTGGCGCACCTCGACGAGCTACAGGTCGCGATCTTGCCCGACCAGCGCTACCTCTCTGCTGATCTGGTGCGCCGGCTCGAGAGCTGGGTCAGCAAGGGCGGCACACTCATTGCCAGCGCCCTCACTGGAACGCTCGACGCCCAGTATCATGACACGGGCCGTTTCGCCCTCGAGGACCTCCTGGGCCTACGCCGTGTGGCCACCTATGACCAGACCCATGCCTATATCGAGGTTACCGACCCCCGGCTCAAACCCGGCGCTCTCGACATGCCCCACCTGGCCGAGGCTACTTTTGTTTTTGCCCAGCCCACTGCAGCCGAAGTGCAGACCCTGGCCCGCCTGCGCAAGATCTACCTGCGCACCGACGGCAAGGCCCTTCTCCGCTGGTCGCCGGTCGGCGAGGACTCGGGTTACCCCGCCATCACCCTGCGTCGTGTCGGCCGGGGCGCAGCCTGCTACCTGGCTGGCGAGCTTTTCCGCGCCTTTCAGGTCAAGAATCAGTGGAATCT